>CAXMRH010000090.1:0-15938 GCA_964196045.1 uncultured Chthoniobacterales bacterium | reverse complement strand
CTGGCAGACCAAGGCGTTGTTAGCGCGAGAGGTTCGGCGTGACGGAATCACGGTGTTCGTGCGTCCTGAACTGGTCGTGGAGATCGCTCTCGACGGGGTGCAGCGATCGACTACCTACCCAGGGGACCTCGCCCTCCGTTTCGCCAGAGTCAAGGGATACCGCGAAGACAAAATCGCGGCCGAAGCGAACACGATCGAAGACCTGGCCGCCCTGATTAGAGGGTGACTAGCTACTACATCCGCACTCGCGTCCGGCGATGCGGCTCCCTAGCGGCAAGTCCGCTGCTCCGTCCCTCCGCAGCTCGGGAGCTCGGGAGCTCGGGAGCTGCGCCGGAGGCGGCGCCCGGTCGTTCGTCCCTCACTCCCTCGAGTGCAATGGGGTCGCGCCTCACTTTCACTCTCCCGCGTCGCTCCCGGCAATCGCACATTCGCCTTCGCCTTCGCCTCGGTGTGCTCTGCGGACTGCCGGAGGCCGCGAGCCGTTCGTCGTCCCTCCTCACTTCCGTGCTGGCGTCTGTTTGTGCGTATACAGCTCGCGTTGAACCGCGAGGGGCCTGACCCCTTTGACGAGATAGGGCCTGACCCCTTCGTTCCGACGTGTGAGCGCGAGAGGGAGCGGAGCTCGCGTAGCGACCATGTCGGTTTCCGCGGTTCTCGACCGGAAGTGTCGAGAACTAGTACGGCCCGAGGAACTCGGCTTCGGTGATGTCGCCGCCGCGCGTGCGGAGCTCCCAGGTGGAACCCTTGGCCCAGGCTCGTGGACCGACGATGACCATGCCCTCACGCGTCAGCGTCTGCACCATGTCGGGAATGATGTCCCCGTGGCTGCTGAAAACTGCCGTCGTGTCGTCCGTGGCCAGTTCTCGTGCGAGGTGGACCGCCATGGTTGCGGCCTGTCCTTCAAGTAGAGCGGGATGGGCTTCGACGTCGATCCCGAGGAGTGCCGCTAGAGGCTCGACGGTCTGCACACATCTGACGGCTCGGCTGCTAAAGATCATCTTGACCGACCGACCCGACAAGAGCGTTGCGACGTTCGTGGCTTGGTCGATCCCGAGCGCGTCGAGCGGTCGGTCGAGGTCGGCGTCGGGGCCCAGGCTTCCCCGGGAACCCGCCGACGCGTGGCGAACCAGAAACAACGTCATCGGTCGTCGAGTCTACGACGACTCGCAGCCAGGTTCTAAATCCCAGCGGCTAGGTGTCACAGTGCGTTCCTACTCTGTGCCCGTGGCCATTCTCGAATCTGATCTGACCGTTTCCACCTACGGCACGACAGACGTCGTCGACCCGCTCAGCCTCTTCGATCACGAGGGGATGGAGCACTTCCACCCCGCAGTTCGCGCGTGGTTCGGTCAACGCTTCCCAGACGGACCGACCCCTCCGCAGGCGGCAGCGTGGCCCCACATTGCCGCTCGTGAACACACATTGGTTGCAGCGCCGACAGGCTCGGGCAAGACGTTGTCTGCCTTTCTGGTGGCTATCGACCGGCTCTACCGAACCCACGAGCGGGGAGAAGCGACCGACGGTGTGGCCCGCGTCGTGTATGTCTCACCGTTGAAAGCTCTTGCTGTCGACATCGCCGAGAACCTCGAGACACCGCTACTCGAGATCGCCGCCATCGCGAAACAGCTCGGCATGTCGGCTCCAACCATTCGGGTCGGGGTCCGGTCGGGGGACACCCCGACGTCTCAGCGTGCCGCAATGGTGAAGAAGCCGCCTGCCTTCATTGTCACGACGCCCGAGTCGCTCTATTTGATGTGCACGTCGTCGAAGGCAAGGGCGGCGCTGTCTACCGTCGACACGATCATTGTCGACGAGATCCATTCGCTGGCGCGCGACAAACGAGGCTCGCACCTTGCCCTCACGATGGAACGGCTGGATCACCTCTGTAGGGCCGCCCATAACGCGAGTCCGGTGCGCATCGGGCTGTCCGCAACCCAGAAGCCGATCTCGACAGTCGCGAACCTCCTCGTCGGCAACCGAGTCGATAAAGCGGGGAAATCTGTCTGTCGAGTGGTCGATGAAGGCCACGTTCGCGAACTCGATCTGGATCTCGTCGTCCCTGACTCGGAGATGGAGGCCATTGCGCCTGCTGAGCAGATGGGGGAGATCCTCGATCACATCGCGGGAATGGTGAAGGCGCACACGACGACGCTCATATTTGTCAACACCCGTCGCATGGCCGAGCGCGTGTCGCATGAACTGGGTGAACGCCTTGCACTCGACGATGAGGGTGCCGAGGCAAACGTGGTCGCACATCACGGCAGCCTCTCGAAGGAACGCCGCGTCACGGTGGAGAAGCGACTGCGCGCCGGAGACCTCAAGGCTCTCGTCGCGACGGCATCACTCGAGCTTGGCATCGATGTTGGTCCGGTCGATCTTGTCTGTCAGCTCGGGTCACCGCGAAACATCGCAACGTTTCTCCAACGGGTCGGTCGAGCTAACCACAATCGTTACGGCGTCCCCAAAGGTCGGCTCTACCCACAGACTCGAGACGATCTCGCCGAGTGTTGTGCATTGCTCACCGCTGTCCACGGAGGGCGACTCGACGCCCTGCTCCCACCCGTTGCGCCTCTCGACATCTTGATCCAACAGCTCGTCGCCGAAGTCTCCGCAGAAGAGTGGGACGTGGACGCACTGTTCACCCTGGTTACTCAGGCGAGCCCCTATCGCGATCTAACACGCGATGATTTCGACCAATGCCTCGAAGTCGCTGCCACGGGGGTGATGACCGGTAGAGGTGTTCGTTCCCATTGGATCCACCACGATGATGTCAACGATCAGCTTCGAGGTCGTCGTGGCGCTCGAATGGCGGCCCTCACAAGTGGCGGTGCAATTCCCGAGCTCGGCGACTATCGGGTCCTCCTCGATCCGGATGACACTTTCATCGGTTCGGTAAACGAGGATTGGGCCACCGAGTCCATGCCCGGAGACATCTTCACGCTTGGAACGCACAGTTGGCGTATCCGTCGTATCGAACCAGGTGTCGTTCGGGTTGTCGACGCAGAAGGCCTGCCGCCAACGATTCCCGTCTGGTTCGGTGAAGCGCCGGGGCGGACCCTCGAACTGTCCGAAGAGGTCTGCACTATTCGACGAGAGATCGAGTCTCGATTGCGTGATGGCGACCCTGACGCGGCTCGTGCCTGGCTCATGGGTGCGGCCCAGATCGACTCCGAGCCAGCGAATCAGGTCGTGCGATACCTGGCTGCGTCGCTGGCGATCTTGGGAACGCTGCCGACCCGCGATCGACTGGTGATCGAGCGGTTCTTCGACGAGACAGGCGGTATGCAACTGGTCGTGCACTCGCCGAACGGTGCTCGGCTCAATCGGGGTTTCGGCCTGGCGCTACGCAAGAAGTTCTGCAAGAACTTCGACTTCGAGCTTCAGGCCGCGGCTTCCGACGATGCCGTGGTTCTGTCGCTCGGGCCGCAGCACAGTTTTCCGCTCGGCGATGTGGCTGGGTTCTTGAAGTCGAAGTCGGTCGAACAGACGCTGACGCAGGCAACCCTGGTCCCACCGTCGCCGATGTTTCTGTCGCGTTGGCGATGGAACCTGAATCGGTCACTGCTTGTACTTCGTTGGAAAGGGGGCCGCAAAAACCCGCCACCGATCCAGAGGATGGAAGCCGACGACATGATGGCCGCACTCTTTCCGGTCGCAGCCGCCTGTCAAGAGAACGTTTCTGGCCCGATCGAACTACCCGACCACGTCATTGTCCGCCAAACGATGGATGACACGCTTCGGGAGGCCATGGACGTCGACGGACTTCGCGAGCTGGTGGAACGGCTCGAGAACGGCGAGCTCGAAGTAGTCACCGTCGATTCCACCGAACCGTCGCCGCTGTGTCACGAGCTTCTGGTCGGCAAGGCATTCACCTTTCTCGACGATGCCGAAGCGATCGATCGCCGGACTCGCGCTGTTCCTTTGCGGCGTGGATTACCGGTGCAGCTGCACGAGATCGGCACGGTGTCGCCCGAGGCGATAGCCGAAGTGGCAGAGCAGGTCGTTCCACGGCCGGAATCTCCCGACGAGCTCTATGAGCTATTGGAGTCCCTTGTCGTTACCCGCGCCGTCGACGCCTGGCGGCCGTTGTTCCGGGAGCTGTGTGATGCCGGTCGGGCGTTCCTCGCCATCGGGAGCTCGGAGTTCTGGACTGTTGGTGCGGACCGGACCTTCGCTGCGGCGCTGCGCCCCGAGCTGTGGCCGGGCATCGAGACCACATCTGACGACCGACAGGCAGCACTCTCGACAGCTGTCAAAGGACGGCTCGATTGTTGCGCGTTGGCGACCACCGACATGTTGTCCAGCCAGCTCGGGATGGATCGGTCGGCGATCGAATTCACGTTGGTCGGGCTGGAGAACGAAGGCTTCGCGATTCGTGGCCGGTGGACCCCAGCCGCCCGCGGAGTCGGCCCGGAAGTTTCGGCCGGACGTCAGGCTCTGGGTGACGGCTCGCCCGATGTGGGGATCCGAGCGGAAGTCTCGGCGACAGCAGAAGAATGGGCCTCGCGGCGTTTGCTGTCGCGGATGCACGTGTATTCACAGAAAGGCAAGCGAGCTCGTGTCGAGCCCGTTACTGCCCAGGATTTCATGCGGTTTCTGTTCGAGTTCCAACACGTGGCGCCCGGTGCGCAGCTCTCGGGGGTCGATGGCCTCACACGGGTGGTCGCTCAGTTGCAGGGTTGGCATTCGGCTGCTGCAACGTGGGAGCCCCACCTCTTGGTGTCTCGGCTGTCCGACTTCCGACCCGAGGTCTTGGACCGACGCAGCCTGGCCGGTGACATCACCTGGGCTCGTATGGCCGCAGCGTCCACAGACTCTGCGCGGCCCACCGCAACAAAAGCTACGCCGATCACGCTGGCACTGCGCAACGACATGGACTGGCTGGTAGCCGCGATACGTGGCGCGGCCGAGCCCGAGGAGCTCGGCGACGGATGTGCAGCAGAACTGTTGGCGGAGCTTCGTTCGCGTGGTGCGCGATTCCATCATGAGCTCGGCCAGGATGTTAGGCGGGTTCCCACCGACATCGAGAAGGGGTTGTGGGAGTTGGTATGGCGGGGACTCGTGCATGCGGACAGCTTTCACGCAGTCCGTTCGCTTTTCGATGCACGAGATCGCGGGTCCGCTCCGACGCGTGCGGGTCGTGGACTACGCCGTGGGACGTCCGCACGCCATGGTGGCGAGGGCAGGTGGACCCTCTTCGCGGAGCACCGCCTCGACGCGGATCCAGATGAGCTTGCTGAAGCGGTGGCCGAACAGCTGCTTGCTCGTTGGGGTGTGATCTTTCATGGCCTGGTCGCACGAGAGTCATGGGCACTCCCTTGGCGCGAGATCCTGTGGGCGCTCCGACGTCTCGAGGCCCGAGGTGTGATCCGAGGTGGTCGCTTCGTGTCTGGTTTCAGCGGCGAGCAGTATGCGTTACCCGAGGTGGTCGATCACCTTGCACGTGTCCGCCGGACGGATCGCTCCGGTGTCGACGTCACCGTCAACGCCTGCGACCCGCTCAACCTGACCGGCGTCATCACTCCGGGCGAACGGGTGGTCGCTCGGCGGTCGTTGTCGGTGCGCTACATCGACGGAGTTCCAACCCCTTAGGCCGAAAACAAGCCGAACAATTGCCCGGTGTTAGGTTGACCGTCGTGGCGAAGGGGCTGAGGTGGAGCACATTACAATTCGTCGTCGTCGACGCAGCCAGCCAATGGTTCCCTGACGATTCCGAGACCTCGCGATGAGCCCCACGAGCAGCAAACAGGGGTACGGCGGCCCAGCACTGTCCGGAACCATCCTGGTCGTCGATGATGTCCGCGCTGTCCGAGAAATGCTCCAGCAGCTACTCGAGCGCGAGGGACTGAAAGTGATTCTGGCCGATGGCGGGCTCGCGGCCTTGCAGCTATTCGAGCACAAACACGACGAGATCACGGCGGTAATTCTTGATCACACAATGCCAGGCCTGAGTGGTCACGAGGTCTGCGCCCGACTACGTGCCGTCCGCCCCGACATTGCAGTGCTTTTTTCGAGCGGGCATCTCGAGGACCTCGTTGGTCAAGCCGATTCGGGGTCTGGTCCCGTGGGATTTCTCAAGAAGCCCTACGCAAGGGCAGAACTTCTCTCGACGCTCGACGAGCTCGTGGAGGCGGCGAGCGACGGACGCCAGACCCTGGACGTCTAACTCCCGCGTCGGGTCGTTACGTGCGCGGGGTGCCGACGGTCTAGCGTTCACCAACTTCGGCGTCCTTCGAACAAATCTCGAATTTTCGACCGCAGCGATGTTGGTCGGCGCGGCCATCACATTCGCCATATCACGAGAGTTCGAAGATGATCAGCGCCGACTGATCGACGGACCGTGAGCGGCAGGTTCTCTCGGTAGCCTGGCCGCACGACCTCACCGGTCATGATCCTTGGAGGACAACCCACCGATGTCGATTACCGAAGACCAGGTCATCGAGGCCTTACGCCCCGTTGAAGATCCAGAACTGCATCGCAGCATCGTCGACCTGGGAATGGTCAGAACCATTGGAATCGCAGGTACGGCGGTCGATGTGCAGATCGCACTCACCGTCGCTGGTTGTCCTCTGAAGAGTGAAATTACGAACCGGGTCACCGACGCTCTTGTTGGCCTAGGAGCAACGAGTCCTTCGGTCGATTTCACCGTCATGACCGACGACGAGCGGGCCAACGTCCGCGAGATGTTGCATGGCGACCCTGCATCGACCGCGGGCAATAACCCTGCACACGGACACGCCGAAGGCCGCGACATACCGTTCGCCGATCCCGACTCCCGGACCCGAGTGCTGCTGATCGCATCTGGCAAGGGCGGCGTCGGCAAATCATCGATCACCACAAACCTCGCGATTGCGCTCGCTGCTCGTGGCAAGTCGACGGCGATCATCGACGCTGACGTCTGGGGGTTCTCGATCCCACGGATGCTCGGCATCGATCAGGCTCCCGTCGTGATCGACGACATGTTGATCCCGCCGGAAACCCACGGCGTGCGGGCCATTTCGATGGGCTTCTTCGCGGACGAAGACCAGCCGGTGATCTGGCGTGGCCCCATGTTGCACAAGGCCCTCGAACAATTCTTGACCGACGTCTACTGGGATGAACCCGACTATCTGCTCGTCGACCTTCCGCCGGGAACCGGCGACATCTCGCTGTCGCTCGCCCAGTTCCTTCCCCGGGCAGAGCTCTACGTCGTCACCACGCCACAACCCGCTGCCCAACGGGTTGCGCAGCGAGCGGCATTCATGGGGCAGAAGGTCAACCTTGCGGTCCATGGCGTGATCGAGAACATGAGCTGGTTCACCGGCGACGACGGCAAGCGGTATTACCTCTTCGGAGCTGGCGGCGGCAAAGAGCTCGCCGACCGACTCGATGTGCCCCTCCTGGGGCAAGTCCCCTTGGCCCCAGAACTACGCGAGGGCTCAGACTCAGGCCACCCGATCATGGCCGTCGACCCAGAGAACGAAGCCAGCCAGGTGTTTGCGACGATGGCCGAGAAGATCGATGTCGAGTTCGCCCCAAAGCGCCGATACACCTCGAAGCTCAACCTCCTCAGCTAACGGACCGCAACAAGACCCAACCAACTCATCAACGAAGGAACCCCTGTGGAAATTCGCATCGGTGTTACGTACACACCCAAAGAAGTCATGCTCGAGCTGGCTGATGGCGTCGATGCCAGCAGTGTCAAGAGCGACGTCGATTCCGCGTTGAGCGGAGACGGCCTCGTCTTGTGGCTCGAGGACAAAAAGGGCCGACAGGTAGGGATTCCCGCCGACAAGATCGCCTACATCGAGATTGGCAGTGAAGACTCGAGTCGTCCGATTGGGTTTGGCTGATCGACGAGGCTTCCATGACGATCCTCGACCGTCGTCTTCTTATCGTTGGCGGTAAGGGTGGAACGGGTAAGTCCAGTGTTGCCGCGGCGCTTGCCGAGCTGTCCGCTTTTCGTGGACAGCGAACGCTGCTCGTCTCCGCAGACGGAAGCCCTGGCGCAGCCGGCATGTTCGGGATTGTTCCGGGCCATGAGGCGGTCGAGGTTGCCGCAAACCTTTCGGTCCTCCAGATCGAGCAAAAGGCGTCGCTAGCCGAGTTCGTGAAACTGCAGCTCGGACCGCTCGGCGCAGTATCGGGCCCGGTGGCCAGCGCCTTCTCGTTCGTCGCCGAAGCTGCGCCCGGGGTGTCCGAGCTTTTGCTGGTCGGCAAGTACGCCGAAGAGGCGCGTTCGGGCAAGTGGGATCTCGTCGTCGTGGATGCGGCATCGACTGGTCATCTCCTTGGGGAGCTCGCCGCGCCAAGTGGTGTAGGCGAGATTGCGCCCATCGGCAGGCTTGCTCGAGAGACCGGCTGGGTGGTCGACCTGTTGGGTGACCCGGAAGCCACGGGGGTAATCAACGTGACCCTGGCGGAAGAAGTGCCAGTCTCGGAGACGCTGGAATTCGTCGAGCGTCTCTCCGACCAAACTCCCGCCGCATTGGCGGCAGTCGTGGTCAACCGAACCCGACCGCAGCTCTATGCTCGTTCACTTCGCGAGACACTCGACAGAGCGCTGGCTGATCGTCCGGCGCGGATGACCATGGGAGCCCGCGACGTCTTCGACGCTGTACAGATCGGACTCGATCGCGCGGACGTCGCCTCGGCGATCGATCAACGGCTTCGAGCAGAGCTTCCCGAGAACATGCTTGTACTTCACGTTCCAGAATTCGGCATCGTTTCCGATCTCCGCGCCGCCATTCGCGAAGCGATAGCAGACGAGCTGTCGTTGTGAACAGAGCTGGCAACAACGTCGGTCTGGGCGAACTACTCGAAGGCAAATCGCTCGCCGTGGTCGCCGGGAGTGGTGGCGTCGGCAAGACCACGGTTTCTGCGGCTCTCGGACTCGCGGCCACCAATCACCTCCAGGGCGATGTTTTGGTGTTGACAATCGATCCGGCACGGAGGCTTGCAAGCGCACTTGGAATCGCCATCGCTGGCAACGAGCCAGTGGAGATCCCAACTCCTCGAGGTACCGGTCGTCGGAAGTCGCGGGCGTTTGCGGCGATGCTCGACCCGGGCCCGGCCTGGGACGAAATGATTCGTGCCGAAGCGGCATCCGAGGTTGCCGAACGCATCATCGACAATCCCGTCTACCGGCGGATTGCGGACACGTTTGTGCACGGAAACGACTACGCCGCGCTCGGTTGGCTTGCTGAGGCCATCGGCACCGACCGTTATCGCCTGATCATCGTGGACACTCCGCCATCTCAGAACGCGCTCGACTTCTTCGATGCACCTCGACGGGTCGAGGAGTTTTTCGGAAGTTCGCTTCTTGGATGGCTCACCGGAGGCGACGGGTCTCTTGTCGGTGGGGCAGCGGCGAAGACCTTCGCGACACTTGCGGACAGGCTGCTTGGGGATCAGTTTTTCGCCGACGTCGTCGAGTTCTTTCAGCTGATGCGAGGAGTCGTTCCCTCGATGGTCGAGCGAACGACAGCGGTGTCGGCCGAGTTCGCTGGTGATGATGCAGCGTTCATCGCTGTCACGGCTCCGTCGCGAGAGTCGGCGGATCGACTGATGCGGCTTGGCGAGGTCTTGTCATCCCGCGACCTGGTGATCGACGCTGTAGTGGCGAACGGAGTTGAGCCAGACGTCTTCTGGAGTTCGAAGACGCTCGAGGTCGCCCAACGAATCGTGGCGAACGAGCGAAGCCCGCTGTCTTTGCGGTCCACAACTCTGTTGGTGCCCGGCGCCGAATATGTGATCGAGCGATGTGAGGTGGCCAAGGCGCAGAGCCGAGTGGTCGCGTCGCTCCCTACGTCGATCGTTGCAACCGTCCCACGTCAAGTTCATTCACCCGCAAACGTGCCTGATCTCCTTCAGCTCGGGGAGCTGCTGTGGTCGGGTCCGCTCGTCGACTCATAGGATCTCGCGATGGCTTCACCACTAGACCTCGCTCGGCAGGTTGCTGGATTCGACAAAGCGGCGGTGGCGCAACTGAAGCGACTGATTCGCACGTGGGGACTCCTCGCGGATCTCGCTCTCGGCGATGTGCTCGTGTTGGCTCCAACTTCTGACGACGACGATGTCTTCGTCGTCCTCGCGAACGTTCGTGCCTCTACGGCGTCAACGTTGTACACGCACGATCCAATCGGCGACCGTCATCGAGTTGAGAACCGGCCACTTGTTGGACGGGCGTGGGATACCGGGATGGTGCAATCCGACGTGGTCGAGCTCGGTCCGCACTTCCCTGAGGGCACTGCCGAAATCATGGCGGCGCCGCTCCTCGTCGATGGGCGCAAGGTTGGCGTCGTTCTTCGGGAGCGCCGTTCAGTTCAGCGGGAATTCCTCCAGTTGGAAAAGACGTACCTCGGCCTTTCGGATCGGCTGATGCAGATGATCGCCGATGGATTCTTTCCGTTTGTGGGCGCGGATGAGCCGCAATACGGCGCTCCGCGAGTCGGAGACGGGCTGCTCGTTTTGGACGCCGACAGGAGGGTGGTGTTCCAGTCGCCGAATGCTGTCTCGGCGTTGCATCGCCTCGGTATCCACCGCACTCCGAGTTCCGTTCGAGTCGACGACCTCGGCCTCGATGATTCGTTCGTGCGAACCGCGTACGCAATGAAGGTGAGTGCAACGCAGGAGCTGGAACGAGGCGATGTCACCGTGACTTCGCGATGCCTACCTCTGATCACGGATGGTGAGCTCGATGGCGGCTTCATCCTCATGCGCGACGTGTCGGAGTTGAAACGCCGCGATCGCCTGCTGCTCTCGAAGGATGCCACGATCCGGGAGATCCACCATCGGGTGAAGAACAACCTGCAGACGATCTCCTCCCTCTTGCGCCTCCAAGCGCGTCGGGTCGAATCCGAAGAGGGGCGATTCGCACTGTCGGAATCTGTGCGCCGAATTGGAGCGATCGCGATCGTCCATGAGACGCTCGCAAACGATGCATCGGAGGACGCAACGGGTGATGATGCCCCGTTCGAGGACGTGGCACGGCCGCTCATTCGGATGATCGAGGAGGGACTGCAATCTCCCGACAAACCCATCCAGTTCCTACTCGAAGGTGAGGCAGGACGGCTACCGCTTGTCCGGTCGATGCCTCTTGCGGTTGTCCTCACGGAACTGTTACAAAACGTCGTCGACCACGCGTTCCCACCAGGGTGCGCTCCGGGCGAGGGGCGGATCGTCACCGTCTTGCTTGAGTCAGACGACAAAGAGCTTGTCGTTTCTGTCTCCGACAACGGCATCGGCCCACCGGAAGGGTTCGAGTTCGCGGAGGCGCGCGGTCTCGGACTCACCCTTGTGCACACGTTCGTGACCACGGAGTTGGATGGAACGATCACGATGACAGCGGGCGACGGTCCCGCCGATGCCCCCGGTACATCAACGATTCTGCATGTTCCTCGCACCTGGGAAGACCGCGTGTCTGGCCCTGCAATCGACGGGTAGCGAGTTAAAGCCCGACGACGAAATCTCCGAAGACTTCGCTACCGTCACGTACGCGGCCGGTTGAATTCTGTACCAGGGGTGTTTTCGTGGGTCGTCGTTTCTTTATAACTTTCCTGTCGCTGGCGCTGCTGTCGACAGCAGCGGCTACAGCCGTTGGCGCGCAAGCACAACCACGCCGTCCCATCGTGTCGAAGCGTCTCTTGTCTGAAGCTCCCGACTATGCGTCGACGTCTCTGGCGGACCCGTGGGATTTCGGCCAGGAGCGTGATCTGACGCCAGTGAACAATCTGACGTACACGCGTTTCACGAAAGCCCGAGTTGAGGGTGGGCGCTGGAAGGGGACAGCCGCGCCCGCGACTTCGACGACACCTGCGGCCAACATCCGACTGGTGCAGAGCTGGAACAGTCTTCCCCAGGGTCGCGACGGAGAACTCTCGCCCATCGACGCTGATAAGTACACCCACATTTCGATCCGCATGCGCATGACCGGGTTCCCGAACGCCTGGGGTGAGGTGAGCTGGTACGACTGCGGACGCCTCGACCCAAAGTGCAGGGGCGCACAAGGGTTCAGGGTGCTCGAAGGTTGGCAGACTTATGACTTCGAGCTCGAACGCGACCCGCTGCGCGGTCCAGTCGATTGGGCAGGCGACATTCGTGGCCTCGTCATCACGCCGACCGCCCGCGGCGGCGACATCGAAATCGACTGGGTCCGCGTGTACAAGCCGACGAACTCGCCGGTCACGTTGACGGCACGAGACACCGACCCAGACGCCCGGCTCATTTGGGACCGTGACCGTAGGGCTTGGAACAACAACGCAACGAACCCCAATTGGGGCGTGATCTCCGAAGACGGCGGTCCCGCGACGTGGAACACCGATGCCATGTTCCCCGCGCGGTACTTCGTGTACTCCGAGACACCCGAGGGCAGGTCGTTGGTGAACGAAGTCATCGTCAACAAACGACCGCGAGTGCGTGTTCTGCAGCCCGACGCGACCGGCGGGGTGAGTTATGACGCTGCGGTGCGCGGTGACGCGTGGGACTTCACCCAGGCCTCTGACGTGAGCCGGCAGCTCAACATGAGCGCTAGCTTCTCCAACGGCCAACTTGTCGGCACGAACACCAGTAGCGACTCAGGCTTCCGCGTGACGATCCCCGCAGACAAACCGGTCAATGGCAGCCGATTCACGAACTTCTCTGCCCGAGTGTTCTATGAAGGAGACTTCTCACTGTCGGGCGCTCCCGGCGGTGGCATGAACGCCCGCCTCGTGTGGCGCACGACGACCAAACAGACTCGAGTCTCCGAGGACATCGTGGTTCTCCCTGGATGGCAGACGATCACCGTCGACTTGGACGACACTCCGCCGTCTGCCTTGATCGAAGGAGGGGATACCTCGTCGGCATGGGACGGCAAACAGATCGAGCTGTTCCGCTTCGATCCGCATGAGGACAGCGGACCCCGGCGCTTCTTCGTCGACTGGATCAAACTTGCCGAGAACGACAAACCAGCTGCGAACAAGTTCCGAATCGCTTTCCGCGACCTCGGATACGAGGACGGCTCGATCGCTCAGGTCTACCTCGATCGCAACGGTGACGGAATTGGTGATCATCAGATCGCGACTCGATCGGTCGTGCCCGCTCACAACGTGTTCACGTGGACGGTTCCCACCCAGCATCGCGGCACCGGCGAGTGGTTCGTCACCATCAAAGTCACCGACCCCAGCGGTCAGTCAACGAGCGCTGTCTCCACCGGCAAGATCCAGCTCTAGCCACAGTTGACCCCCTTTGGGGTCAGACCCTCGGTACGGACAACTGCTGTCGCCTCAGCGCAGGAGCTGGTCCGCTGGGGCGAAATTGTCGGTGAGCACGAGCGCGTCGTCACCGATGTAAGACTGGGCAGCTTGTCCGCGAACGAGGGTGCCGTCCGCTGTATCGATAACGAGCGCAGGGATCGGGATGTCGGCTGCGATGAGAATCTGATTCACCTTGGTGCGAGGAATTCCCCCTTGTGGCTCGACCATCGCGACCTGGTCGAACTCCTCACGAAGTGTCGCCAGTTGCGCTCGAGCGAAACGACTGTCACCCGAGTCGATCACGTTCATCATGTAGAGGCCGTCGTCGCGAAGTAGTCGGTCGAACTCTGCCATCACCTCGACCGTCGTCAGATGCCACGGCACAGAATCGCCCGAGTATGCATCGCCAACAATCAGGTCATAACCGTCCGTCGCTAGGTCTTCGAGGTGAAGTCGTGCGTCACCAGTCCGAATCTCGAGTTCATCCGCGTCGGACAATCCGAGCTCGCTGCGCGCGATGTCGACCAGTTCATCGTCGAGCTCGAGCACCGTGTGGGTGCTTCCTGGTCGTACTGCGCTGAGGTACCGAGGGAGCGAGAAACCGCCGCCACCCACGTGCAACACATCGAGCGGTCCATCTGGCAGCCCCGCGGCAACGTCAGCGAAGAGGCGCATGTAGCGAATGTCGAGGTACTCGGGGTCGTCCAGATCGACGTGGGCGTGCCGCAGCTGGTCGATGATGAGGCTGCGACCACCCGGTCGTGCCTCTGGATCGTCTAGCGCATCGGTAACGATTCGGACGCAGTAGTAGTCGGTCTCGTGATCGCACGGGGATCCGATCGCCAGCCCGATCACCGCTGTCAGAACGACGATTCCTGTCTCGACGAAGCCGGGCCGCTGTCGGCCTGACTTCCAGAACACCACGAGGCCGAAGAGCACGAGCAGGGCTCCGACGATGATGATGATGGTACGCACGGGGAGTACGGCGATGAGAATGAACCCTGTACCGAAGGTTCCGACCAGAGCCCCAAAGGTGCTGGCCGCAGAGAGCCGACCGATGACCGCCCCGGTTTCCTCGAGGGAGCCAAGTTGGAGCTTGGCCACCATGGGACCTATGCCACTCAGTACTGCGGCGGGAAGGAAGAATCCGCAGGCCGCGAGAACGACGATGGCGACGGGCCCTGAGCCGAGGTTCGGGCCGAGGGTGCTCACGATCGGAATCGACAGCCACGTAAGTGCCCCGCCATAGAACAGAGCTTGAGCGATCAGTTTGAGTGGATCTCGGCGGTCAGCGAGCACACCACCGATTCCGGCTCCAGCGGCGATTCCGGCGAGAATCGTTCCGATGATGCCGGTGAAGGTGTCGAGCGAAACGCCGACGTACGGTGCCATGAGGCGGCCTGCGAGGATCTCGAGGACGAGTACGAGGCCTGATGTCACCGCGACGAGGATGAGCGCACTCTTCGAATTCACAGGAAGAAGTCTGCCCCCGAGCTACCACGATGTGCACGGCGGATAGCGAGCCATGCTTCCGGGACTCGCGATGGATATCGACCGGACTCGCGAGCCATGTCTGCGGGACTCGCGATGGATATCGACCGGACGTGTCGATAAGTAGTTGTCACACCTGCTCTCTACTGTCTGATGTATGGAACTTCTCCCCATTGCCATCGTCTTGTTCATCGGTCTCACCCTCGGGTTCGGGGCGCTGTTCGTATTACTGCAACGATCAGCGGCGACGCAAGGCGCCGTGGCCCACGATCAGGCTGTCGCCGCAGCGGTAACGGCCGCTCTCGCCGAGCGCGGTGCAACGGCCGAAGCACTCGGACGTGATCGCGAAGCAACCGTCCAAGCCGCAGTCGTACGTGCCGCCGAGGTTGCCGACGCAAAACTCGACGCACGCCTCCGCTCGGGCACCGAGCAGCTCGACGCTCGCTTTCGCCAAGGCACCGAGAAGCTGGAGGCGAACATGAAACTCGGTGCACAAAAATACGACGCCAGCACGTCGATCATCGAGAAGCAGAACCAACAGGTTCGTGCAGAGATGCAACGCATCGAAAAGATGCTCACGGATCTTCAGGAGAAGACCGCGGGCCAACATGGCGCCGTGGTCACACAGCTCCACGAGACGGCCAAGATCACTGGTCAGCTGCAGCAGACGACAGGAAGCCTTCGCGATGCCTTGGGAAGCGCTAAGAAACGAGGAAACTGGGGCGAGCGTATGGCAGAGGACGTGCTGACCCGAGCCGGCATGGTCGAGGGAATCAACTACCGCGTCCAGAAGGGGATCGAGTCTGGTGGGCGGCCCGACTTCACGATCCTGATGCCTCGGCAGATGGTCTTGCACATGGACGTGAAGTTTCCTGCCGACAACTACCTGAACTTTCTCGATGCCGAACAAGACGCATCGATCGAAGCTGCCTCGTATCGGAAGCAGTTCGTCAAAGATGCGCGTGGTCGAGTCAAGGAACTGGTCGGGCGGAAGTACCACGAAGAATCTGATTCGGTCGACACGGTGGTCTTATTCATTCCGAACGAGAGTGTCTTCGCCTTCGTTCAGGAGAGCGACCCAGACCTCATGGATGAGGCCATGCGTCAAAAGATCGTCCTCTGTGGCCCGACCACACTTGTTGCTGTCCTTCAGGTCGTTCGCCAAGCGATGGACAACTTCATGCTCGAGCGCAGAAGCAACGAGATCATGGAATGTTTGTCTGACTTCAAGCA
>CAXMRH010000089.1:0-4880 GCA_964196045.1 uncultured Chthoniobacterales bacterium | reverse complement strand
TCTTCCCAGTCGATTGCACCGTTCGTGTGCACCACAACCAGACGCTGACCGCCACGGTTCGCGACCTGCACGGCATAGGGCGGCCAGGCCTCCTCGTCCGCGCCGAAGACGGCGGTGAGGTCGATCTCGGTCCAGTCCCAGTCTCCTCCCGCATTGGTCGACGTTCCGACTTCGAGGCTGTTGCTCGTCTGCGAGCCAGTGCTCACGGCGTACAACAGACCGGTCGTCGAGTTGTCGAAACTGCTTACGTAGCGGTCGCCCAGGTTGCTCTGCGTCCAGCCCGCTCCATCGAAGGTGTAGAACGTGTCGTTTCGCAGAGGCTCGCCGTCTATCAGCCCGTCGTAAGTGGCACCTGGAGCCGTCGACACGACGTAATAGAGCCCACTGGCTCGACCATTCTGGAAGGTGTTGTATCCGCCGGGGGCATCAGCATCGGTCGCTTGTGTCAGTACGAGCGCGGCGCCCGGCTCAGGCAACACGTTGGTCACGTCGATAGCTGCTGCGCTATCTCCATTGTTTACCGTCGCCGAGGGTGAGGCCGCCGTCGAGTCGCCATCGCCTTCGGTTGCAAGATTGGCGTCGGTCGTGTCTCCGGAGATGTCGATGAGCCAGCCACCCACGAGAAGAACGACCGCAAGAGTCGCCATCATCGCTGCGCCCGTGCGGCGTTGCTTGCGTCGACGCGAACGAGAGCGAACGGTGTCGGCTCCCTCGCTGACGACGAGCAGGTCGTCGTTCTGTGTATGGAGATGGTCTCGAAGTCTGTCGTTGAAGTCCATGTTCATGCCTGTTCGATCGAAGGCGAGGTATCGGGTTCACCGAGGCGAGTACGGAGCTGGCTGAGGCCTGTCGAGAGGCGACTTTTCACGGTGCCGGTTGGTAGATCTAGAGCTCGAGAAGTTTCTTCGGTGCTCCAGTCGAGTAGATAGCGGCAGACGACGACCGCTCGATATTTCACATCGAGGGCAGCCAGCGCCTTGTCGAGCGCATCATCTTGTGTCGACGGGAGCTCGACCATCTCGGGGGCCCATGGCATCCGTCGATTGAGCTTGCGGTGCCAGCTCCGTGCCCAATTCAGTCCGACTCGATACACCCAACCGGCCGGGTTCGAATACGTCGCCACATCTGACCACCGATCGAAGGCCCGAGTCATCGCCTCGTCCGCCGCCTCGCGTCCCCAGCCCGAGTCACCGAGCGTGATGCTCAGCGCCCGGGCGACGCCGGTATACGCATCTTCGTAGAACAGATCGAAGCTTGGCGTCGTACGTTGCACGCCAGCGCCGATGAGTTGCGGGCGAGCTACAGCAGGCGCTGTAAGTGTGGCTTCCATGTCCGGTAAACGATCGGGGCGGCCATTTGGTTCGCTCATTCGGAAAGAAATTCTTGGCGAAGACTGATGGCGCGAGCATTCGACGGCGCGAGGGCCTCCACGCGCTCGAGCGCCGTCCTGCCCGACTCGAGGTCTCCGCTCTCGAAATGAATGATCGCCACGTTGAGCACCGCCTCGATCGATTCGGGGTCAAGTACCGCAGCGTGTTCGAGCTCGGAAATGCCTGAAGTCGCTCGCCCGTCGAGAGCGAGCGCTATGCCATGCGCCAACTCGGTGCTGGGGTTGTTGGGATCTGAGGCATCCAGCAACTCCAGCGCATCGAGGGCCTGCGAGAGGTCAGTAGGGTCTGACGTGCGCCGAGCGATTTCCAGCAGGACCAGTCCTCGCTCTTCGAGGAATGCCGGATCGGTAGGAGAGGTGTCGAGACCAGCTTTGAGTCGTTCCAGTGACTCCTCGAAACCCTCGAGGGTGCGATCCATCGATGCTACCCGAGCCGCGATGAAGTCATAGCGGATCGAGTCAGGGCGGCGGCTCCGGGCCTCGTCGGCAAGCCGCAACGCTCTCTGGTCGGCGTCTGGATCTTCGCTGTCGAGCGCGGCGACGGCTTCGTCGATCGCGTGGTCGGCGGCGACGTCCGACAGCCCAGCCACTGCGCTCGCTGCTGCGAGGAACAGGGCGCCGAGCATCATGAGCTGTCTGGCCCCGGAGACTGAGGCGAACAGAGGCGGACGATATTCGACACGCTGGGGACGACGCGCGATCAGCAATCCAGAGAAGACCCACAGCACCGGATCGAGTTCCGACAGTGGAAAGAGGAAGAACTGTTGAGTGAGATAGCCGATGATCGCGGCACTTAGCCCTACGTCGATCGGATCGGTGGAGCGCATCCGCTGCAGTGACGTGACTAGCAGGCCCGCTTGGAGTAACACCATGCCAACACCGGCCAGGAATCCCCCGGTAAGCGTCGTGTCGAGGAGGCCGTTGTGCGCTCGATCCGTGATCACGTCGCGGCCGTGGCGGATCACGTACCCCTCGTCTACGTGCGCGCCGAACACGGTGCGGTATCCCTCGGGTCCGTGGCCGGTCAGCCCGAAGGTCGGAGTGTCGAACAGCGCTCTGCTTGCAACCTGCCACTCGTCGAGGCGTCCAGCGACGACGCCCGTGTCGAACTCGGTGAGTGTCGAGGCGCGCTCACCAAGGGGTGTGATGAACCAGAGGGCCACCACGATGACCAGACCAAGAACCCCAAGCATCCGCTTCCGGCGACGAACTACCACACAGATGGCAGCCACGGAAACCCCGACCCAGGCTGCTCGGGACTGTGACAGACCGAGCGCGACCGCGCCCAGCAGGGCACCAGACGCACCGAGCACACGAACTGCCAAACCGTTGGCTCGATCGACAGCGAGAGACGCGGCCACGGGTACCGCCAATAGCATCGCTGCGCCCAAGAACGCAGGCTGACCGAGCGGGCCACCCACGCGATCATCGACAAAGCCTGTGTCGAACGCGTCGAAGCCGGCCGCCTCCAAAATTGCCCAGACTCCGCAACCGATGGCGGCCGCCGCGCTTGCTCGTGAGATCCCCGAGACAGCGGAGTTCGGGTAAAGCGAAGCCACGGCGAACAGGCCGACGAAGAGCACCCAGGCAGCGAATCCGAGGTGTCGATCGGGGGTGCCAACGAAGGCGTGCCATCGGTCGGTCGACAGGGCAGCGGAAACGCCCATCCCAGACATCACTGCCACCCAACCGATCACGGACCAGCGAGGGAGCGGTTGCGAGCGTGAGTCGCCAGCACCCAACGAGATCGCGATCGCTGCGAATCCGATTGTGCTGATCACCGCCCACCGCAGCGGACCGAATCGATCCCATCCGAACGGGTCGACGGCGAGAAGCGCTACTGCAATCACAGCTCCGAACCGCATTAGAACGCTACGATCATCACTTCTTGGGGAGAATCTTTGTACATGACAAAGTGAACCTTGTATCCATGGGTGCCCCAACAATACGCTCGTTGCAGATGCCACCGTAAGGACGCATCGATCCGCGACGTCGGCGGTTGGTCGGATATGGGCGCGCAGTCAGCTCGCCGAACAGAACAGGGAATCGAACAATGATGCAGATCCAGCACCTCATCGACGGCAAGATGGTTCCCGGAAGCTCGGGAAACTCCAAGCCCGTGTTTAATCCGGCAACGGGCGAGCAGTCGGGCGAAGTCGCACTTGCCTCCGTCTCCGACGTCGACACAGCCGTCCAGGTGGGCCAGCGCGCGTACGAAGAGTGGCGACACGTCAGCATTGCGCGGCGAACAAAGCTCATGTACAACTTCCGGAATCTGGTCGATGCAAACGTCGACGAGATCGCTCGACGCCTCACCTCTGAACACGGCAAGGTCCTCAGCGACTCGGCCGGCGAGGTTGCCCGCGGCTTGGAAAATATTGAGTTCGCCTGCGGAATGGCTGAGGCCCTCAAGGGCTCGATCAGCGAGAACGCCTCGACTGGGATCGACGTCCAGACCGTTCGACGACCGCTTGGGGTTGTGGCCGGAATCACGCCGTTCAACTTCCCTGCCATGATCCCGCTCTGGACCATCCCCAATGCGATCGCAGCAGGAAATGCCTTCATCCTCAAGCCTTCCGAGCGCGACCCGTCCACGCCTATGTTCATCGCCGAACTCTTTCACGAGGCGGGGTTTCCCGACGGCTTGTTGAACGTAGTGAATGGCGACAAGGTGGCCGTGGACGCATTGCTCGAACACAAGCTGGTCCGCGCCATCAGCTTTGTGGGTTCGACACCCATCGCCAAGTACATCTACAGCACGGCGGCAGCCAACGGAAAGCGCGTGCAGGCGCTCGGTGGCGCGAAGAACCACATGGTCGTGCTGCCCGACGCCGACATCGGCTTGGCCGCTGACGCTGCCGTGTCAGCTGGCTACGGCTCCGCTGGTGAACGCTGCATGGCCATCTCGGTGATTGTCGCTGTCGGAGGATCGGCCGATCCACTGATCGAGGCGATTCGCGAACGGACGGATCGGTTGGTCATCGGTGACGGAACCGACCCAACAAGCGACATGGGCCCACTGATCACCGCAGAACATCGTGACCGGGTGGCCGGATACATCGATGCTGGGACGCAGGCAGGAGCCACCGTTGTCGTCGACGGACGAGACCAAGAATTCAGCGGAGACGGTTTCTTCCTCGGGGCAAGCCTGATCGACAACGTCACAACGGATATGTCCGTCTACACCGACGAGATCTTCGGACCAGTTCTCAGCGTGGTCCGGGTCGAGACCTTTGCCGAAGCCATCGACATCATCGAAAAGAATCAGTGGGGCAACGGCACTGCGCTGTTCACCCGCGACGGTGGTGCAGCTCGTCGCTTCCAGGAAGAGGTCGAGGCTGGGATGGTGGGCATCAACGTGCCGGTTCCGGTTCCGGTCGGGTATCACAGCTTCGGTGGGTGGAACGACAGCTTCTTCGGGGACACCACGATGTACGGCCCCGAAGGTCTGCGCTTCTACACCCGCCCGAAGGTGACGACTACACGCTGG
>CAXMRH010000088.1:0-16328 GCA_964196045.1 uncultured Chthoniobacterales bacterium | reverse complement strand
CGGATCTCGGGCGGAAGTCCCGACGTGTGATCGCGAGGGAGGGGAGTGAGCCGGAGGCGATCGACCATGTCGGGTTCCGCGGATCTCGGGCGGAAGTCCCGACGTGTGATCGCGAGGGAGGGGAGTGAGCCGGAGGCGATCGACCATGTCGGGTTCCGCGGATCTCGGGCGGAAGTCCCGACGTGTGATGGATGTTATTGCTCGAAGACGACCTTGATGGCGCCCCGTTGGCCGGCTTGGGCGGCGTGTGAGATGGCGTCTTGGTACCGAGACAGGGGATATTTTGCCGAGACGAGGCGGCCGAGGCCAGCCTTCTCTGCCAGTTCGGTCGCACGAGTGAAACTCGACACCGCCGTGCCGTCTGGCCACACGTCGGTTCCGTAGGTGTACGCGCCCAGAAGCTCTGTCTCGCGGTGCCAGAGCGCTGTCAGATCGAGGCTCACCTTCCCCGGCATGCCAACCATCATCACACGGCCTCTGGGGCGAGTGATCCCGATTGCGTGTTCGATCGATGCAGCGTTGCCGATGGCATCAACGGTGACATCGGCGCCGCCGGCAAGGTGATCGCCGATCATCCGGCATCCAGTTATGCGTCGAATGGCTCGTGATGTCTCTGATGGTGAAACGACCACATCAGCACCAAGCTCTGCGGCGAACATCTTTTGAACCGGGTACTTCGCGACAGCCACGATGGTCTCGGCATTTGTGTACTCGCGAAGTGCCGCGATAGTCACAAGACCCATCGTGCCTGCGCCAAGGACGACCACAACCCCGCCATCTATTTGGGCCCGAGCAGCAGCGTGCACGCCGCCGGCCGCAGGCTCAAGCATTACGGCGGTTTCGTCCGACATCGAGTCTGAAACCGCGTGGAGCTGGCTCTTGTGAGCAATGAACTCTTCGCCCCACCCACCGCCTGTTCCCGAGCAGAACCCAACTTGGATTCCGGCGCCGATCGAGCCGTCAAGTAAATACCCGTAGTCGACGGCGTCACCGGGAGCGTCGCCCCCTGCTTCCTTGCCACGAGATTGTGGACCAAGTACAGGCTCGAGGACGACGCGGTCGCCGTCGGGTGTGTGTCCAACCACCTCGTGGCCGGGCACGAATGGGAAGCTGACGAGATCGTCGAAATACCCAGAGGAGTGTCCGTCGATCGTGGAGAGGTCGGAGCCGCAGATTCCGGTCAGGCGCGGCTTGACCCGAGTCCATTCGTCGTTGGGAAGATCTGGAGCGTCGATATCGGTGAGGTGCAGTGGCCCGATGCCGGCGCCTGCTCCCGGTCGGATGCGGGAGACGGCGGACGCGGCTGCATACCGGGCCTCTTGACGTTCGAACACGAGTGCTTTCACGCCAACAGTCTGCCCCGATGTTCGCATTGTCCCAAAGTCGCCAGAAGTTTGGGCGTTTGGCACTGAACGACCGTTCAGCGGCGTGATGTACGATGGGCTAACTGCACCGTTCTCACATCCGCGTTCAGCCGGTGTGGGCCTCGAGAAAGTACACAACTCATGAGAATTCTTTTCGCCGACGCTCTCGACGACGAGCTGTTGGCTCAATTACGAGACGCTGGCCACGACGTCCTCGTAGAACCAGATCTCGACGCCGCAACGATTCCCAAACGGCTGTCGGAGTCGCCCAGTCACGTGCTCGTGGTTCGTTCGACGAAGGTGACGGCTGAGGCGATCAGCGCATCAAGTGCGCTTGGGCTCATCGTGCGCGCCGGAGCGGGTACGGACAACGTCGACAAGGCCGCAGCGTCGGCTGCCGGCGTCTACGTATGCAATGTGCCCGGCAAGAACGCGATCGCGGTCGCCGAACTGGCGATGGGTCTGCTGCTGTCGATCGATCGACACATACCGGCGGGCATGGCCGATCTTGCATCCGGCCAGTGGAATAAGGGCACGTACAGCAAGGCCGATGGCATCTTCGGCAAGACGCTTGCGATCATCGGCCTGGGTGAGATTGGCTTGGCCCTCGCCGAGCGCGCGAACGCCTTCGGCATGTCGGTTGTTGCTCTGCGCAAATCGGGCCGCTCGGCCGAGTCGCTATCTCGACTTCGGTCGGCCGGTATTTCGCTCGTCGATTCGCTCGACGAACTGCTTGCCATGGCTGATGTGGTCTCGATGCACGTGCCGAAGTCACCCGGAACGGTCGGTATGTGCGATGCCGAGTTCTTCGCCAAGATGAAGGACGGCGCCGTGTTGCTCAACACCTCGCGTGGTGAGGTCGTGGATGGTGTCGCTCTGATCGACGCTATGAATGAAAAGGGAATTCGTGCAGGGCTCGATGTGTGGCCGGACGAACCTTCGGGAAAGTCCGGTGACTGGACCTCACCGCTGTCCACACACCCAAACGTGGTTGGCTCCCATCACATCGGCGCCTCGACGGGCCAGGCGCAACATGCCGTCGCTGAGGGAACGGTCGCGGTCATCGAGGACTACCTCCAGGGGCAGATTACCAATTGTGTGAATCTGGTCGAGGAACCTGTCGGAACAGTCATTCTCACGGTACGGCACCTCGATCGTGTCGGCGTCTTGGCAAAAGTGTTCCAGACGCTTCGCACTAGTGGTCTCAACGTTCAAGAGATGGACAACCAACTGTTCACCGGATCGGTCGCTGCCGTGGCGTCGATCCATCTTGAGCATGCTCCGAACGGTGAGGTGCTCGCGACCATCGAGTCCGATGACGACATATTGGGTGTCGCTGTTTCAACGTCGGTCACCTGATGGTCGCCTTCCATCCGTTCCTCGGGTCGTATGTCCGGCCCGACTTCGTGCGGCGAGTTCCCGCGCCTGCATTCGACTCGATGTCGGGAGACGATCGGGCGAGATATCTCGAAACCCATCCAGAGAGTTACACGTTGGTTACCCGGTCGCCTGGTGACGGCGGACCAGAGGACGATGCCCCCTCGGAGAGGTTGATCGAACTCGGTGCCGAGGCGTTGCAGCGGATCTTCGACTCTGGAGCGTTCATGGAGGTCGGGCAACCGGCCTTCTTCTTGTATCAACTCACACGAGGCGATCATGTCCAGCTTGGGATCGTTGGTGCGGTCGAAGTTTCCGACTATCTCGATGGACACGTGAAACGACACGAGCAGGTGAGTACGGCCCGAGCGGTGCATCTGTCGAACCATTTCGAGCAGTTGGGAGTGCACTCGAGCCCGATCGCTCTGGGCTATCGCGCGGACCCGACCATTCGAGCGCTCCTGGACACCGTGTTGGCACACAGCGAGCCAGTCCTCGACTTCACTTCCGGTGACGGTCTCGAGCAGGCGGTTTGGGTCGTGCGTGATGTCGACGCATGCGCCTCACTATCCAGGGCGTTCGCAGACCATGAGTTCTACATCATGGACGGTCATCATCGTGCTGCTGCGGCTGGCGAAGTGGCCAAGCGGCTTGGCGGCCCACGCAGTAGGTACATGCTCGGCGTCGCGTTCTCCGATGATCGGGTGAACATCGAGCCGTTTCATCGCAAGGTGTCCATGTCGCCCGAACACGACATCCACGAGATGAACCAACGAATCATCGAGCTTCTCAACCTTCGCCCAAGTCCTTCCATGGAATCTCAGCTGCCCACTGAGCCGGGGCAGCTTGGCGTGTTCCTGGCTGGTCGGTGGTGGTGTGGTCGCCTACAACCGCCGCTCACCGACTCTCCACTGGAGGCGATCGAGCCGGTGCGGCTCCAGCACCAGGTCCTCTGGCCGCTCCTCGGGATCGATCCAGAACGTTCACATGGACGAATCTCCTACTTCCTCGAGAATGTCGACCGGCACCAGCTGGCCGCATCGTTGGGCGAGCGTGAGCTTCTCTTCGTGCTTCGCTCGGTCACACCCTCTGAAGTCTTCGCCGTGGCCGATGCTCGACTAGACATGCCACCCAAGAGCACCTATGTCACACCAAAACCCCGCTCTGGAGTGTTTCTCAGGAAGTTCTGATCTCTATCTCGTCCCAGCCCCGGACGGAGTTGATCGTGAAGATTCGGTCTGCTCGGTGGAGCGCGTCCAGGGAGAGGACCTCTTGGCTGAGCTGGCCGCGCTCGAGGAGTTCTTCACGAAGTGTTCCGGCGAGGAGGCCGCTCTGGCGATGCGGCGTGACGAGCCGACCATCGAACTCGAGGACAAGGTTCGCGATGCACGTCTCAGTGAGTTCGCCCCGTCGGTTCCACAACACGACATCGGGGGCATCGGGGAATCGCTCGAGGGCCTCGTCGTACCGGCCTCTGGTCGTGGTCTTGTACGCGAGGAACTCGTCGAATGGGTCCGTTGGTTCCGTGTCGATCGGAAGAACCCGGATCTCGCCGTCATCGCTCGGAAGTGCAGCAACCTCGAGTTCGGGCGTCCCATCGGCGGCAATGAGCAGGCGGAGCATGACTGGAGTGTCGGAGCGGACCGTATTGAGAAGGTCCATCACGATGTCCATGTCGACGTGGATCCCGAAGTGATCACCGGTATCGAGGAGCCGATTGATGTGGCGCTGGCGCAGCGAGATCCCGCCATCTGGAGTCCACGCCATGGTCTCGAGCAGCTTCAGCGGCTTGCCTGCTCGTGCCAAGACTCGCGACTTGTGCTCGGTCTCCATCCATTCGCTATCGGCCCGCGAATCCCAGACGATGCCACCACCCACACCGTATGTTCCGCTCCCATCTTCTAAGTCGAGCCAGACGCTTCGGATGATGACGTTGAACTCCCAGCGGCCATCAGGAGACAGCGCAAAGACGGATCCCGTATATGCACCGCGTGGCGACTGCTCGAGATCCGCGATGATCTCGGTGGTGCGGTACTTCGGGGCACCAGTGATCGACGCCACGGGATAGAGCGCGACGAGTGTGTCGACGAGGCCAGCATCACTCGTGGCTTCGACGGTCGAGGTCATGGTGTGCACGGTGGGGTAGGTCTCGACCTCGAGAAGGTTCGGGACTTTCACGCTGCCGATGTCGGCGATTCTGCCAAGGTCGTTGCGGACCATGTCGACGATCATCACGTTCTCCGCCCGGTCCTTGAGGCTCGCAACGAGTTCGTCGGCAATGGCGGCATCAAGGTCAGGGTCGAAGTGCCGGGGGCGGGTCCCTTTCATCGGACGCGAGGAGAGAGCCGTGCCGTCCTTTGTGAAGAACAGTTCAGGCGAGGCAGAACACAAGGCATGGGAGCCGAGATGGAGGAACGCGTCGTGTTTGGCCTTCTGGGCACGGGACAACGAGGCGAAGAGCCCTTCGGCGCTACCCCAGAACGTGGCGTGCCTGCGAAGTGTGTAGTTGACCTGATAGGTCTCGCCAGAGCGAATATGTTCTCGAACCGTGTCGATTGCGACGCTGTACGCCTCCTCGGTCTGGTCGGGGGTCCACTCGCTGATCTCGAAGGGTGCGTCGAGCGGGCGGGTCTCGGTGTCGGGCGCGGTGAATGTGGCGAAGGCAAGTAACGGCGTCGACTCATCGCGTTGGCTGACCACGGCCGGATCGAACGCAGGTCCAGCGTCGTAACTCAACAACCCCACGACCCATTCGCCGCGTCTCGTGGCCTCTTCTGCCTCGCGGAGCGCCGGGAGTACCTCATCGAGATCCCACGCCGTCACCGTTCGAAGCGGATTCGTGAAGCGATTCCAATGTCGCTCCTCGCCGAAACGAAGCAAGGCCTCGTTCAGCGCCGTATCAGACCTTCGAGGCATCCCGTCACTCTACGCCCTCGCGGGTTTCGCCTCTGAAGCGAACGATCACCTCGGCGCCTCCGAGGTCTGACTCGCCAATTTCGACCGTCGCGTCGTGCCGACTAGCAATTCGGCGCACGATCGCGAGCCCGAGGCCAGAGCCTCCGGCGTCCCGGGCGCGCGCATCATCGAGTCGAGTAAAGCGCTCGAAGACCCGTTCTCTGTCTGACCCATCTATCCCTGGACCGTCGTCGCCTACTCGGAGCGTGAGAGGAGAAGTCGAATCGATCCCGACCTCCAACCGAGACTCCCCATGCCGCACTGCGTTGTCGAGCAGGTTTCGCAGCATCTGAGCAATCTCCGTCGCAGAGCCCCTGATCGTGGCTGGCTGCACGCCGCTGAGGTCAACGGTCATGTCGTGTGTCGTCGCGATGACGGAGGCCTCAGCGAAGACGATCTCGTCGAGCTCCACCGTGTGCTGAGTGTTCGAGACATGCCCAGCGTCGTCGAGCGCCAGGTATAGGAGATTCTCCACGAGGCTCGCGAGCCGATCGGTCTCGCCAACAAGCGTGCCTTTGAGGGTCTCCCACTCGGGTCCGGTGAGATGGCTCGTGTCGACGAGCGCCCGGAGGTTTGCGACCGGGCTTTTCAGCTCGTGTGATGCGTCTGCGGTGAACTGTCGGAGCGATCGATCATGTGATTCGATTCGGTCGAGCATCAAATTCATTGTCTCGGCGAGTGCATGGATCTCATCCTTGCCATCTGGGACTGGAACCCGTTCGTCGAGGGTCGCCCCGCCGATCGCCTCGGCTTGTGATCGGATTGCCTCCACTGGGTGAAGGGTCCGGCCCGTGAGCACCCAGGCGAGTGCCGCAGTGACTAGAGCAAGTGGAACGAGTGCCAGTGCGAAGAGGCGGATGAGCTCCGCGAGTGCTTCATCGATCGTCTCGGTCTCAGCCCCGGCGACGACAAGCAATCTCCCGTCCGACGTCGCTGCGGAACTGATACGCAGCGACGTTTCTTCGAGTTCACGCTCGCTCCGTTGCAGCTCCTCGACCATAAGGCCCAACTGTTGGCTTCGTCCGCCCTCGTCGGGAAGTGGAGGTACTTGCGGTAGGAGCGAGCCCCCTTGCGCGACCGTTGCGCCATCGGGGGTCCCGATCCAGACGAGCGCTTCTCTCTGGACGACTGTCGTCAGAGAGTCGGGGGCACTTCCTGCGTCCAAAAGCTGTGCGCGATCCGTCGCCTGTTGTTCTAGCGATTGGTCGAGCGAAGAGATGAGTTGCCCTCGATAGACGCTCAGGACGATCACCGCGCTTGCGGTCAAGACAACTGCGGTGACCACGATTGCGGTCAAAGTCGCGCGCCCCCGGACCGTCGCAAGGTTCCAAATCGCTCGTCTGGCCAGATCAGCCACCTGATGGCTCGATCATGTATCCCGCGCCGCGGACCGTCACGATGGCTTCGCGGTCGAATGGAATGTCGATCTTCTTTCGCAACGAGCGAACGTAAACCTCGACGATGTTTGGGCCGCCGTCGAAGTTGAAGTCCCATACGTGTTCGAGGATTTCCGCCTTCGACACGACCTGTCCGACTCGGCTCAGCGCGAACTCGAGAATCGAGAATTCTGTCGACGTCAGGTTGATCTGCTCGTCACCTCGGCGGACCTCATGGGTGGCGGGGTCCAAGACGAGGTCACCGGCACTGAGCTCCGTGGGTCGCTCGTTGCCTGGTCGACGTAGAAGCGCTCTGAGGCGTGCGAGCAACACGACGAAGGCAAAGGGCTTGGTGAGATAGTCGTCGGCCCCCGTGTCGAGGCCCTCGGCCTCATCGAGGGGGCCATCCTTCGCCGTCAACATGAGGATGGGCGTCCAGTCGCCTCGTTCTCGGAGAATTCGGCAGACCTTGAAGCCGTTCACCTTGGGCAACATCAGGTCGAGCACGATCGCGTCGTACGCAACTTCGCCCGCGTACCACAGGCCCTCCTCGCCATCACGGGCAACGTCGACAGCGAACCCCGCGTCGGCGAGTCCACTTTTCAGAGCATCGGCCATCACGGCTTCGTCTTCGACCACCAGAATTCGCATCGGTGTCAGCCTACGACCGAAGCCGTTGCCGGCTTGGGAGACGGTTTGTGGCGTTTGGTCAATACTCGATACGCCGAGAGAAAGACCGTCAGAAGTGTGAGGGCTGCGGTTGCCACGATGTACGCAGGCTGGCTGGCATCGGTGCCAGCGGTGGCACCGTGAACAAGGCCTGTCCAAAGTAGTAGGAAACTCGTGGCGTGAACCCGCTTCCACCAGGTTCGGGGAATTCGTTTGCCCAGCATGGACGTGATCTGTACTGCCAAGAGCAGGTACATCGTGACGATGCCCCACGCCACGGCACCGGGCTTCCAACTCGATGCGAACGGCACGAGGATGTCGAGCACGCCAAACGAGACGAAGCTATCGAGGGCGAGCGCCAATACGTGAACGCCGGTAAACGTGACCGACAAGCCGCCCAACCAGCGATGGGTGCCATTGAGCCACTGCGGAGACGACGCTCCCTTCATGATGCGCGTGGACATCACGAGCCCGAGTAGAACCGATGACCCGGTCAGGAGCAGTGCGACGATGCCTCCTGAGCGAGCCACATACCACCAGAGTTGTTCGTTGGCGAGGAGGCTTGTCATCGTTCGAAACCTTCGTAGTTGTCGAGCCGATCGACAGAGCCGTCGGCGTGGTGAATGAGAGCTGGCACGTCCAGCTGAATTCGGTGAATATCCGTACTTCCAAGGAGGGCACTGGCGGCGGCCTCGGCCCACCATCCAACACCAGTGACGACTGACGCGAGCGTGATTCCTTGGTGATGTGGGGACCCCGTGCTCGGGTCAAGCGCGTGATGCACGGTGGTCTTTCCGAGGTGCCAGGTGCGTTTCAGCGTCGTACTTGTTGCGACGGCGCCATGGGGAAGGCGAATCGTTGCAAGAACATCGTCGGTAATTGACGGTTCCCGGATGGTGATCGTCCAGGCGTCGTCTTCGGGCGGAGAGCCTTGAACTCGAAGGTCTCCACCGAGGTTCACGAGAACACCCGAGGCTCCGGTGGCCATTGCCTCGCTGCTCACGATGTCGGCAGCGAGTCCTTTGCCGATGCCTCCAGGGTCGAATTGCACCGATCGAGGGAGTCTGACCGTACGAGCATTGCTGTCCAGTTCGATGTCTGCGCAGCCAACAGCAGCGCGAACTCGAGCAACGCCAGATCGTTCGAGGGCAGAGATGGTCTCGAAGGAACGGTTATAGCCAAGCTCCGCTATCTGTCGACCCATCGTTGGATCGAATCGACCAGCGGTTCTACGCCAGGCGGCGATGGCGTGAGCGACGAGCGACAACGTGTCGGCCGAAACCTCCATCATTTGTCCAGCGCACGCATTGAGCGAGCTGATCTCACTGTCTGGCTGGAAGCGACTCCAGCGAGATTCGAGCTCACCCACCCTACGCTGGGCCTCCAACGCCAGCGGTTCGGCGTCGGCGCCGTAGAGGAGCACGTGACATTTCGTGCCCATGGCGCTGAAGCGGCGTTCGGCCACTGCCATGTTCAGCTACCTCCCGATTCGGTCACGGGCTGTGTTGGTGTCGGCGTCGGTGTTGTCGCGACGGCTCTCGGCGGTTCCGGGTTCGCCGGCACTTCGATCGCCGACACGATGTCGGGGAGGATGTCCGCTAGTTGCACGGTCGGGTCGTTGGAGGGCAACACGATCACGATGGATGCAGGCGATGTCGCGCTTGGTGACTCCACGACTACCTGGCGAATGGCTGGCGTTGGCGGAGATGAGTCCGCGCTTGCCGATGCAGCCGCGGCCATACCTCCGGCAAGGGCGAACGTTGCTCCGACGGCGGCGCCAGCGGCGACGTATCGTGTCGCCTTGGCGGGCTTCGGTCGGCTCGCCTGTCGTTTTGTGGGAGTTGTTGCTTCAGTCATCTTCGTACTCCTCATGGTCGTCATCGTGGTCCTTCTCGTACTCGTCGTCGTACTGGCTTGCGGCCTCGTACTCGCCTGCGGCGTAGTCGATCTCCATGCCTTGAGGAGCGGGCTCAGCGGTTGCCACAGCAGCGGCGGCCTCGGTCGTGGCGATCGTTCCATCGGGCTGCATCAGCACGACCTGTGGCAAGCCGTCAGCTGATGCTTTGGCAGGAGCAGCGACCGGGTTGCCGAACTGGTCGACGTACTCGATGATGATGCCTGCTGGTCCGGGCGAGGATGACGTGGCCTGGTTGAGGCCGAGCCCCAGTGCCGTTGCTCCACCTGCGAGGGCGAGCGTGAGGCCGGCTGCTGCTCCTAGTGCTGAGCGGGTGTTCATCGTGTTCCTTTCAGATGTCCGATCCGGGTGATCGGAACTGATGTCACGATGACGGCCGCTCGCTGAAGGTTCGCTGAAACACGCCGGAAGAAGATTCCGACCGTTCAGCCGGTCTTCAGCTTCGGGGGTGCATGATCTATGGATGCACCCCCTCCTCCGGTTTGTTTTTGGCTCGCGCGCGGACTGGCGGCTCGACCGCTTTCCACGCCCGCGAATCAGCCCGTCGATGTCGTGGCTGGGTCCGGCCCTGCTAGTCGCCAGTCTGATCGTGTCGTGGCCAGCGTTTGCAGGTGCGAGGGGCGAAGGTTTCGTTGCGTTGGGTTTCTGGCTAGGTGCCGTCTCGATCCTGCTGATGAGCTGGAGCTTCATCCTGGCGCTTCGCCTCAGGCTGCTGGAACCGTTGTTCGGTGGGCTCGACTCGATGTATCGAGTCCACCGCTGGGCGGGAGCAACCTCCGTTGCGTTCATGTATCTGCACACGAGCCTCAAACCCGACATCGATGGCGGTGTCGAGGGCGCTGCGGAGTCTGTGGCCGACACTGCTGAAGGGCTCGCTGGTTTCGGTCAACAGATGCTGTATGTCCTCGTCGGCGCGAGCCTGCTGCGAATCGTGCCATACCGCTACTGGCGCTGGTCCCACAAACTTTTAGGGATTCCGTTCGCGTTCGCATCGTGGCATTTCTTCACATCGACCAAGCCCTATGCGAATGGCTCAGCGTGGGGAATCTGGTTCGGTGCATGGATGATTGCGGGTCTTGCGGCCTTCCTCGTTCGCGTCGTAGTTCGTGATGCGGTCACTCGCGGGTTTTCGTACGAGGTGGTCGCCGTGGACCACGGGGTGAATTCGAGTCGTATCGAGCTCGAGCCACGAGGACGGCCACTCGAGCACGAGCTCGGCCAATTCGCGTTCCTGAAGCTGGGTGTCGATGGCCTCAGTGAACCTCACCCGTTCACGATCGCGTCTGGTCCAAAGCGAGCAAATCTTGAGTTCTTCATCCGTCATCTGGGAGACTGGTCGGACCGAGTTGGCGATACGGACCTCATCGGAGCACCAGCGAAGGTGGAGGGTCCCTTCGGCCGTTTCGAGCCCATCGGAGTCCACCATCAACCCCTGCTCTGGATAGCCGGTGGCGTGGGTATCACGCCGTTTCTGGCGGCGCTCGATGGAGGCGAACTCAACGGCGATAGCCCACCCACACTCCTCTACGCCTCTCGAGACTCCGATGATGAACCGATGCTCGCCAGGGTTCTGCTCGCACAACGCGAAGGGCGAGTGGCGCTCCATCGATTCTCGGGAGAGTCAGGCAGGATCATGCCTTCAACTCTCGACGACCTGTTTCCGGGCGGCCTGACAGGTCACCATGTCGCTCTCTGTGGCCCATCTGGTCTCGTGTCCACAATGGCCTCCGCTGCAGCTCAGCGGGACGCCTCCTCGATCGAAACGGAGGACTTCGACCTTCGCCAGGGGTTCGGTCCGGAGCGATCTCGCGAGATCGCCCGCGCAGCGGCACTGGTAGGGTCGAAAGGTGATCTACAAGACACCTGAGTATCACCCCGCGTTCGAGGAGTACTGCGAGACCATCTTCGAACTTCGCGAGGACGGTATGGAGGTCAAGCAGACTCGGATCGCGGATCGACTCGAGGTCTCTCGTGCCGCCGTGTCCGAGATGGTCCGAAAGATGGAGCGCGAAGGCCTTGTCGTCATCGACTCGAGCGGAGACATCACGTTGAGCGACGACGGCCAGATGCTCGCGCAGCAGGTCGTTCGACGTCACCGCCTCGCCGAGCGATTTCTCACCGACATTCTCGACCTCAGCTGGGCCGAGGCTCATCACGAGGCAGGCAAGTGGGAGCATGTGATCAGCCCCGTGGTGGAGGAGGCCCTCACCCGGGTGCTCGGAAACCCGACTACCTGCCCGCACGGCAATCCGATTCCTGGATCCGGCTACACGCGTCCGGTCGACACCACTGCGCTTGGCGAGTGCGCTGTTGGTACGTCCTTCATTGTGCAGCGGATTCCCGAGGAGCTGGAGTTTGAGCCTGGGCTTCTTGAGTACTTGGAGGAGGCCGGTGTCGTTCCCGGCCGATCCGGAACCGTGATGGCGCTGTCCCCCGACGGAACCACGACCGTCGAGGTCGACGGTCGCCCATTTGGGATCGGGCCATTTGCGGGCGAACGAATCGTCGTTACCGCTGCCTGAGCGATTCCGTTTCGCGGGCTGTCGACCGTTCGGTCGGACGAATGATGAGCGCCCACGTCGCCACGAAGGACAGCACAACGAGCGCGAGTGCCATGAGTCCCGCCTCTGCGACGAATGACTCGTTGAAGGTCGAGAAGATACGCGTTGCGAGCGTCTCGAATTCGAATGGCGACAGCAGGAGGCTGATTGGAAGTTCCTTCATCGTGGACAACAAAACGAGACCGCCCGCGGCGAGCAGGCCTGGCAGCATGAGGGGCAGTTCGACTGAGATGAACCGGCGACCAGAGCTTGCACCGAGCGTTTGACTCGCGTCTCGCACACGCTGAGGGACGAGTTGCACGGCCAGCAGGGTGGTACCCATCGCCAAGGCTGCGAAGCGCACCACATAAGAGAAGATCAGGATCACCATCGTGTTGTGGAACGTGTCGAACGTCCAGTCCGAGGCGGAGATGAAAAAGGTCGCGGCGAGGGCGATGAGGATTCCAGGCAGCGCAAACGTCGAGATGGCGACGGCGTGACCGATCCCCCCGATGCGGCTGCGATAGCGACCCACGAGCACCGCGATTGGCAGTACGAGCAGGACGGCTGCTACTGCGGTGATGGCACTCACACGAAGGGTGTTCCACGTGACCTCGGCGATCTCGTTCGCGTCCACGGTCAGGCCGCGTCCGTTGCGGCGACCTCGTTCGAGCCCTCGAACGCTCCAATCTATTAGTGCTGCGAGGGGAGCGCCGAGAGCATTCAGAACCACGAACGCGACAACACCGGTGAGAGGCCATTTCCATCGGCCCAACGGCACCTGGGCCGCGGTCATGGATCGGGCAACTGCAACCTTGCTGTAGCGGCGACGGGTGGCGCGTTCTGCGAGAACCACGGCGGCCGCGAGTATGAGCAAGAGAAGGCTCAACGCAAGAGCTACGGGGCGGTTGGCAAGCTGATTCGACGCGATCGCCCGGGTGAGCGTGTCGTAGCGCAAGATCGACACCGCCCCGAAGTCGCTGATCGCATACAGGTAGACGAGGAGCGTTCCCGCGGTGATCGACCCCGCAACCTGGGGCAGGATGATCCGTCGAAAGACGCTGGCTGCACTGTTGCCGAGGAGTCGGGCCGACTGCTCGATCGAGCCAGGCAACCTGGCGAACCTAGCTGCCACTGGCAGGTAGACGTACGGATACGTGAACAGCGTGAGCACGAGCCAAGAACCGCTGAGCCCGTCGACGGTGGGTGTGCGGTCCACGCCGACGCCTGACAGGAGGTCATTCACCAGCCCGCCCGGGTTGAGCGTGCGCACAAGGGCCGCGGCACCGATGAATGTGGGGAAGACCAGCGGCAGGGTGAGAAGCACCCGGAATGTTCGCCGGAAGGGTAGGTCGGTTCGAGTCGTGAGCCAGGCCAGTCCGGTGCCGAGGACAGCAGTGCTGAGACTGACAAGCGTGGCGAGCTTCAACGTTCGCCACAGTGGCCCGGTTGTTCGATCGGAAATCAGCAGGCCGGCCGGATCAGCGTCCGAGGTGAAGTTGCGAATGAGGAGATAGACGCCCGGACCAGCGAGCAGAACTGTGGCGACAGTTGCCAACGCTCGGAGCGAGAGGGGCGCCGCCCGGTGACCCCGAACATCTGAGGTCATCCGTTGATGCCGCTTTCGTCGATGATCTCGACGGTGCGCTGGAGGCCATTGCCCAGGGTGTCGAAGCTGACGTCGAAGTCGGCGCCGTCATCGTTGAGCGACGGCAAAACCGATGCTGGGTCAACGCCCGCGGCAAGCGGGTACTCGAGGGTGTCGGTCGTGAAGAACGTTTGCGCTTCCTCGGACAACATGAACGAGATGAGTTCTTCGGCGGCGGCGACGTTCTCGCTCGAGGAGGTGATGCCTGCAGCGGTCACGATTACTAGTGATCCAATGTCATCGCTGGCGAACGTGTGATTTTTTGCTCGATGAGCGTCACCGAGGGCCTCAGCTTCTTGGAAGTTGTAGTAGTGGTTCACGAGTCCGAAGTCGAACTCGCCACGTCCAACCGCATCGACCGTGGGGCGGTTGCTCTCCGTCTTGATTGCATCGTTCGCAACCATTGCTTCGAGCCACTCGATTGCGACATCGTCACCCTCTTGTGCTCGGAAAACGGTGAACCAGTCCTGGAAGGAGCCGTTGGTGGCCGGAATGCCGACACGCCCGCGGTACTTCTCGTCCGTGAGTTCGAAGACGCTGCTGGGAAGTTCTGCTGCATCGACCTCGTCGACGTTGTACACCAGGACTCGCTGGCGGCCCGTTATGCCCACCCATGTGTCGTCAGCTGCCACGTTCTTTCCATCGACGAGTCTGGTGATCTCGCTCGAGAGGGGGGAGAGCAGGCCTTCGTTGCGAAGGAACCCGACGGCGCCGGGAGACTTGGACAGGAAGACGTCGGCTGGGGTTCGGTCACCCTCCTCGGTGAGCGCCAGTGCAAGGTCGGTCGGGTCGCCGAAGTTCGTCAACGTGGAAATGCCCGTCGCGCATTCGAAGGCATCCAAGACGGGTTGTACCAAGTCCTCGCTGCGACCCGAGTAGACCGTTACTTCGTTGCCGGTGTCTTCCATGCAGTCTCCCGCATAGATGGTTGCCGCGGCACCTTCGAGGTTGTTTGGAATGGTGCTGGCACCGGACCCACACGCCACAACGGTCAGCGCAACAATGATGAGTGCAACGGGGAGTGAGCGCTTCATACGGATGAGAGTAGGCACGCTCTTCGGTCTTGTAAAGCATGCTTAACACATATGCTCTGTGTCTCTTTTCACAATCGTACTTGTGTGCTTGTGTAAGGCAACCTTCAGGAGAGTCGACAACACGACTGAGCAGGAACAAGAAGGCATCCGGGAAGCGGTCGCAACGACGCATTTAGGTATGGTCTGGTGATGGCACACAGTCACGAACATGCCCAGGCCGTCTCGCACATGGTGCACGAACACCGCGACCTCCAAGGTGGTGCGGCGCGTGCAGCGGTGTTCGGAATCAGCGATGGTCTCGTGTCCAATGTCGCCCTGATCCTGGGAGTTGCAGCCGCGTCCGAGACGAGTTCGTCCGTAATGATCGCGGGTGTGTCTGGCCTGCTTGCCGGCGCTGCATCGATGGCGGCGGGTGAGTACGTCTCTATGAAGGCGCAGAACGAGTTGATCGAGCGGGAGCTCCGAATCGAGCGTGAGTCGATCGCGAACAATCCCAAAGGTGAGCTTCGTGAACTGCAGGCGCTCTACGCCAAACGTGGACTCGACTCGGACAAAGCATTCGAGCTCGCCGCAGCGGTGCACGAGGATCCCGAAATCGCGCTCGAAGTGCATGCGCGCGAAGAGCTCGGTGTGAATCCTGATGACGTGGGAGACCCCGTGGGCGCTGCAACAAGTTCGTTCGTGGCGTTCGGCATCGGTGCGGTTCTTCCCCTGATTCCGTGGTTCTTCCTCGAAGGCAATACCGCGATGCTCGTGTCGGTCATCGTCGGGTTGGTCGCTGCCGCTCTCGTGGGTGTCCTGCTCGCATACTTCACCGAGCGCTCGGCGGTTCGGACGGCCTTTCGTCAGGTCAGCTGGGCCGCCGGTGCCTGCGCCGTAACCTTCGCGATAGGCAGCCTCTTAGGCACGACTGTCTAGTCCCCAACACCTCGACACATCCGATCGAGATCGACGGAAATCCACGTGGTCGCTACGCGAGCTCCGCTCTCCTCTCGCCAGAGGCGTGGACATCGTGCGTATAGAGACACGCGTGGAGTTTCCGATAGAGAACCATGCGTGTGTTCGCTTTTCTCGTGTTGAGTTTGTCGGTGTTGTCATGTTCGGTCGACGACTCAGCTTCCGTTTTGCTCGCCTATATAGATGACGGGACGTGCCCAAACGCTCCGGACATTGAGTTCGATGGCCAGCTTTGGTGGTCCCGCAGCGCGATCTTCGAGTCGTGGGCCTTGGCAGGTGGCATGTCTGGCACATTCACTGTGGTCGGCGAAGTTGGAAGCTTCGTCGGCAAAGACGATCGCGTGATCGAGTATCAGCGCCTCGATGCCAGTGGTTTTAGGGACCAAGCCTGCTCGCTCGGCTACGCGCCGGGTTGACCAAGTTGTGCTGTTTCGGGTGACCCCGGACATCCCGGACAGTTGTAGGAAAGTGAGGCGCGACCCCATCCGCGTTG
>CAXMRH010000087.1:0-2425 GCA_964196045.1 uncultured Chthoniobacterales bacterium | reverse complement strand
CTCTGCGTGTAGAGCAGCTGGACTCGATGACGACCAGGGAGTCCTGCTTCGCCGTGAGCGAACAAAGGAGGGCGAACTTTGGCGTCGTCGTTGGTATCGGAGCGATGTACCCCTGCTCGACGAACTCCTTCATGTGCTCGGTGATGTCGGCGAGGCGCGCAATCTGGAGTTCGACATGGAGCATTCGATCGCCGATGAGGACGACGTCTTCACGGTGGACGAACAACGGGGTGAAGAGATCGACGACGAACATGTTGAGGAGGAAGCGCTCGAGCCTGAACCCGGAGCGGAGCAGGTGGAGAGCTACGACGCATGGCGCGTGGGCGACGAGGAGGAACTGTGGCGTTAGACGACAGAGACTTCGGCGGGACATCCCACACCTATCCCGTTCGAGATGAGATCACCGGTGAGATCGTGTCGGACCCGGACGGTTTCCCGATCGCAGAGCTCGAAAGTGCGGACTACCTCGACCTGGCGAGTTCGATGTCGGTCGAGGAACGTGCCGCGGGGGAACGGGCTTGGCGATTTGGACACGTGATCGTCGATGAGGCCCAGGATCTCACGCAGATGCAATGGCGGATGATTGGTCGGCGCGCACGTGGCCATTCGATGACCATCGTGGGAGACCTAGCCCAGCGGACGAACGGAGCACACGGATCGTGGTCCGATATCTTGCCTGTCGAGTTCGGCTCGGTGAACCGATTCGACCTCTCGACGAATTACCGGTCGCCGGGAGAGATAGCGCCCTACGCCGCCGCTGTACTGCAAACCATCGACGCTGGTCTCTCGCTGCCAGAGTCAATCCGCGAGTCGGGCCACCCCGTCCGTCTCGTCGACCTCGCTGGCCAGGGGGTCACACCAACCGCGACCATAACTTCGGCGTCCGTCGACGCGGCACTAGACCTAGTCGACAAAATCGATGACGGGCGGGTCGCGCTGATTGGCTGTTCACCACCAGACGTCGATCATCCCCGTATTCGGGCCCTCGCTCCATCTGCTTCAAAGGGTATGGAGTTCGATGCCGTCATCGTGATCGAACCCGCCGAGATCGTCGAGCAGCCGCACGGTTTGGGGCTCTTGTACGTAGCCCTAACCAGGACGACCGACTATCTCGTGATCGTGCACCAGCGGCCGCTGCCAGAGTTGCTTGCCCGAGTCGCGGAAACCGAAACCCACTGAGCTAAGTCCTCAGTCGCCCCGAAACAGGGGTGGTCGCTTCTCGAGAAACGAGTTGATCGCTTCGTGATGATCGTTCGTCTGCGCGAGCGTGCTGAACAACGATGTCACCAGCGCGGCATGGTCATCGGCCCTCAGTTCGCTGACTGCCTGGAGCGCCTCTTTGGTCGCCTGAACAGCACGTGGCGCTTTCGTGGCGATCAACGCGGCCAGTGCATGAGCCACCTCCCGGGCGTCAGAATCGACCTCGGTGACGAGGCCCCACGACTCTGCTGTCATGGCATCGATCCGGCGGCCCGTGAGCAACATCGAGCGCGCTCGAGCATCGCCAGCAACCTGCACGAGCGAACGAACGTTCGCGATCAATCCCATGTTCACGCCCGACGCAGCAAACGTCGACCCCGGTGATGCGATTCGAATGTCGCAGGCGAGTGCGAGTTCGAGTCCTCCACCGTGGGCAGCGCCGTCGATTGCCGCCACATAGGGAAATCGGCTTGAGCGAACGCCTTCGCACGCCTCCGAGACCAGTCGCAACATCAGCGTTGGTTCGGCCGAGGGTTCGATCAGAGTGCGGATGTCGGCGCCCGCACAGAAACGTCCAACTCCACCTTCGATGACGACGGCGCGAACGTCTTCTTGGTCGTTCGCGCTCTCGATCGCTTCACGAAGTGCGACCCAATCATTCGGGCCCAAGGAGTTGACCGGTGGTCGGTCGATGCGGATCGAAACGACTCTGTCGACCCTATGTGTGTGCACGCTGTGCCCCATCGGCCAGAAAGTAGCAGCGACTCGTGACGCATACGTCATGGCGTCATGGCGTCGAAACGACTAGTAATGGCCAGATGAGTGACAAGCCAGATCCTTTCAGCGCCCCATTCGGAACACTCTTCGGCGACCACATGACGGTGGCCAGTTACCTGGACGGGGTATACGACTATCCAGGGTCAGCCAAACCGTTGGAGAACTTTTCGCTCCATCCCGCTACCCATGCACTCCACTACGCAAGTGAGTGTTTCGAGGGTTTGAAGGCTCATCGCCAGGTGGACGGTTCGGTTGCCATCTTCAGACTCGATGATTCCGTCCAACGCATGCTGCTCAGCATCGCGAAGCTCCGCATGACGCCACCGAGCGACGAGATGCTTCGTGCGATGATCATCGATGCGGTGCGGGCCAATCTCGAGTTCACGCCCGACCCACCGGGGTCCCTGTACATCCGACCGACGTTCATCGGAACTGCTCCGAACATCGG
>CAXMRH010000086.1:0-4361 GCA_964196045.1 uncultured Chthoniobacterales bacterium | reverse complement strand
GGCGGGCCGACGCAGAGGATCCCCGACGAGCACTCGTCCTGAGTCGAGTTGCACGAACGACCCTGCGTGAAATCGGCGAAGATCGAGGGCGTCATAGTCGAAGACTCGCTGTGCGACCGGGTACGCAGTGAGCAGGATCTGGAAGCCGCGATCGAGCCTGAACCCATCCACGAGATCGGTCCGAACCCGTCCTCCCACACCGTCCGACGCTTCGAGCACGGTGACGTCCGTGCCCCGGTCATGCAGGGTTACTGCTGCTGCGAGGCCAGCAAGGCCGGCCCCGACGATCGTTACTCGTGTCATGTCAGCTAGCCGATGCTGTGGCGGCGATGTGATGTCGTAGGGCGCGATACGCGCTCTCGTAGCTGACGGCCCCGAAACCGGCCACGGTGCCGAGGCACACGCCCGCTATCAGCGACGTATGTCGGAAGTCTTCACGAGCAGCCGGATTGGAGAGGTGCACCTCGACGGTGGGGAAACCCACGGCAGAAATGGCGTCGCGCAGCGCCACGGATGTATGCGTGTACCCGCCCGGGTTGAAGAGCGCCCCGTCCGCCCAGCCCGCCGCGTTGTGCAGATGATCGACGAGCTCACCCTCACCATTCGACTGATGCGCGGTGATCTCATCGCCGACTTCCCCGGCCAGCGCGGCAAGCGACGCCTCGATCTCGGACAATGTCGTGCTGCCATAGACTTCGGGTTCACGAGTCCCGAGCAGATTCAGGTTCGGACCATTTAAGAGCAGAAATCTCACCAGGTCAGTCTAGGGCCGGAGACCGATGCCGCTCGAAACGCCTAACGGTTCGCCGTGGCGCGCCACGTCGCAGGGAGTTCGACGAAGTCCTCACCGTCTGTGGCGGTTGGTGAGACGTGCACGCTCATCGTCTTCGAGGCAACGACTTCTTCGCCAGAACGCAGGTCGGCACGGAAGTTGTACCTGCCGGCTGCAAGCGACAACAGATCGACAGATGCCTCGAGCAGTCCTCCGAGAACGTCAGAATCGAGCGGACCAGAGCTGAATCCGAACCCGGTCGGCGTACCCCCAGCAGCAAGTACGCGCACCTCGATCGACGGCGCGGCGATGGGTTCGTGCGCGCCAAGAGACACCGACAGGACAGCGGGCTCACCAGCCATGAGTTCAGCCCCGTCGATTCCAGAAAATCTCAGCGTGTCGAACCAGCTTGAGTTCTTGTCCGACGCCGCGAGCGTTTCGGTTACGGCGGCTTGTTTGCGTCGCCGAGCTGCCTGTTTCGGGTTCCCGGTATCGCCGCCGATCATTCGGCCGGACCGGTCGACGTTGGCGAGCGCTTTGTATTCCTCGATGATCTCAACGGGATCGCCGAGTCGACGCGTTTCGCCATGGTGCAGCCAGAGGACCTGGTCACAACTCTTGGCCATCATCGAGAGGTTGTGTGACACCTGGACGATCGTCGTACCGCCCTCTCGGAGTTCGTTCAGTCGTGAAATGCCGTGCTGTTTGAAGGCGATATCGCCAACAGCGGTGATCTCGTCGGCCAGTAGGATCTCTGGCTCCATCTGCACGGACACGGCAAAGCCGAGCCGCGCTCGCATGCCACTCGAAAACGTCTCAAGCGGAGCATCGATGAACGAACCGATGTCCGCCATCTCCACGATCTCGTCCATGACGCCGTCCATGTGATCCCTGTCGAGGCCCACGACCGCACCGTTCATGTACACGTTCTCGCGGCCTGTGAGTTCGGGGTGGAAGCCAGCTCCGAGCTCGAGAAGTGCCGTGACACGGCCGCGCACCCGGACTTCCCCGTGCGTCGGCCTGTAGACGCCACACAACGTGCGCAGGAAGGTCGACTTCCCGGAACCGTTCCGGCCGATCACGCCCAGCATGGAGCCGCGCGGAACCGACACGGATACATCTCGGAATGCCCAGAACTCGTCCTTGTTCGAACTCGCGAACCCGGTCAAGCGGTCCTTCACGCTGGTGCTCCTGCGGCCAAGCAGAAACTTCTTCGAGACGTTCGTCGCCTCGATCACGATGTCCTGATCCATTAGAGCCCCTCGGCAACATCGGCCGACGACCGCGCAAAGATCGTCCACCCGATCAGCAGTGAGGCAACCGAGAACACGCTCAGATACAACCAGTCACCAACGGATGGCCACTTCATGTACAGCAGCCCATCACGACCAAACTCGATCATCTTGGCGAAGGGATTGTTGATGACGAGCTGTTGAAGCCACTGGATATCGAACCGGTTCTTTGCCGTCTGGAGCGGCCAGATCAACGGAAGCATGTAAAAGCTGAGTCGAAGAACAATCGTGTACAGATAGCTGACGTCTCGGTACTTGCTATTAGCGACGCTGAGCGCCAGTCCGACCCCAAGGCCAGACGTTGCCGCAAAGAGTGCGGCCGGGACCAGAAGGACGGCGTGGATTGACAGGTGGCCCCACAAGCCGAAGAAGATCGTCACGACAACCAGCAGTATCGAAGCCTCGACCATTGTGCTCAATGCCGTGGACAACGCGGCGGCGACCGGTGGAAAGTACAGCTTCCTCCGCAGCCGAACCGTTGCCGTGAAGTTGCTGAGCACCTTGGATGACACCATCCGGAAGAATCCCCACGTCGCGATTCCCGACATCAGGAAGTGTGGAAAAGAATTGAATCCATTCGGCGCGTCTGGGATTTCACGATCGATGCCAAGGAGCACGCCGAACACGAGGCTGTAGATCGCTACCTCCGCGATTGGATTGAGCAGCGACCAGATCCACCCGAGGTAACTCCGCATGTAGGTCGTGCGCAGCTCTCGCTTGGTCATGTAGCTGATGAAGCCGCGGAATTTCCAGGCCTCTCGAGCCGAAGCCAGGGCAGTCGTGTTCGCAGCGTCCGCGGAGAAGACGGTGATGTCCGTCGTGCGCGGTGCGCCAGCAGAATTGTGCTCGGTCGAGGTCATGGCATTTGCACTCTCATCGCGCCCACGACCGTACCCGCCGCGTTGGTCACATCGCGGACAGCATGACCTGGGGCTACGACGCCAAGGTGTTCGAGGGTGGCCGCGATCGCCAGACTGGAGGCCCTCGTTGCACCGTCTCGGACTTTCAAGGCAATGCCGACGCCGCGTTGGGGAAGGGCTGCAATGAACACCCCTTCGGCCCCGGTCTTGATCAGGAGCGGTTCAGAGGCGGCTGCGATGAGCACCGCCTCCGTCCGGTCCTTGCCGGAAACCCAGTACGGATTCTGAGACAAGGCGTTGGTGACTCGCGCAGCTGCCGCGACAGTATCTGAGTCGAAGCCGCCGGGTTCAACCAATGACATCATCGAACGCGCCAGCGCGATCAACGGAAGCTCAAACGTGGGAATTCCACAACCGTCGACACCACTTGGGGCCTCCGAGAGAGACACACCAGTGAACTCTTCCACTGCGGCGATCACGAGTTGCTGTACGGGATGGTCGCGCTCGATGTATCCGGATGGCTCGACGTCGAGGTGCCGGGCGATCGTCAGGAACGCTGTGTGTTTCCCGGAGCACGTGTTGTGAATCGGGGTGAAGGCCTCGCCAGCGAGGAGTCGCCGATCGGCCTCGTCCATCGAGAATGGCCGGCCAGGCCCACATTCGAGAGCCGATACGTCGAGGCCAATGTGATGTAGCCATTGCTCGACTGCCTCGATGTGTGCAACCTCGGCGCTGTGGCTGGACGAACCGAGTGCGATCTCTTCGTCGGACAGGTCGAAGGCTGCAGCGGCGCCGGTCCGCACGAGCGGGATCGTTTGGATCGGCTTGATCGCGGAACGCGGAATGACCCCCCGATTCTGGTCACCGAACGCCGCAACAAGACCATTCCTCGAGAGAGCCACTACGTCGACGAGGTGCTCGCTCTCGTCAGTCTCGCGGGAGACCACGACACGTAATGGGCTCGATGTGGAAGGTGAAGGTGTCGACATCTCGTCAAGTCTGGATGAAATCCGACTAAATCAGCGTTCATTCATGTCATACAACCCAATTCCGGGTCAGTACGCTGTTCTGCACGACCTGAAAGGACCCTTCATGAGTTCGTATGAGACGATCAATATTCCGGCCGCGCAAGCGTCGGAGACCGACCGTGCCACCTTTGTCGGCCTCGTCTACCAGCACATCGCCGCTGCAGTCGCAGCATTCGTTGCCTTTGAAGGCATCTTCTTCGCAACCGGTGTCGCAGACGCCATGCGCGACTTCTTCTTCGGTGGTGGAGGCGGCGGCCGATGGCTACTGCTCATGGGCGGGGTCATGGTCGTGCAGTGGTTCTCGGCGAATGCTGCCGCCGACATGGTGAACCCGTCCCGTCAGTACGTTGGCCTCTTCGGATCGGCCTTTGCTCAGGCGTTGATCTTTGCTCCGTTCCTGTCCTACGTG
>CAXMRH010000085.1:0-15358 GCA_964196045.1 uncultured Chthoniobacterales bacterium | reverse complement strand
GTGTCGAACACAGGCTTCTGGACCGTTGCGGCTCAAGAGCTGCACGGACTCGACTACCGCGTTGGTGGTGGCGACTTCAACCTGATTGTCAACGATCACTTCGTGAACCCGACAAACCTGCTGCGTGGAGACTGTGAGGTTACGGTCGCCATCCCAGAAGCAGCCGTACCGCACTTGCGTGCCGGTGAGATCGAGCTCATGTATGGCGGTCAGATGCCATTCCAGCTGTACAGCACCTTCTCGGGTGTTGACGACGGCGAAAACCACGTCATGTCGAACCTGTTCACTGCAACCGAGGGCTGGTACGACGGACACGAAAGCGAAGCGCAAGCATTCCTCGCTCTCTGGGAACGTGGCATCGACCTCTGGGCTGAAAATGTCGAAGACATCGTTCGTGCCTACCCACAGCACTTCGCTGTTGAGGATGATGCAGATGTCGACTTCATGGTCGAGTTCATGCAGGGTTCGAACGACTGGTTCGTCGACACCGTCTACCTCGAGCAGGATTGGGTCGACGCTGAGGTCAAGATCTGGGAGCTCATGAAGACCTTGGATCCTGACAACCCGAACGTCTTGAATTCAGACGCTCCAACGCCACGCTTCGAAGTACTCGAAGCAAGCTAGGCCACTAGGCCCCTCTAGGCGGTTGGGTGCCGGGTTTCCGTGAGGAACCGGCACCCACCGGCTTAGTTCGGGTAATGCCGTTAGGCAACATTTGTTCATTGTCTCGGGTGCAGTCACTACTGCACCCCTTTTGTTAGGGAGTGTGCAACCGGCGTGTCGACCATGACGACCGAAGAGATACAGGCACCCCGACGGGTGACCCAAGAAGAAGTCGTTGAGGCCGCGCACCGCAGGGATCTGATCATCCGGTGGATCGCTCGAATCCTCGGCTATGTCGTTGTCCTCGGCCTTTGGGAGTGGGCGTCAGGTGCCGTTCTCGAGGAGAACTTGCTACCTGGACCGACGAGGGTGTTCAAGACCGCCATCGAGCTATTTCAAGACGGCAAGGTGTTTCCAGCCTTTGGTTCGTCTCTCATTCGCATCGTCGTCGGCGTGACGCTTTCATTCATGATCGGATCGGTCATCGGTATCGTCACGCAGCACCGATGGTTCGCTGGTTTCTTTCGCGACGCAATCACGATTGGGCTCACCTCGCCCGGTTTGATCTGGGTGCTGATCACGGCGCTCGTCTTCGGCAATCGTTGGTACGGCCCCATAATCGCAATCATCCTCACGACGTTTGCGTTGGTTTCCGTGAACGTCGCTGAAGGGATCGGGTCGCTGCCGAAGGACACGATCGACATGGCGCGAGCGTTCAAAGTGAACGTCGTCGATCGAAATCGTCACATCGTGATCCCGCACCTCGCGCCTTATCTCTTTACAGGTTTGCGTTTCTCGTTCTCGATTGGCTGGAAGGTCACGGTGCTCACCGAGATCTTCGCAGCGTCATCGGGCATCGGCTTCGAATTGCGGATCGCGCAGATCCTGTTCCGACAAGACGAGGTCCTCACGTGGATCCTGTTGTTCTTCGTCTTCGCTTTATTTCTCGAGAAGGTCGTGCTGCAAGCCGTCGAGGACAAGTTCTTCCGCTGGCGTAAGGAGATCGCATCAACATGACGGCATTAACAACAAAGCCGTCGGGCTCGAGCTCAGGAACGGCTGTAAAACCGAATCGTCCAAGCTCAGCTCCGGTTCGTTTTCTCAAATCTCCACTATTTGCACGAGCACTCTTTCTTCCCGCAGTGCTGGTGTTCTGGCTGATCTCCAACAAGCTGATCCAGGATTCTTGGGACTTCGACAGCAGTGTGCTCGCAACTCCGCGTGAGGTATGGGACTTCATGGTTGCGGAGGTCACCAACGACACGGTTGCTCCACGAAATCTGTACCAGACGTTCGGAATATCGCTCAAGCGCCTCGGGATCGGCTTTGCGATCTCGATGATCCTCGGCACCGCTATCGGCCTCGGCATGGGACTTTCGAAAGCGGTGAATGCATTCTTCCACGATTGGGTCATGGCGCTTCTTGCCATGCCGGCCCTCGCGTGGGCTCTCTTTCTCAGTTTGATCTTCGGGTTTGATGACAAGGGCCCGATCATCGCCGTTGTGTTGGCTGGCATTCCGTTTGTCATCGTGAATGTTCGCGAAGGTGTGCGTAGTACTCCTCGGGATCTGTTCGACATGTCGAACGCCTTCGATGTGCCGTCGAACAAACGGACAAGACATGTCCTATTGCCCTCGCTATACCCATTCCTTTTCGCCTCGGCGCGTTACGCACTGTCGATTGGTTGGAAGGGTCTCGTGATCATCGAGCTGTTCGGGGGTCAAGACGGCGCAGGCTGGACCGTCAAGTTCTGGTACGACGCACACCGCTTGCACGGTGTGATCGGCTACTCGATGTTCTTCGTGATCTTCGCACTTCTTCTCGAGAACGCGGTTCTCGAACCGATTTCCCGGCGAGTCTTCAAGTGGCGGCCAAGCCTCAACAGTCCAGACATCGTCGAGGAAGATATGGACGCGCCGCACAAGGCCGATGCGTTGAACAATGAACTGCTCGCAGACACTGGCACGGTCGCATAGGAGATTGAAATGGCTGATATCAAAATCACAAATCTGCACAAAGAATTCGGAGTCGGCGAGGACAAGGTCGTTGCTCTGGAGAACGTCAACCTCGAGATGGGGGGCCACGTCTTCGTCTCGATCGTCGGGCCATCCGGCTGCGGCAAGTCGACGCTTCTCAATATCTTGAGTGGCATCGAGGCGCCAACGAGCGGCTCGGTCAACATCACCCAGTCTGGTCACAAGGCTGCACCGGGATACGTCTTCCAGGCGGCGAGGCTCCTGCCTTGGCGCACGGTGCTGGACAATTTGCTGTTCGTCCAGAAGGACAAGTCCCCGGAGACGATTGCCCGCTGTCAGAAGTACCTCGAGATGGTGCAGCTCGGCGACAAGGGCGACAAGTTTCCGGGCGAGCTGTCCGGAGGTATGCAGCAACGTGTGGGCATCGCACGAGCCTTCTCGATCGAGCCCGACGTGCTGTTCATGGACGAACCGTTCAGCCATCTCGATGCAATCACCGCCCGTTCGCTTCGTCGTGAGCTCCACGAGATGTGGGCAGACACCGGCAAGACCATTGTGTTCGTTACGCACGATGTCGGTGAGGCAGTCGAGCTGTCGAACCGAATCCTAGTCTTCGCGAAGGGTGGTCGACTCGAAGATGACATCACGATCGATCTCGACTTTCCACGTGACTCTGCCGATGAGCAGGTCGCGATTGCAAAGGCGAGTGTGCTGCGTAAGTTCGAAGAATTCGACCTGCTCGCGACCTGATAGACAAAGCTCGTCGAACAGCCCGGCTCACGACCGATAGAGAAGAGAATCCGTTGAACGAACACGCACCCGCGTCCACGATCGATGTCCATTGTCATCTGGCCACTCCCGAAGCTGGGGAGTTGCTCGCTCCGCACAAACGATCACAAGACGACCCGTACATGCACTTCATGGGGCAGGACTCCCACGACCAGAACGGGGTGATGTTTCCGACGATCAAGGGCGCCCTGCGAAACCACGAACAACGCATCGAGGACATGGACGCGATGGGTATGGACATCCAAGGCCTGTCGACGTTCGTCTCCGAGTACGGCTATTGGGCGCCGCCAAACGTCGCTGCTGAGGCCGCTCGAATCCAGAACGACCACCTCGCGCAAGCCGTCGCAGACATGCCTGACCGGTTTGCCCTGTTTGGTGCGACCGTGCCGCTCCAGGACGTGGACCGAGCTATTGCCGAGATGGATCGTGCCGTAGATGAGCTTGGTTTCAAGGGTCTACAAATCGGTGGAAACGTCAATGGAAACAACCTCGACGAACCACGCTTCCGTCCGTTCTGGCAGGCCGTAGCCGCCAAGGGGGTTCCCGTCATCATTCACCCTGATGGATACCAGGAGAGTCATCGGTTCGGCGACTACTTCATGACGAACTGCATCGGCAACCCACTCGAGACGATGGTCGCGTCGCACCGGATGATCTTCTCTGGGCTTTTCGAAGAGCTGCCTGACCTGAAGGTTGTACTGCTCCACGGAGGCGGGTATCTGCCTTTCTACACCTCCCGCGCCGATCACACGTGGGAGGTTCGGCCGGAAACTCGTGTTCACATTCCTGATCATCCACCGAGCTACTACATGAAGAAGCTCTACTACGACACGATGGTGTTCCAGCCGCAATACCTGGCGCATCTTGTGGACGTGGTGGGAAGCGATCGGATCATGGCCGGCACAGACCACCCGTTCGACATGGGCGACGAGGACCCACTTGGTCTCATCGACCGCACGGAAGGTCTCACCGACGAAGAACGCGTCGCGATGAAGGGCGGCAACGCCGCTGCACTCTTCGGGATGTAGAGCTAGGGAAGAGAATTGCCTGAGAGGAAACGCTCGATCTCCTTGACGAACTCGTCAGGTTGCTCCAGCGGCGGGCAGTGGCCACACCCATCAAGTTCAACGAGTTCGGCGCCAGGAATCCGCTCCGCAAGGTCATGTGCCATCTCGGGCGGCGTGGTGCCGTCGGCACCCCCGGCGATGACCAACGTGCGGTTCGTGATGCCCCCAGCGCCTTCCCGGAGGTCCATGTCGCGCAGCGCGCGACAGGATGATGCGAACGCGACGGGATTGGTCTTGACTAGGACCTCACGACGCTCGCTGATCGCAGCCGGATGAGTTGCCAGGTAGTCCTCGGTGAAGATGCGTTTGACGGCGACGTCGACGACCGCGTCCATCCCAGACTCGCTCACAAGATCACTCATCGTCGTGAACGCACCCTGGCGGTCTTCGGAGAACGCTGCGCCACCGTTGGCAACAATGAGCTCTCCGAAACGATCGCCTTGAGCGATGGCCAGAGCAACCACGACAAATGCGCCAAAGCCATTGCCGAGAACCGCCGTATCGGTACCAAGATCAGCACGATCGAGGGCGTCGGCAACGACGTTCGCGAGATCGAAGATGGTCGGGTCACTCGCATCGAGCGGGGGAGTGGTTCCAAACCCTGGGAGGCTCACCCGGACTACTCGGTGGTGCTTGGCCAGCATTGGTGCTGCGATATCGAAGGCCGTCGAGTCAGTAAGTAGGGAGTGGACGAGGACGAGGGGCCGTCCGTCGCCTTCAATGTCGATCTGCGTAGGCACTCAGGAATCGTACATAATGCAGGATGATGAAGCGAACGTGGCAGATTCAGTGCTTGTGGGTTGCGTAGTGGGCTGCCAACGCATCGCGCCCGAAGTCGTTGCGCAGGTCTCGCCACACCGTGTGGATGTGGTTCACATCGCGTTGTGTGTTGTCGTACTCGACAAAGAGTTCGGCACTTTGAATCCGGTAGTAGTGCGGCTCACCCTGTTCCATTCCGCCGGCCCACATGAAGAACAACGAGTCGATTCCGTCGCCCGCAAATTTGGCATGTTCCTCGTCGGCGAGGGTGTGGGGCAGCCTGTCTACGTAGCAGCTGAGCAGAGCGCGCAAGATTTCCTGCCGATCGTCGCCGAGCGAAGTAGCGGCAACACCCTTCGGATTCTTCGAGAACGCGATTGCTGCGAGGTGTTCCTCGGTCAGTCCGAGCTTCTCTTCGGCGGCAGTTTGGCGTTTGGCCCATGCCGCCGTGGTCTCGTCGTCGAGGCTGCGCCATACGAACGGCAGGCCGAGCGGACGGTCTCCTTCTGTGAGGTCTGTTCGGTTGACTCCAACCAGGTCGACGGGGGCAACGGGCGAAACGAGAGCGGCGCCGAGCTGCGAGGTATCGAGGCTCTGGACCAACTCTCGGCCGTAGTCTTCGGCGCCCGCCAGAGGTCGATGGAGATGAGGACCGAGGAGCGGACTTGCGGCCGGGTCAGCACCGAAGAAACTTGGAGTGCTCCCCTCGACGGCACCATCGACGATGAGGTAGTTCACCGAGATGTGGTGTCCACCGAATCGCCACGCCCAGTTGCCGGATGCCGGTTCACCGAAGATTGCCATCCAGTACATAAGTGGATCGCGCCCACGTTCACGGCCAAAGTCCGTGACCCATCCCTCGGTGTGATCGAGGATATTTTCGAGGCCGATGATCGCGGCCGCGGTGACATAACCCGCCCGCGATAATCCTGTCGACAACATTTGGTGGGTGAGTTGGTGTTGTCCGGCAGTCATCTCCGACAGCGACAGCCCGCCATGGTCGGTTGGCGTGTAGAACCAAAGAAACTGCTCGTCGTCTCCATAAGGAAACGTCATTCTCGAGCGCTGGCTCGCGTCGAGCGAACCAAGCAGATTGGTTGCCGTCGTTGCCATCACGGAGGCGAGTTGCCTTCGAGTCGGTGTGCTCATCCTGTTCTCCTGACCTGACTCGGCTATAGCAGCTTTCGAAGTGCCGCAGCATCGAGGTGACCGATGCCTTCGGCGATGCCTTGTTCGAAGAGCGGAATCGTTGCATCGAGCAGGGGGGTGATTGCGCCGGTTGATCGGGCGAACTCGGAAATGATGCCAGCGTCCTTCAAAATGATGGCCATGCGAGCTGATGGCGGCTCATACGTCGATGAGGCGACCATGGGGCCGCGAATGTCGAAGATCTTTGACGAGCCAACGCCCGCACTGATCACTTCTTGCACCAGTTGAGGGTCGAGTCCGGCCGCTGCACCAAGCCCATGGGCCTCCGCGGTCGCCAAGGTGTGTACGGCTACGAGCAGGTTGGCAACGAATTTCATGCGCGAGCCGTTCCCGAACTCGCCAAGATCATAACTCTTCTGGCCGAGAAGGTCGAAGAAGGGTCGGGCACGTTCGTAGGCCTCGGTTGGGCCGCTGCAGTAGACGACGAGGGTCGCGTCGGCAGCTTGAAGCCCGGTACCGCTGACAGGGGCATCGAGCATCGTGACACCAACGCTCGAAAGGTGAGACTTCGCGGCGAGCTTGTCTTCGAGAGAAAGTGTTCCCATTTCAACGACGATGAGGCCATCCGCTCCTGGTGAGGTGGCGATCTGCTCGGTCACCGTGGCGAGAGCCTCCGGAGAGGGGAGAGAAAGGAGGACGATGTCGCTGGCTTCGACGACCTCTGCGACCGAGGCCGCGCCAGTGCCGCCGAACGAGGACAGTCTGTTTTGATCCGTGTCGAATCCATGAACCTCGTGGCCGGCCCGAATCACGTGGGACGACATCGCCGACCCCATAACCCCCAGCCCAATCACACCCATCACATCTGACATCGTTGTTCCCTTCTGTTCGATCGCCGACCCGGTGGTACCGTGTGGGTGCCGTGTCGACAGAGTTCAGTCCCACAAGAATTGATATAGAGCGCCTTCCCGCTTCGCGCTCGGAAACGGCACACGCGTATGTGCGGGAGACCCTCCGGCGGGACATCCTCAACGGAAAGCTGTTGGGCGGGACGCGACTGGGTCAGACCGAAATTGCCGAGCGACTTGGTGTCAGCACCACGCCTGTACGTGAGGCGCTCCGCGACCTCGCATCCGAAGGGCTCGTAGTGATCGACCCCCATCGAGGCGGGTTCGTCCAGGAGCTGAATCGCGACGACGTGATCGAGGCCTATCAGATCCGTCAACAACTCGAACCCATGGCCCTGAAGTTCGCGATGCCGTTGATTACCGACGATGACGTCGAGAGACTGATGCAACTGAACGACGAGTTGGGTTCGGCTCCGCACCTGGCCGCATGGATTCAGCTCAACAACTCCTTCCACATGGCGATCTACGAGCCGACGAAGCGGACCAGACCGAGACTCGTGTCGATCATTGGATCGCTGCACGACGCAACAGTCATGGCTGTCGGGGCGCGCCTCACTCACACGTCTGGGGTTCGCGAAGAGGTTCACGAGGAACATCGCCAACTGATCGATGCGATCCGTCGACGAGATTTGGATGAAGCGCTCGCGGTGCTGGAGCATCATCTGGCGAGTTCGTACAGCGAATGACTGGCTCACCCGAGTAGGGCTCTCAATGTTGGGTCGACGGTCGAGAGGCTGTTGGCGATGACCTCATCTGCTGTGTTCGCGAATTCGCTTCGTTCTTCGTTGGTCAGCTCGATGACCGTTCGACCTTCGGCTTCCAGCCGTTTGCGAAGCTCAAGCTCGTAGGCAGCAGCAGCCTCCCGTTGATATTCGATCGCCGTTCGCGCTGATGCACGCACGAGATCGGCCACCTCACCGAAGTTGTCCATCTCGGCCGAATTCGCGAAGAGACCTCGGGCCCCATAAAGGTGTGCGGTCAGGGTGATGTGTTGATGATCGACGCCGTACGCAACGGTGTTTGCAAGCGGGTTCTCTTGTGCGTCTACGTCCCCGCGCTTGATCATCTCAATGCCTGCGCTCAGCTCGGCCGTCATCGGAATCATTCCCCACGACGAAGCGAGAGCTTCATGAATCTCGTTTGGCTGTAGTCGTATGCGTAGTCCTTCGCAGTCCTTTGGAGACCTGATGTCTCTGACGGAATTGGTCAGGTGCCGCATGCCATTGTCCCAGAAGCCCAGAACCTCGTAACCAGCGCGATCGCGCACTGCCTGCGAGAGGGCAGCGCCGAACTCTCCATCGAGAGCAGCATGCGCATCGGTGACGGTGTCGAACAGAAATGGGACTTCAAGGGCATTGAGCTCTGGCACTTTTGAGCCGAGGTAGCTGCTCGAGTAGTAACACCAAGTGAGCTCGCCCGACTCCAACATCTCAAATAGAGCAGTGGCGGGTTGGCCCGAATCCATGACGTTGTACGTGATCTCCACGTCGACTTCGCCGTTGGACAACGTCTTGATGTCCTCCGCGAATCGGTCAACGGATCTACTATGGACCGAGTCGCGAGGTGCGTACCCACCAACTCGAATTGTTTGCGGCTTCACAGGCGCCTCCCTAGGTCTGACATAATATCTGATCCGACGATAAAGGTGAGCCTCGAAGACATGCCGATACCTCTGAACGACCCGTCCTTGCTTATCACGCAGGCCTACGTAGGGGGCTCGTGGATCGATGCCGACTCCGGCGACACCTTTGAGGTCATAGACCCGGTTGATGGAAACGTCGTCGGCGCGGTCGCCGATCTGAGTGTGGCCGAAACCCGACGTGCGATCGAGGCAGCCAGCGAGGCACTACCAGCCTGGTCGGGCCTCACCGCGAAGCAACGTGGCGCAGTGATGCGCACGTGGTTCGATCTCTTGATCGAGAACCAGGAAGACCTCGCACAGCTGATGACCGCCGAGATGGGCAAGCCCATCCGCGAGTCGCGAGGCGAAGCGGTATTTGCGGCCAATTTCGTCGACTGGTTTGCCGAAGAAGGCAAGCGTGCGTATGGCGAGATCATCCCAACACATGACAACTCGAAACGGCTGATGGTCCTTCGACAACCGATCGGCGTCGTTGCGGCCGTGACGCCGTGGAACTTTCCGATGGCGATGATCACTCGAAAAATCGCACCAGCGATGGCGGCTGGATGTACGACCATCGTGAAACCAGCGCAGGACTGTCCAATCACTGCGCTTGCCGTGGCTCAACTGGCCGAGCGGGCGGGCGTGCCCGCTGGCGTCTTGAACGTTGTCACATCGTTCAACCCGGTGGAGATCGGTTATGAGCTCTCGACGAATCCGATCATCAAGAAGATCTCATTTACCGGATCGACGGCTGTGGGCAAGTTGCTCATGGCGCAGGCGGCGGGCACGGTCAAGGCCGTTTCGATGGAATTGGGCGGCAATGCACCATTCATCGTCTTTGACGACGCCGACATCGACGCAGCTGTCGAGGGCGCGATTGCATCGAAGTACCGCAACACAGGTCAAACGTGTATCTGTGCGAATCGGATGTTCGTACAGGATGCGGTCTACGACGAGTTCTCGAGCAAATTCGCTGAGGCAGCATCCAAGTTGACCGTCGGCCCGTCGAATGAAGACGCCACCGAGATTGGCCCTCTCGTGAATGAGGCCGCTCTCGCCAAGGTGACTGGGCTCGTCGATGATGCCCTAGCCGATGGAGCCGCAGCGTTGACCGGCGGAGGTGCGCACGAGCTCGGTGGCACCTACTACCAGGTCACAGTTTTGCGTGATGTCACGACGAACATGCGACTATCGAGCGAAGAGATATTTGGCCCGGTGGCTCCGCTCTATCGCTTCCACACCGAGGACGAGGCGATTCAAATGGCCAACGACACTCCATTTGGGTTGGCTTCGTATTTCTATGCGGGAGATCTCGCCCGAATCTGGCGAGTAAGCGAAGGTCTCGACTACGGCATGGTTGGCGTCAACACCGGGCTCATCTCCACCGAGATCCACCCCTTTGGCGGCATGAAGGAATCGGGTATCGGCCGCGAGGGTTCACATCACGGCCTCGATGAATACCTCGAGACCAAGTACGTCTGCCTCGGCGGCATCTAAGTTTTCCGCTCTGGTTCGCTTCGCTCACGGGGCCGCTCTGGCCCTTCCCTCGCCTCCGGCTCGGCTAGTCGTTCGTTGGGTCGGGAAATGACCCCGGCCATGTATCAACGACTGTCTGGTAGTAGTCCTTGACCTTGTCTGGATCGAGGTGCAAGGAGTTCTTGATCTTGTCGATCTCCGTCGAGACTTCGATCGGAACTCGCAGCGAGTCCACGAATCGGTTGAAGAAGTTGAAGAAGCAACTCATGAGCGTGAGTTCGACGATTTCGGCTTCGTTGAACTCGGCTTCGACCTGGTCGAAGACGTCGTCGCGAAAACGTGCCGTGTTGAGGGTGACGTGTTCGGCCCACAAGATTGCGAGCTTCTCGCGCTCGTTGAGTACGTCCGAGTCCATGTAGTCATCGCTGCCGATGGCGTCGATCTGTTGCCATGTAATACCTGCCGCTTGACCAAGCGACGTGTTGTGAGCCGTTCAATAATTGCAGCCGTTGAGATGGCTCGTCTTGATGACCACCATCTCTTTCAACCTCGTGTCGAGGACACTTCCTGCGCCCTGTCGTTGAAGAACCGCATTGAATGGCACCAACATTTTGGCGACGTGAGGCGAGTGGGCCATGGTCTGATAAGACGCGGGCACCCGACCGAGCATTTCCGTAACCGCATCAAAAAGCACCTTCGTGTCTCCAGATGCGTCCTCGGGGTCGATTAGTGGAATTCGTTTTTGCTGGCTCAACCGACTGCTTATGCCTGCCTGATCACTCATGGTGATACCCCCGATAGTTGACTGAACTGATGCGTCGTTGAAAGACGTTTCTCTGACTGTTCTCTACTATTGTGCATTATATATTCTGCTGTATCACTCCGATGTGAGGATTTCGAGATGACGACCGCTATTCGAGACTGCATTGCGCCAGACCGTGCGCCTCATAGCCCAGGCTGGACGTTCCCAAAGGGAACGATCGATACGCACGTCCACGTCTTCGAGGACACGTACCCGATGTCGCCCGACCGTGGGTACAACCCACCGGAATCCACGCTCGACGATCTGAAACATCTGCACTCAACGCTCGGTGTCGATCGTGTCGTGTTCACACAACCCTCCGTCTACGGGATAGATAACTCCGCCATCCTCGATGGCATGGGCGCATTGAACGCAGCGACGCCCGATAGTGCTCGCGCCGTCATTGCGTGCGACCTGTCGATCACCGACGACGAGCTCGCATCGTTGGACGCCCGAGGTGTCCGCGGCGTCCGTTTGAACACCGACAATGACGGGGGTATGCCGATCAGCTTCGAGCAGATTCCCGAGCTGTGCGACCGTATAGGCCCGCTCGGTTGGCATATCGAGTTCTTGTTTCCAGGCTCCAAGATCATCGAACTGATGCCCGTGTTCCAATCTCTCAGCATCCCGATGACGATCGGCCACTTCGCGTACCAAAAGGCGGTCGATGGGGTGAGCGCACCAGGGTTTCAGGCGCTCCTCGAGCTGATGCGCGGGGGCAACACGTACATGAAGATCTCAGGCGCGAACCGTGTCAGTGCGACTGATCTTCCGCCGTATGACGACGTTCGGCCAATGGCGCACGCTCTGATCGAGGCGGCTCCTGACCACATCATGTGGGGAACCGATTGGCCTCATCCGAACAAATACGAGGTCAACCCGAACGACGGAGATCTTGCAGATGCGCTGGGTGACTGGGTAACCAACTCCGCCATGCGACAGACGATTCTCGTCGACACTCCAGCTGCGCTGTATCGATTCTGACTACAACGAGAGTGTTCGTCGCTGCCCCAGGGCTCGCAGCGGACGCCACGACGCTGCGAGCAAGGCCATGCCGATGGCCGCCAGAAGAAATGCGGCGCGCCCGCTGAAGCTGTCCGCAATGTTCGACCCGGTCGGAGGTCCGATTACCTGAGCGGTTCGCACAACCGTGACCCACATAAGCACCGTGACGCCCCGGAACTCCGCGCCTGCGGCAGAGGCGGCGTACGCCTGCGCTTGTGGTATGAAGAGCCCGAACCCAAGCCCCGCGAATGCCAGGCCTCCCGCCACGGACCATTCGTTGGGCGCGATGCCTGCCAACGCTGCTCCAATGGCCATCATCCAGAACGCAATCGTCAAAGCCCGCTGCGCTCCTAGGCGAGCGAGAATGGGGCCGATGCGGACGGCGACGAGGATCACACCCGCCTGAAACGCTGCGAGAATCAGCCCGCGTACCCCGACCGTCGTTCCGAACTCCTCTTCGAGGAACAAGGGCGTCACGGTAAGGCCCAATCCGTGAAGGACAAAGACTCCGGACAATGTGGCTACGAGCAATCCCAGGTAATCGACCATGGTGCCGTCGCGACGCATCTTTCGGAGGGCTGACCCGATATGTCGATGGGGGAGCGCGATGGTGCCGGCCGGTTTGTCGGTGGGCATTCGGCTCGCCCACACGGCGAGCGGAAATCCGATCGTGAAGATGAGAAACGAACGGAAGATTCCGCCGGTGGCCAACTGGCTAGAGGCGATGGGCCCCGCCATTTGGACGAGCGTGACACCAGTGATGTTGATGCCCATCGCCCGGGTCCGGGCCTTGCCCTCGAAGGCGTCGGCGATCAGGACTATTCCAACCCCCAAGATCCCCGAGGTGCCGATGCCTTGAAGAAACCGGACGCCGACGAGCCCCCAGAAGGAGCGGGCAAAGAACCCCGCGCAACCGAAGACGGAGAAGAAGATCAGGGCGGTCAGCACAACCCGCCGCCGGCCGAATCGGTCGGCCATGTAACCAATCAGGATCGAGAACAACACACCGGGTACCGACACCGCCGCCTGTACGAGGCCGATAGAACCGCGAGAGACGCCGAAGTAGGTCGCAAGGTCGGGCAAGATTGGTGATGTCACCGCAAATCCGAGGGTCCCCATCGCACCGACGCCAATGGCGATAGCCAGCCGCTCGTTTGGCCTACTTGCTGTACCGAAGGGGTGGGTCCAGGACCAGCCGCTACCCGTCACAATCGTAGGTTGCGTGGCATCCGATATAATGTATCGTGCGGTCGCCTGCTAGCTCGATTCTCGGACAACGACCGCTTACCACCGCAGTTCTTTACTCGGTGGTCTCCTCGTTCCCTCTCTTCTTTGCTGGTGGGTTCGCAGTCCGCCTCCAGGACGACCTGAGCATCAGCAAGTCGCAGTTCGGGTTCGCTGTGTCGGCATATTTCGTCACGTCTGCCATCGGGTCGTTCACGATTGGCAGTCTGATCGACAAATTTGGTGCTCGTGCTGGTTTCATTCTTGCAGGTGTCGGCGGCGGCGTTGCCTCGATCCTCATCGCATTCTCGAACTCGTTCTGGCCGTTTGCGTTCGCTCTCGGCGTCGCAGGTATATCCAACACCGGTGGACAGTTGGCGGGCAACCGTGTGCTCGCTGGCGTCGGGCCACGCCGACAGGGCCTGGGATTCGGGGTGAAGCAGGCTGCTGTTCCCTTCGGTAGTTTCATTGCGGGTGCGGTTGTGGGGGCGCTCGGATCCGAAATCGATTGGCGAGGTGCGTTTCTGGCGTACTCCGTCTTCGCGTTTCTCACCATTTTCTTCGCTCCAGATGGCCCCGGGAAAGCTTTGTCGAGTGAACCTCGCCGGCCCGTCGGTAACGATTGGCCTTGCCTGCTTGCACTCGCGATGGCCGGATTCTTGGGCGGAGCGGCAGGCAACGGTCTTGCGGTTCTCACGGTCGATGCGTTCGCAGCATCGGGATACACCGAAAGTGTTGGGGCAACCGCGCTCGCCATCGGCAGCGGGCTGACGATCGTCATGCGAACAGCGATCGGTTGGTTTGCTGGCAGAAGAAGTGCGTCCGGCTTTGTCGAGCTTGGCTCCGCGATGGCATTGGGCGCAGTGGCGTTCGGGCTGATGGCCGCAGCCCAAGACAACCAAAGCCTCCTGTGGATCGCATCCATCCTGGCATTTCTTGGAGCCTGGGGATGGCCGGGCGTGATGTATTACACCGTGATTCGAAATACGACGACAACGCCGGGAACGGCCACCGGCTTCGTGGTCACTGGTGTGTTCATGGGAGGTATTGCGGGCCCACCGCTCCTAGCTTCGATCGCCGAGCGTTGGAGCTACGACACTGCGTGGATCACTGCGTCGGTAATGGGCGTGGTCGCGACCACATTGGTCGTCGCAGCCAGTCGTCTGTCGTTGGTTCAGCGCAGTTTCTCGGCTGCTTAGAGTTCGAACCAGCGGTCGTCGTTGTTGACGCCGACCATTCCGCGACCCTCGAGCACACCAAGGGTGTCTCGAATCTCGCCAGCGTCCACCTGTACCCCGGCGAGGGCCGCGTTGACGAGGTCGAGTAGTTCGGCCTCAGTCTTTGGACCCTCCACGACACGACGCATCACAAGAGGTGCAAGCGCTACGAGGTCAGTTGTCTCATAGCCGGGGTTCGGTTCTTCGTGTAACTCGAGGTCCAAGGTGACGGTCTCGGGCATGAAACACTCAGCACCCGTGCAAGCTTGGTACGAGACCTCGACGGAGAATGGTACTTGTCGGGTGCCGTCACCAGCGGTGTCTCGGTTGGTCAGCAAGAAGAATGGAACCGCGATATCGATGGCGTCCTCGAGTACATAGAACGTCTCGTCGAGACCTTCGATGGTGAACTCGTGACCCTCCAGCGGAACGACGCTCTCGACGTGGATCGAGTCGTCTCCCTTGAGCGTGACCTCGATTGCTCGGAAACCCGACGGCACGGGTTCGGTGTAGAGGTGCACGTCCGGCTCCAGGAGAAAACGGACGTGGACCTCTTGAAGCTGGTTGGCGGAGATGACCTGGGCATCGAGCCATGCAGCAACCTGTACGCCGGGTGAATCGGTTGTGACGATGCCTTCTGGTTCGGAGTCCTCAGCTTCGAAGAACGCCCGCATGAGCGTGTTCGCGGTTGGCCGAACCCGGTGCGACTGTTCCAACCGTTTTCCGACAAGGATCCCGTCTTCATCCAGCAGGAAACTT
>CAXMRH010000084.1:0-9083 GCA_964196045.1 uncultured Chthoniobacterales bacterium | reverse complement strand
CTCCGTCTCGTGAAGGATTAGCACTAGGTACTCGGTCCCAAGAATGCTGACTGCGCTTAGGTGCAGGTCCTGACCATCATGGGAGACCACCATGTGAGCCGACCCGTCAAGTCGTGCTGCGCGCGCTGCGTGAATTGCCCGTACGTGCGCATCGCGCCCGAAGGTCTTGATGACCGGCGCCTCCGTAAACGGAGCGAAGAAGGCGTGGGCACTCTCCGGCGGCACACGTGTGAACATTGGTTCTCGCACAACGGCGATCATGGAGTCGCGGTGCGCGTTCAAGAAGCCTTCGAGAAGCTCGGGGAGCTCCGTTGGGAACGCGTTCAGATTCACCCTCATTGGTTCGGCAAGACCCGTCAGTTCGAAGAGAGGCCATCTGGCCCATCGGCCCCTGAAATAGGAGGATCTGGGCCTACGTGAACAAGGTTCTGACGGGGGCCAGCTACCCTTGCTGTGCTCGCCTCCGTGGCCAAAATGGATAAGGCAACGGGCTTCTATCCCGTAGACTGCAGGTTCGAGTCCTGCCGGGGGCGCAAGACGCTACGAAACGTTCGGAACGCTCATCTTCATCGGCCGTCGACGGTTGGTCGAGGCTTCCGTCGGGTCCACCGCGAGGCCCGGCCGAGCAAGGGGGTCAGAGCAAGTGCAGAGATCGGGGCATGCCACAGGAAGCCCTGTCCGAACGGCACATTCAACTCCCGAAGAATCTCTGCCTGACGCTGCCGCTCGACGCCCTCCGCAATAGGCACTCGACCCTCGGTCGTCACAATTTCCAGAATTGCGCGAAGCCGTGCCTCCGCACGTTCGTCGATGTCGATTTCCGAGATGTAGGAGCGATCGATCTTGACCGTGTCGCATGGAATCTGCAGTAGGCGGTCGACATTCGATCCCTCCACGCCGAAATCATCGATAGCGACCTTCATGCCTCGCTCACGCAGCGTTGTGAGCGAGTTGATCAGGTCATCTTGGTGCGCATGCAACATGTGCTCGGTCACTTCGAGTTGAACCATCGTTGGCGGCACCCGATGCTGGCGAAGTGTCTCGAAAATTAGACGGGTCGAGTCGGAATCGCTGACGTGGTCGGGCGCGAGGTTGAACGAGAGTGTGAAGCGTTCGTCGACCACTCCATGAGACAGCCACTCGCTCAGCTGTGCGATCGAGCGCGAGAGAATCTCGAAGTCGAACTGGTCGAACATGCCGCGTTCAGTGCCTGGAGGCAGGAACGACGAGGGATCCAACATTCCGAGCACCGGGTGCATGTACCGGGCCAGAGCTTCGACACCAACGATGGTGCCCTCCATCAGATCCACGACGGGCTGATACACGAGTCGAATGTGTTCCGGAAGGATCTCAATGTTAGAAACGTCGCCCGATTGTCGCAGGCCGCGGCGGCGCTCTTTCTCTCGATACATGGCGAGGTCGGCGTTCTTCAGAATCGAGTCGGGTGTGTCCGTGATCTTCGCAATCGCGAGACCGACCGAACCACCAATCCTCAGCTGGGTGTCGTTCACTAGACACGTCGTGTCGAGCGAACGCTCGACCTTGCTCGCGAGTTGGCGGGCAGCCTGCGGCTCACATCGAGCAAGTACGCAGAACTCGTCTCCACCGAATCGCGCAATGAGCTCCAAAGGCCCGCACGCAGATGCCAGTTGGTTGGCGACGAACTTCAGGACGACGTCGCCGCCCGCGTGCCCCTGGGAGTCATTGATGCTCTTGAAGGCGTCGATGTCGCAGAAGACCACGGCCAGGGGATTGCGGTTGTTGAGTGCAATCGTGAGCTCTTCCATCAGGCGAGCGCGGTTCGCTAGTCCGGTCAACGGATCGTGACTGGCGCGATGGTGCAGGGTCGCTGCCGATCGAGATCGCTTTTCAGCTTCGCTGTGAAGCCGGTCATCGAGTGACTGCAGGGTCCTTGACAACATGCCGATCTCGTCTTCAGTCGTGTCCTCGAGCGGGCTGAGCAGACGGTCGCGGAAGAGTTCTTGGGCACCGGTCACGACCGTCTTGAGTCGCGTGCGGAGTAGCCCGATCGGAACCAGCGCCAATGCGCCGATGATCAAGAACGTTGGGATCAGCCACACAGGCATCGAGCCGCTGCCCGTGTCGGCCACGTCGGTTGAGGCCATCAAGACCCACTCGACTTGGGGAATGCGAACCATCGTTACAACGGAATCTCGACCGTTGACTTTCGCGTTCGTCGATCGAAACTCGTCCTCGCCATCGAGCACCGTGTCGATCAGGGCGGTCGTCGCTCGGTCGGGTTCGCCGACAGGCTCGTTGTCGTTGTGACGAGATGGCGTGAAGATGACTGCCTGTCCATCCGAGTTGCGAACGGCGAGTAAAGCCTCGGTTGACTCGCCGGTCTGCGCGGCCGAGACGCCGACCAGGATTCCAGCGGCGTTGTAGGCGCCCACCAATACCGATCCACGTTCTCCTGGGATCGGTGTGCCGACCAGAACTCCGACCTCACCGTTCAGCAGCCGAGTCGACCCAACGGACGTCGAGGACGTTGCACGCTCGATGAAGTTGCTGGATGCACCAAGATGAGAGGAGGGTGCACTGGCATTGAGGACCTCAGTCGCGATGAAGCCCGCTTCCTCCAGCTGGCGCAGGGGGAGTCCGGCATCAGAAGACTGCGCGGACGCTGCCACTTCGAGCAATCGACCTGCGGACGCGAGCTCACTCTCGATGAATGAGGCCAATGGGGCAGCGATTCCGTAGACCTGCTGAACGGATCGCTCCTGGGCCGCGTTCGACTGATCCCGGAGGACAAAGGCCACCAGGACAGTGATCGTGAGGATTGCACCGGCGACCACCAGCCCAAGCTGACGACCGACAGTCAGGCGGAACACGACAGGCGCCTACTTTGGTGGCTTCAGTTGCTCGTAGATCCGTTTGCAGTCTGGGCAAACCGGGAATTCGTCAGGCAACCGCGTCGGAACCCACTTCTTTCCACAAATCGCTATCACGGCCCTGCCCGTGACGGCACTTTCGGTGATGTCGTTCTTCCGGACGTAGTGCGCGAACTTGTCGTGATCTCCGCCGTCGGTGACCTCGGGGCGCGTCAGCGTATCTGAATCGGCGTCTGCGTTGAGCGCATCGAAGACGGACGCAGCTGCGGGCGCGAAGGGCGGGGGCGAAGCGGGACGCATGACTAGATCGTACGTCGAAGGCCACTACTTCATCGACTCGCGTGCAAGCTGCTCTGCCCTTGCTCCGTACTGAAGGTGTCAGACCCGTATCGATTGGAGCTGAGTCACGAGTTCGGCGACGACCTGATCGATGTCCTCAGTGTGCTCGACACATCGATCAGCAAGGGCTGCAGTCGGTTCGACGAACCTGTCGTGCATCGGGCCGACCGAAGTGTGGAACTGTTCGCGGACGCTCTCGGGAGAACGGCCTCGCTCAACGACGTCGCGGGTGAGCCGCCGTTCGAACCGCAGCTCGGTGGGGGCGGCGCGGAACACCTTGAAGTCGAATCGTTGGACGAGTTCGGGAAACGCGAAGAGCAGGATCCCCTCGGCGATCACGATCTCGTTGGCGGGCAGAATGATGAGGTCGTCGGCTCGCTGGTGCCGGATGAAATCGTAGACCGGCAACGCCACGTCGAGCCCCTGGGCTAGGCCGTCGAGGTGGTGGCCGAACATCTCCGCGTCTAACGAATCGGGGTGGTCGAAGTTGACGGCGTTCCGTTCTTCCATCGAGAGATCTCGAAGGTCCTTGTAGTACGCGTCGAACGGCAGGAGCGAGACACGGTCGGATCCGAGGCGCGCGGCAAGTTCCGTTGCGAGGCGAGACTTTCCAGAGCCACTTCCTCCGGAGATCCCAATTAGGAGAGCTGTCACGGAAGATCACGGTACCTTCCCGTAGGCGCTCGACCGGAACCCGCCAATCGATTTCCCTGTGACGTCGTGCACGTCAAGGGGGATGGGTGGGCCGAATCTGGGCCGTGTGGACTATGTTTGCCGACGGACGCCGCAACACGACGGCGTGAAGACCCGAGAATCGAAAGCCGCAGAATGACAGATCGACACGAATTAATAGCGGCAGTCGAGGTCGACGTCGAGCAACTGATGGCGGATCACCTCGAGAAACGGCCGCTGTGGTACGCCCACGACCTCATTCGTTGGGAAGACGGCAGAGACTTCGTCTCCGAACCGTGGGACGAATCGCAATGCACGGTCAGCCCCGAGGTACGCGAGGCGATGGTTCTGAACCTTCTCACCGAGGACAACCTGCCGTATTACCACTACGCGATCGCCACACAATTCGGAGAAGATTCTGCGATCGGGCGCTGGACCCGTCGGTGGACGGCTGAAGAAGCCCAACACTCCATTGTGATTCGTGACTATCTGATGGTGAGTCGCAACTGCGACCCGATCGCGCTCGAAGACGCCCGCATGCAGACGGTGTCCCGGGGTTGGGACTCGCCGTTTACCGACCCGATCGACATCTTCGTCTACACCTCTGCCCAGGAGCTTGCGACGCGGGTGTCCCATCGCAACACGGGCATCGTTGCCGACGATGAGACCGCGTACGAGATCATGAAGCGGGTCGCTGCCGACGAGAATTATCACTACATCTTCTACAAAGGCATCGTCACTGCGATGATGCAGCACGAGCCATCAGCCTGCGTCCTGTCGATGAAGAAGGTGTACGAGAACTTCGCCATGCCTGGCACAGTCGTTCCGAACTTCCGCAAGCGAGCAGCGATCACCGCCCGGGCTGGCGTATACGACCTTCGCATTCATGCTGAGAAGGTGCTGCAACCGGTGCTGCGCGAATACAAGCTCGAGAACCTCGAGGAACTGTCACCAGAGGCAGACCAGGCCCGCGAAGACCTCATGGCGATGCCTGGAGCCCTGATCGAGCGCGCCGAGAAGCTCGAGCGCCGAATGGCGAAGGCTTAATTCGGGCCGGTAAGCAGGCGCACGAGTTCGTCGACCGCAGTGTCCGCGATCACGTACATTTCGTCGTCCGTCCGGTCCTGGATCGGATGCTCAACGAACACACGAGCGGCGTCGAACCCCAGTCGTTCCGCTTGGAGCGACGCAGCATCGACGAAGGGTGACGACGCGACGAAGACTCCTGGGATACCGCTTCGCTCGAGGTTGTTGATGTCGTGCACACTGCACGTCGTACAGGATCCTCAATCAGCGAGGGCTTCGATCACCGCATCACAATGGGTCGCGATCTCGTGTCGAAGGTCGGGTGGAGCTGGTTTGGAGAAGGTCGGCTTGCTGTAGCGGTTGATGGTCGCACCAAGCGCCTCGAGACGGTTCTGCACCTGATCGAGGAATACGTTTCCTCGAGGCTTCGAGATGTCGAGCAGCCCGACTGTCAACCCTGCAAGCGACTCCGGGCGCGGCGTACGTTCGCGTACCTGTGGCTTCGTCTCGTCGGTCGGATCAAGAACGGTGAAGGTCATCGAATGATCTCCTTTGTTACAGGGACACTACCCATAGGGCCGCTTACCCAGCCACCGATGACGGAGGAGAAGAGCCCTGCTGTTCCTCCTGCATGTACGACCAGGATTCCCCCCTCCGGAAACTTGGGAAGGATTGAACCCTCGAGGCCGAGGCCAGCGGGAATGCCTTCTCCAATGTTGTCGGTGCCACGAAGAATCGTGTCGACCTCGAGATCGAGGTGACCGCGCAGTTCCGTCATGAAGCGGGCTCTATCCCATCCAGCCTGAGAGAACCGAGCCATGTGCTCTGGGCAGAGAACAAGAACCGTGTCCATCCCGATGATGCGAGGGTGAACATTGCCGAGCATCGTCTGAGCGATCGACGCGGTCAGCGACTCTGGCGTGCGCGAGATCTGGTCGAAGATAATCCTCGGTCCTTCACCACAAAACGCCGTGACCGTGTTCGTGCCCCTGGGGAACCCGAGGTCTTCGGCGAGCGATGTCCAGGGAGAACCTTCCTCGTCCTCAGCGAAACAGAGCCCGATCTTTCCGGGGTTGCCGTGGGTCGACCGATCGATCTCACCCGGTCTGCCACCACCGAGGTTGCGGACGCAAAGCTGCACGGCGCGGCCGATTGTGGCATTTGCGCGGTTGCCCTGACCGAGCACGTTCATGCCCGAGTTCATGTCGAGCTCTCGTCGGATCGGCCCGTTGATGATCAGGATGGGACCAACACCCATCGTCGTTGCCAGCACGCCGTGCATGTTGAAGTCGTCATTGCAGATCGCCTCGAGTGAGGCGAGCACGACTGGTAGGTAGTCGGGTTTGCAGCCCGCCATGACGGCGTTGATCGCCACCTTTTCGACTGTCGCCTCGACGAGGTTGGGTGGCACTACCACCACCACGTCATCCGGTGACCGCGTCGTTCCAGCAAGCATCGCCATCACACGCTCGGGAGTAGGCGGAACAAGTGGCAGCCCGTCACTCCACCCGCGTTCGTACATCGCCTCGAACGTGTCTTCGAGCTCCGCGAATTTAATGTGCCTCGCCGAGAGGTTGCTCGAGCCGAATCGTGTAGCGAGTGCGTCCACCCGATCGGGGTCAACACTCATCGAACCACAACCTGGACGCTGGTCGGGAAGATCTGCGCCGAGGCCACTGGTGCCGGTGAGGCTTTCCCACTGCGAACGGCTCCAGCCGACAGTTCGTTCGACTTCCTCACCGTCTGCACGTCGGATCAGGGTCGGCACCGTTTCTATGTCCGCGTGCCATGAGCGTGACAGATCCTCATCGTGGATGACGTCGTCGATTGCAGGAAAAGTCGGGTCGTCCTGCGTGATGATCGTAAGATGGGTTGCCGCCAGTAACTGCTTGAGCACCGGAACGACCATCTGGCAGGTATCACAATCGCGCTTGACGACGACGACGAGTCCATCGGGCAGAGTCTCCATCTGTCGACTCTCTCACAGCTGCAGCTTGAGTCAGATATCGAGTTCCTTGAGCGTGTCCTCGATGCCCATGTGAAACGTCGGATATGCGTAGATCATGGAGCGCAACGTGGAGATGGGGATCGCCCCGTGGACCGCGAGAGCGAGCAAGCCCAGGACTTCTCCTCCGTGTGGGCCAACCGACGTTGCCCCGATCAGAACATTGCGATCTGTGTCGACGACGAGCTTGATGAACCCCTCATTGCCCGACTGGTGAAGCCAGCCGCGCGCCGTGTGCCCGACCACCTTGAATGCTGTCCGAATGTTCAACCCGGTGTGGCGAGCTTCGGCTTCGGTCATGCCAACAGCACCGACCTCGGGATCCGTGAACGTCACAGCGCTGAGCGCAGCGAGGTTGAGCGGCTCGATCGGCTTGCCGAGAATCTTGCCCACGGCAACGTTTGCCTGTCGTAGGCCCAGGTGGGTGAACATGCCTTCGCCAGCGATATCGCCGACGGCCCACAATCCATCCTGCACCTGCATGTTTTCGTCCGTGTCGAGGAACATCTTCGAATCATCGACACCGAGCGAAGCGACGCCTAGTTCCTTCAAGAAGGTGTGGCGTCCGGTCGCGATCAGGAGCTTCTCCGCCGACACCTCTGTTCCGTCCTGCAATGTGACGGTGAAGATGTCGTTGTCGTGGGAGACATTCGTAGCGAATTGGCCGAGGTGTACGTCGATTCCCTCAGTAGCAAATACTTCCGCCAATACGTCGCCCGCCTCGGGCTCGTTACGTGGGAGTAGTCGGTTGTCTCCTTCGATGACGCTGACCATGACTCCGAACCGTGACACGGCCTGCCCGAGTTCGGCGCCGATCGCACCGCCGCCAAGCACGATGAGGCTGTTCGGGAGAACTTCGGTCTCTATGATTCCGTGATTGGTCCAGTATGGCGTGTCTGCCAATCCGGGGATTGGGGGTACGGCGGCGAGCGTGCCTGTGGCAACGACAATGCCGCGACTGGCCACATATGTCTCGCCATTTACCTCGACCGTGTTGGGGCCCGTGATGACACCACGACCTCGCACGAACGTGCCGCCCTTGCCGACGAAGCGATCGACGGCAACCGTGTCGTCCCACGTGTCTGTTGCCTCGTCGCGGATTCGTTTGGCGACCGGTGCCCAATCTGGCGTGACCGCTGCAGCGCCGGCTAGGCCGTTGACCCTGCCCGCTTCTGCCAGAGAGTTCGCAGCCCGGATCATCATCTTCGAGGGGACGCAACCCCAGTATGGGCATTCGCCTCCCACCAGTGATGCCTCGATGCCAACAACCTTGAGGCCTGCTTCGCCCAATTGCCCGCCTACCGACTCGCCGGCTGGTCCAAGGCCAATCACGATTACGTCCGTGTCATGCTGTGCCATTTCAACTGCCTTCTTCTGTAAGTCGTTCCCTGGGAAACACGCAAGAGGCGAGGAAGAATCCCGGTCCGTTGGAATCTTCCCACGATCGACCGTGTTTGCGTCCGTCTGATCTCGAAGGCTCCGGATATGATGTTGGCTCGGTTCCAACCCTGCGGGTGTAGTTCAACGGTAGAACCTCAGATTTCCAATCTGATGATGGGGTTTCGATTACCCCCACCCGCTCAACGAGACCAGCCCGGGCGAAAGCCCGGGCTGATTTCGTTTTGTCTTTTCCAAGCTTGTTTCCCCTCGTTCCTCGCTCCAGCTGTCGCAATCCGTCGCGGGCAACCCTTCGGGTTGCTGCTCCATCGGTCGCAACCCGTCCTGCGCCCGAGGCGAAGCCCGGTCGTTCGTCCCTCACTACCTCCTGGGCTGGGGTGCTGGTGTCTCTTCATGCGTAAAGGGGTGTCAGTGCGTCTGGCCGACCACCACTTACGACGTAAGGGGTCAGGCCCCTTTGCGCGCTGAGAATAGGAGGGCGTGGGTCGCTATACACACGAAGTGGGCGCCTCGGGTGGGAGGGGAGTGAGCCGGAGGCGATCGACCGTGTCAGTTTCCGCGGATCTCGACCGGAAGTGTCGACCGAGACGCTGGGCGGGAGGGAGCGGAGCTCGCGTCGCGACCAAGATCGCCTCGCCGGTCCTCGACCGGAAGTGTCGAGAACTCAGTAGAATCCCTGACCTGTGAACAGCTCTCTTGAAACTCTCGAAGACAACAAGGTCAAGTTGTCGGTCACCATTGATGAAGCGGAGTTCGAGCCCGAACTCAGCGCCGCGTATTCACGCATCGCG
>CAXMRH010000083.1:0-21621 GCA_964196045.1 uncultured Chthoniobacterales bacterium | reverse complement strand
TCAACACCTTCCTGAAGGCGCATGCTAAGACTGAGCGTGGCGCAGCAATGGTCGAGTACGCCCTCTTGGTCGCACTCATTGCCATCGTCGCCATCGCAGCCCTGAAGGTCCTCGGCCAGCAGGTCTCGGAGAACTTCAGCGAGATCGATTCCGATCTCGACTCTGCGCAATAACGTTTCGTCGCTGAGCGACTGACAAACGAAATCCGGTGAGGGGCGGTGGGCTTCGGTCCCCGCCCCGGCTGGCTTTTTGAAATCGTTCTCATTCATGGTGCAAGGAAAGGAAATGTAATGACCCCGGAGATCGCCTACAAGCTCCGCTGTCGTCTCGACGTTCTTCGCCACGAGCGCGGTGCAGCCCTTGTCGAGTGGAGTTTTCTCGTCGCAATAATCGCGGTGGTCTCCATTGCCGCCCTCAAAGTTCTCGGCGGCCAGGTGTCCAGCGAGTTCAGCGAGATCAATTCGAGCGTCGAACCGAGCTGAGCCCGACTATCCCGCGGTCGCAATCCGTCGTCGCCGCTCGTTCCTCGCTAACACGGCTCCTCGATGCTCTGCGGCCGCTCCGTCGCTCGTCCCTCGCTCCTCTCAAGCCACCTTGAGTTGCGGTTGGGGAGTCGAGCTCAGCAGGCACCGGATGGTCGTGCCGCCTCCGGGGGTGCTTTCGACCTCCATCGAAGCGCCGACGCTCGCAGCGCGCTCTCGCATGCCGACCAGTCCGTAGCTGTCGATCCGGCCGCTTTCGCCGATCGCGAAGCCCCGGCCATTGTCCGAGACTTCAAGCACTCCGCTTTCGCCATCTGACGTCCAGCTAACGGTGACTTCCGATGCCTCAGCATGGCGCTCGACGTTGATCATTGCTTCCTGAGCAATTCGCCATAGTTCGCGTTCTTGCATGATCGGGAGCCGTGACTGGGCGTCGATGGCGACCGAAATTTCGAGCCCGCTTCGTTGTGCCACTCGCTCGGCGAAGTCCGCGATCGTGTCTTCGAGACCTTTCTTGTCGTTCACGTCGGTGCGCACATCCGACAACGTGTCGCGGATCTCTCGGATCACTTCCCGGACATTGAACTGGAGTTGGTCCAGCGCTGGGCCGACGTCCTTCGCCTCGTTGTGCTGCTTGATCACACGGTCCAACTCAAACGCAAGGAACGCCATGGACTGGCCGATGCGGTCGTGGAGGTCCCGAGCGATACGGGTTCGTTCCTCATCGGCGCCCATGGTCCGAAGGCGCCCGAACCAACGCGCGTTGTCCACCGCGAGCGCAACTGGATCGACGAACCCATTGAACATCTGCACCGTTCGTTCGTCGTAATGGTTGGCCTCGGAATGCTCCATGGCGAGCAGGCCGATGATGTGTCCTCGAGCAGTGAGCGTGGTGTACAGACCACTGCTGCTCTTGGGAGAAAGCCCAACGGTACCGGCCGACCGGAGATCGGCGATATCGATCAGACGATTCTGCGCAATTGCCGACTTGAGCGGATTGGGTAGCTCGGTTGGGCCCAGCCTGAGTGGAAGTCCCGCCCCCTCGGAGCGCATGACCTGCCAACTCGCGTCGGTCTCGTCGAACACGAACAACGCGACCACATCGTAGTCGAACAGGCCCCTGAGCCGCCCGACCGTCGTGTCGAGCACCTCGTTGAGGTCGAGGGATGCGGGAAGTGTCTGAGCGACGCGGTGGAGCGAGTAGAGCAGGGAGTTGGCATCCGAGAGGCGCTTCATTCGATCCATCGCCAGGCTTCGTTGGCGGCCGGCCTCACCCGTGATGCGACGAGTCTGGCCAGCGATCAACCCGACGACCACGAGAATGATCGCCCATTGCGACACTGCTCGGAGTCCGTCGATCGTGATCCCCTCGTCGTAGAAAAGGGCGGTTGTAGGCAGCGCAATAACGACCGCCGAAACCCGAAGCGCGTAGACGTGTCCACGAGCGAAACCGGCAACCACGATCGGAACTCCGAGAATCACCGTAAGCGGGGACCTCCACAGGCCGGTCAGGACGACCGCCCCGACCGAGACCGCGACCTCGGTGAGGATCGCCAGGTCGCAGGAGATCTCGTCATCGAGTCGAATCGGCCGAGCATGACGCACAATCGTGACAGCCAGGAATCCCAGCAGGAAAATACTGAGCACTTCGTCGTTGAGTTCGATGATTCGAGGCGCCGCAAGAATAACTGCGAGGCCGTACATACCCCATCGAATCACCGCGATCACATTCTGGAAGACCTCGCTCTGGTCGGGAGTGTCGGCGTCGCTCGGCATGCCGATAGCGCTGAAACCTGCTCGGCCCGTTCTGCCCAGCGGTGGTAGGAGACTTCGTGGCCGTTGGCCCGCGCTGGACTTGCGCAGACGTTGCGCGTCCAGTGGGGTCATAGTCGAGATGAAGTCTTGTTCGTCCATGGTGCTCCGACGGTGCTGCCGAGTGGGCATAGTCCAATGGTCCTATCGGCACATGGGTCATCGGAATTACTCTGTTTTCCGCGTCGCTGTTTCTGTTCGGGCCGGTGGGCGTGATGTGTGCGGGTTGTAGGTGCCCGCAGCGTCTTGGCGGTGGGCGTTCTGGGTGGGGGCGATACGGTCAGGGGCATGTTGGAGTTCGGGCTCACCGGCGGAATCGGGTCGGGGAAATCGACCGTTTCTGCGCTGCTCGCAGAGCGAGGAGCGGTTGTTATCGATGCGGATGTGATCGTGCACGATCTTCAACGTCCTGGCGAACTAGTGTTCGATGCAATGATTGAACGATGGGGAGACGCAGTCGTAGCTGACGACGGCACGCTCAACCGGGCCGCGGTCGCCCAAATTGTGTTCTCCGACGCGGCTGAGCTCGATGCGTTGAACGGAATCGTGCATCCGGCTGTCGCTGCCGAGACCTCTCGACGGATCGAGCAAGTCAGCAACGATGTAATCGTGGTGCACGACATTCCGTTGCTCGTGCTTCCCGGGGGAGAACTGCTGACCAGCCGCGATCACACGATGTGGGCCGGAATCGTGGTTGTCGATACGCCAGAGGATCTTGCAACGGATCGTGTCGTGTCATCCCGGGGCATGGATCCCGACAACGTTCGAGAGCGCATGGCGGCCCAGGCCAGCCGAGACGACCGACGTTCGGTGGCAACCTTCGTGATCGACAACTCGAAGGACCTCGATGCACTCGAGATCGAGGTCGACCGCTGCTGGCAGTGGATGACCACCCTCGAGCGAAGGGGCGACGCGGAAGAGAGCGAACCCGGACACATCACGCCCACCGGGCCGGAAACAAACGGCGGCGCGGAAAAGGACGCCACATCATGAGAGCCATTGACTCAGAGACAAAAGAGTCGCGGGCGTTCGAGATGGTGACGGACTTCGAACCCGCCGGCGACCAGCCGAAGGCAATCGAATTGCTCGCCGAGGGAATCGAACGGGGCGACAAGTTCCAGACGCTTCTCGGCATCACGGGTTCCGGCAAGAGCGCCACGATTGCGTGGACTATCGAGAAGGTGCAGCGGCCGACGCTGGTCATCGCTCCGAACAAGTCGCTTGCCGCGCAGCTCGCCAACGAGCTTCGAGAGTTCTTCCCGAACAATCGGGTCGAGTACTTCGTCAGCTATTACGACTACTACCAGCCTGAGGCCTACATGGCGTCGAGCGATACGTACATCGAGAAGGATTCCTCGGTCAACGACGAGATCGACCGGCTTCGTCACGCAACGACATCAGCATTGCTGACACGGCGAGACACGATTGTCGTGGCGTCCGTGTCGTGCATCTACGGCCTGGGCGCCCCCGAGGAGTACGAGGCGCAGCTTCTGGTATTGCGGGCAGGTCAGGAAATCGACCAGCGAGACATTCTTCGATCTCTCGTGGACATGCAGTACGAGCGAAACGACATGAACCTGGTTCGAGCCAAGTTCCGGGTCCGCGGCGACACGATCGAGGTACACCCGGCGTACGACGAGACGGTCGTTCGAATCGAGATGTTCGGCGATGAGATCGAGCAGATCACTCGAATCGACCCGCTCACCGGTGAACGCGTTGCCGAACTCGACGAGGTCGCCATCTTCGCCGCGACACATTATGTGGCCAGCGAGGCCCGCCTTCGTGAGGCCGTCGTCGGCATCGAGCACGAACTGCAAGAGCGCCTCTCGACGTTCGAGGATGAAGGCAAGCTGCTCGAGGCTCAGCGTCTTCGGATGCGCACGCAGTATGACCTGGAGATGATGGCCGAGGTCGGGTACTGCAACGGCATCGAGAACTACTCCATGCACCTCGATGGGCGAAGTCCCGGGGAGCGTCCCTACACGCTGATCGATTACTTCCCCGACGACTACCTGATGGTGCTCGACGAATCTCACGTCGCGGTACCGCAGCTGCATGGCCAGCACGCCGGGGACCGAAGCCGCAAGGACATTCTGGTCGAGCATGGCTTCCGCCTTCCATCGGCAGCTGACAATCGTCCGCTTCGGTTCGACGAGTGGCTCGAGATAACGAATCAGGTCGTGTTCTTGTCTGCGACGCCGGGGCCATACGAGTTCGACGTGTCGGATCAGATTGTCGAACAGATCGTGCGGCCCACGGGGTTGATCGATCCTGAAGTGATCGTGCGGCCGACCAAGGGACAGATCGACGACCTCGTCGAGATGATTCGCGAGCGTGCAGAGAACGACCAGCGTGTCCTAGTTACCACGCTGACCAAGAAGATGTCCGAGGACCTCACCGACTACCTGCTCGAGTTGGGTCTCCGCGTCCGTTATCTGCACTCGGAGGTCGACACGCTCGAGCGAATCGAGATTCTCCGCGATCTCCGTCTCGGCGAGTTCGACGTGCTCGTGGGTATCAACCTGCTTCGTGAGGGCCTCGATCTGCCAGAGGTCTCGCTCGTGGCGATTCTCGATGCGGACAAAGAAGGCTTCCTGCGAAGCCAGACGTCGTTGATCCAGATGATCGGACGTGCAGCTCGAAATGTCGACGGGCAGGTCGTGATGTATGCCGATCAGGTGACCGACTCGATGCAGCGTGCGATAAGCGAGACGATGCGCCGTCGAGGTCTGCAGGTGGAGTACAACGAGGAGCACGGCATCCACCCTCAGACGGTGCGCAAGGCAGTCACCGACATTCTCGCCATGCTCCGGCCGTCCGAGACTGCGCCGGTTCCCGGAAAGGGCGCCCGAAAGCGTTCGTTGGATGCCAATCGACGGGTCATCGAGGCGGATGGTATGGGCCGCTCTGATCTAGAGAAGCTGATCCGTACGCTCGAAGAGGAAATGCTCGAGGCGTCAGGCGAGCTCAAGTTCGAATACGCTGCGCGGCTCCGCGATGAGGTCAAGGACCTCAAACGCGAGCTCCGCGAAATGGTCTGAAGGAACGCGATGGTGAAGGTGAATGGCTGAACGTCTAGTTGTCCAGGGAGCGCGAGAGCACAACTTGCGTAATGTGGATCTCGACCTCCCGCGCGACAAGCTCATTGTCTTCACGGGCTTGTCCGGTTCGGGCAAGTCATCTCTCGCGTTCGACACGATCTACGCCGAGGGCCAGCGCCGGTATGTCGAATCGCTGAGCGCCTACGCGCGCCAGTTCCTCGGCCAAATGGACAAGCCAGATGTCGATTTCATCGAAGGCTTGTCGCCGGCGATCTCGATCGACCAGAAGAGTGCGTCGCGGAACCCACGCTCGACGGTGGGAACGGTGACCGAGGTCTATGACTACCTTAGATTGCTGTTTGCTCGCATCGGCGTGGCCCACGACCCCGAAACGGGGGAGCGCCTCGAACGGCAGACCCCTCAACAGATCGTGGACAGGGTCCTTCTACTCGAGGAAGGCACGCGGTTTCAGGTTCTCGCCCCCGTTGTCCGCGGTCGAAAGGGCACGTACGACACACTTCTCTCGGACCTTGCCGGGCAGGGCTTCGCCCGTGCGATCGTCGATGGTGACCTGATCGAACTCGGTCAACTTGACGAGATCGACCTTGAGCTCGAGCGGTACGAAACACACACGATCCAAGTAGTCGTCGATCGTCTTGTGCTTCGAGATGGCATTGATCGTCGGCTCACCGAGTCGATGGAAACGGCGCTCGGCCTTGCCGAAGGTGTGGCCGAGATCCAGATCATGCCTGCGGATAAGAACTCCGATGCCGCGCCCGAGACGGTGGTGTTCAGCCAGCATTTGTCACGTCCCTCCGATGGCAAGTCCTTCGAGGAACTCGCGCCACGTAACTTCTCGTTCAATTCGCCGTATGGCGCATGTACCCACTGCGATGGACTCGGAACGGTCTTCGAGGTCGACGAGCAACTTGTCGTGCCCGACCCGGAGGCAACGATCGACGGAGGTGCGATTTCGCCGTGGGCGGGTGGACGAAGTCGCTACTTCAGTCGGCTCGTCGAGGCCGTGTGCGACGAGAAGGGCATCCCACTCGACGTTCCCTGGGAGAAGCTCCCGAAGGTGCAGCAGAAGTTGCTCCTTCGAGGCGGGATGAAGGACCGCATCACCGTTCGGTACAAGAACCGTTTTGGTCGTGCGCGGACTTACCAGGCGAAGTTCGAGGGTGTGATTCCGTATCTCCAGCGACGCCACGAAGAGGCCGAATCCGACAGTCAGCGCGACCAGATTGAGGGGTACATGCGGACCGTACATTGCCCGCACTGCGATGGGGCGCGCCTCAACCCGCTGTCGCTGGCGGTGACGATCGACAACCACACGATCCACGACCTGTGCTCCATGTCCATCGGCGTAGCTGCCAAGACCCTCAACGCGCTCGAGCTGAGCGACAGAGACACGATCATCGCCGAGCAGGTCGTCAAAGAGGTCAACGCACGTATGGGCTTCCTGCTCGATGTGGGTCTCGACTACCTCTCCCTCTCGCGTAACGCAGCGACGCTGGCAGGAGGAGAAGCGCAACGTATCCGCCTGGCTAGCCAGATCGGCAGCGGCCTCGTGGGCGTTCTGTATGTGCTCGACGAACCCTCGATCGGCCTCCATCAACGCGACAACAAACGGCTGATCGAAACCCTCATCCGATTGCGGGATCTTGGAAACACGGTTCTCGTCGTCGAACACGACGAAGAGACGATCGCGGTCGCTGATCATGTCGTGGACATTGGACCAGGTGCTGGCGAGCACGGTGGACACATCGTCCACTCCGGGAGCTTCAAGTCGCTCTTGAAGAACAAGGAGTCCATGACTGGTCAGTACCTGTCGGGCAAACGAGAGATCCCGGTTCCCGAGGTTCGGCGCACCCCGCAGGACGAGTCGATCTGGGTGCGTGGAGCGCGGGAGAACAACCTCCAGAACATCGACGTGGAGATTCCACTGGGCGTCTTCGTCGGCATCACGGGCGTGTCGGGTTCCGGCAAGTCATCGTTGATCAACCAGATTCTCCTCCCGAGCCTGATGCAGCGGATCTACAGCTCGAAGATGCCGCCCGGGCTGCACAAGAAGGTCGAGGGGACCGAGCACATCGACAAGGTGATTGCGATCGATCAGTCGCCGATCGGCCGGACTCCGCGATCCAACCCTGCGACCTACACGGGGGTCTTCGACCACGTGAGGAAGCTGTTCGCACAGACCACGGAGGCGAAGGTAAGGGGTTATCTTCCCGGGCGATTCTCGTTCAACGTGAAGGGTGGCCGGTGCGAGGCCTGTTCGGGTGACGGCACGATCAAGATTGAGATGCACTTTCTGCCCGACGTCTATGTGCCATGCGAGGTGTGCAAGGGCAAGCGATACAACCGAGACACCCTCGACATCTTGTTTAAGGGCCGCAACATCGCAGATGTTCTCAACATGCCGATCGAGGAGGCGCTTGAGTTCTTCGCGAACCAGCCACCGATCGCCCGGCATCTTCAGACACTCGTCGACGTCGGTCTTGGGTACGTGCGGCTCGGGCAGCCAGCGCCGACGCTTTCGGGCGGCGAGGCGCAGCGGGTCAAGCTGGCGTCCGAGTTGGCCAAGCGATCGACGGGACACACGATGTACATCCTCGATGAGCCCACGACAGGGCTTCATTTCGAGGACATTCGTCGACTGCTTACCGTGCTCAGTCGTTTGGTCGACCAAGGAAACAGTGTGTTGGTGATCGAGCACAACCTCGACGTGATCAAGACCGCAGACCACCTCATTGACCTCGGCCCAGAGGGTGGCACCGGTGGCGGCAAGGTGCTCGCCGAGGGCACGCCTGAATACATCGCGTCCATTCCCGAGAGCCATACCGGTCGTTTCCTGGCCCGTATGCTCCCGGCCGCCGCTGGTTAAGGATCCCGTCTGTCCGCCGATTGGAGGACATGACCGCATCGACCACCGCCGACGTGTCGTCGGCGCGCGCCCGGCGGTGGGCAACCATCGCCTTGTTGTCGTGTGTCGGTCTCTTCTTCGGTCTCGTATCGACGTCGCTCACGAACAACACGGTGGGAATCGACTTCGGCGTGTTTCACGCTGGCGGCGACCTCATCCAAACGTCGGGGTATAGCGCGGCGTATGACACGGATGTCTTCTCTTCCCATTTTGCCGACCAGTACTTTCCGTCAACGGCTGATCAGGCATCGAACACGCACTTCATCAGTACTCCAACGTTCGGCTGGGCGATGCAACCGATCGCGGCAGTGCCCTTCGATCTTGCTCTGGTTCTGTGGTTGACCGTCGGTGCACTCTTGCTCCTACCGGCGGTCAGATTGCTTGGGCTTCCTCCATGGGTGGTCGTCGCCCTTCTGATCAGTCCAGCGATGGCTATGAACGCGTCGCTCGGACAGACGGGACCGTACGTCCTGCTGTTGTTCGTGGTGCTCCATCGCGAGATGTCGAGCGGCCGTCTTCTCCGAGCAGGCGCGGTCGCTGGTCTCCTGATCTTGAAGCCGCCGTTGGCGCTTGGCTACGGCGTCTTTTGGCTCGTGGGAGGCCGCCGGTACCTCTCCGCCCTTGCCGTGGCGACTTCTACCGGCATCATGTTGTCCGTAGCGACGTTCGCTGGAGGCACGTCCCCTTGGATCGGATTCCTGCACTCGATTCGAGACAGGGCCGAAACTGAGGGGACCTGGTCGCAGCAATCGTTGTCCCTTCCGGAGTTTCTGAAGCTCCTTGTTCCCTCGTCTGGTTCGACCACCACCGTCGCCTTCTGGATACTGGGACTCGCCACTGCTGTGGGTATGGCGATCCTTGCCGGGCGCCGTTGGGGCGGTGATGCCGAGATGTTTTCGGCGGCTGCCGTAGTGGCCACAGTCGTCGCGAGCCCGCATCTCCTTGTCTATGACTCGTTCATTCTGATCATCCCCGTCGCAGTCGCGTATCGCCGCGGCCTGCTCGATCCAGAACGAGTCGGGCTCCTTGCCGCGATCATCGCTACGACAGTCGCCTTCAGCCCGACCTTGTATGACGTGCAACACGAACTGGTGGGTCGCGGAATCGGCTTGGAGTTCCCCGGGCTCGTCTGCGTTGTTTGGCTCTTGCTCCGGTGGGAGAACGAGTCTTCAGGGTCCGAGGTCGTGCCTGCTCGTGACATGGTGGCTGCGTCGTGATGGTTCACTGGCGCGAAGAGTCCCGTAGCGAGGCCGATGGCCGAGTCGACTGGACCAGAATCACACGGCTTCTGGCCGCTGGCTCGTTCCTCACCGTGCTCGCAACACTTGTATCGTCCGTTGTTCTGGCCGGAACGATCGGAGTCGACTTCGGCGTCTTCCAGTTGGGCGGCGAACTCGCCGCAGACGGAGCGTGGAGCGAGTTGTATAACGGCGACACCTTTTCATCGAGGTTTCAGGCCGAGCTCTTTCCGTCCCTTGCCGAAGAAGCCACGCTCAACACGTTCATCAGCACACCGTCCTTTGGTTTGGCCGTCCAACCGTTGGCATGGTTGCCCTTCTCCGTCGCTCTCGTGATGTGGACGCTCCTTACGATCGGCATCTGCGCAGCCTGCGTCAGAGTGCTTGGATTGAGCCGCGCGTGGGCGCTCGGCCTCGTGCTCAGCCCTGCTCTTGCCGTGAATCTTGCGATCGGGCAGAGTGCAGCGCTCTTCATCCTCCTCATGGTGAGCGTTCACCTCGCTTTCCGGTCGGGCAGGGGGTTTGTTGCCGGTATTGGGCTCGGGCTTCTGTTCGCACTGAAGCCGCCACTCGCCGTCGGCTACGCACTGTTGTGGCTGGTTTCTTTGCGCCGCTCGGCTCGGTCGGTCGCTGGTGCATTGGTCGGTGCAGGCCTGGCAATTGTTCCGACTTTGCTGAACGGCACTGGCGCTTGGTCGTCGTTCTTGGATGCCACGCGCAGTCGCGTGGCCATCGAGAGTTCATGGCAACTGAACGGCGTGTCGCTTCCGGAGGCTCTGAAGCTCCTCAACCCAGAGGCAGATACCTGGTTCACCCTCGCTGCGTGGACGGTCAGCCTCGTCGTGGGAGGAGCGCTTCTCGCAACCGCGTATCGTCGCTGGTCCAGAGACCCGGAGCTGCTGTCAGGCTCTGCGGTGCTGGTGACGGTGTTGGTGTCACCACATCTCGCGGTCTACGACACCGCTCTGCTGATCATCCCTCTGAGCGTCTTGTGGCGGCGCGGGCTGTCGCTCGACCGAGTCGCCGTTCTCGTCGCGATACACGGCGCCACGCTTGCCTTCGGCAGGGCGATCTTCGACGCACAATTCGATCTACTTGGACGTGGCATGTCGGTCGAGTTTCTGGGTTACGCCACGTCTCTTGTGCTTGTGTACAGATGGCGCAACGAGGATGTGAGTCTCGCCTTGGTCGGCGGGTCCACGATCAACGAGGCGAGTGACAACGGAGATGTCGGAGTTGTTGCTGCCTAGACGCAGACCTGCGTCATGTTGAGCTACTCGTGATATTGGCGGATGCGGGTTCCGTCGACGGTCAGCGCGAGTACCTGATCGTCGGCGAGGAGGCATTCGTCGACGGCGTGAAGCGTATCGTCAGCCAAGTTGCTGTCGAGGCCCGGGACGAAACTTCCGGCGAGCGTGCCCCAACCGTTCTGTACCGACACGGTGACGGCGCCGATGAGTGAATCGTCGGACCACACGCCCCAGCTGCGACGGCTGGCATCGGAGATTGGGAAGGGTTCCGGGAGGTGGCCGACTTGATCGGCGAGTCCGCCGACTGCTTCGGCGACGTTCTCTCGCGCCACGCGGAGACGGATTGCGCCGGTGTGCGCTTCGGGTCTGTCGTAGGCGAGGAAATCGCTCCAGACGGCGGCGAGGTCGCCTCCGCATTTGTGCAGGATCTCGTCGAGGTGTTTCAAGGCTTCTGGGCCGCTCGCACGCCAGTCATGGTCTTCGTAGTCGCCGGCAGCAACGGCCGCTTGCAAGCTGTAGCTGGCTGGTCGGCGTTGCACGAAGGTGCTCACTCCGGCCCGCTCGTTTGGGGACGTGGCCTGTTCGGCGGCGTCGAGAAGCGCATCAGACCGGATGACTTCAACATCAAGACCACGAGGGTGGGTGCGCAGCAAGGTGTTGGATGTGTAGTCGGCGCCGGTTTGGAGATGGGTGGCGATGATCTCAGAGACGAGGTGATGATCGATGAAAGGTGAGTCGGCGGTCACTCGTACGAGGTGCTCGGCCGGGTAATCGGCGATCACTTCGACGAAACGGGCGAGCATGTCGTCTGACGGGCCGCGCACGGTTGCCGCTTCGTTCTTTCGTGCAATGTCTTCGATCTCTTGATCCATCGGCAGGTCGGAGACAGCGACGACGAGTGGCCCCTCGGTGAAGCCAGCGAGACGTCGAAGAGCGACATCGAGCACGGTCGTGCCAGCGAACGGCGCCATCTGACGGTCGCGTCGGCTTGTACCGTCGTGACCTGCTTGCACTACGAGCAGAATGCTCATCGAAAACTCCTCCTGGAACCGCCCAGAGGCCCAAGTACGAGCGCCACGCTAGCCGGTTAGGTTGGACCCGTGGTTGAACGACCCCCAACTGGCACGATTCCGGATGCACCTGGGTCGTATCAATTTCGCGATCGAGACGGTCGAATCATTTACGTTGGCAAGGCAAAGAGCCTTCGAAGTCGGCTCTCGAACTACTTCCAGAAGAACCTTCCGATACGCACTGCCACAATGGTGAAGACGGCGGAATCGGTCGAGTGGATCCAGGTCGACAACGAGCTCGAAGCGCTAATGCTCGAATACTCGCTCATCAAACAACACCGACCTCGGTTCAACATCCGCCTGGTCGACGACAAGAGTTATCCGTTTCTCGCCATCACTGAATCAGACGAATGGCCGCGAGCGATGGTCATGCGCGGCAAGAAGCGCAAAGGTGTGCGGTACTACGGCCCATTCGGGCACGCCTATGCGATTCGCGAAACCCTCGATCTGCTCCTGCGCACGTTTCCCATCCGAACGTGCTCGGACAACAAGCTCGGTCGGCACTCGAAGCTCGGCCGACCTTGTCTGCTGTTTCACATCGAGAAGTGCTCGGGCCCGTGTGTCGGCGAGATCAGTGCGGATGACTACAGCACCTTGGTCGACGAACTCATCAGCTTCCTCGACGGTGAGACGGACGACGTCGTCTCCGACCTCGAGGATCGAATGTCGGTTGCCGCAGAGGCATACGAGTTTGAGCTCGCGGCTCGGCTGCGTGATCAACTAGGTTCGGTCCGTAAGGCCATCGAGAAACAGCAGATGGTCGGTTCCCGGAACGATGACTACGACGTCATCGGCGTGTTCGGCGACGAGCTCGAGTCCGCCGTACAGGTCTTCTTTGTCCGACGCGGCCGCGTCGTTGGGCGCCGCGGTTTCGTCATCCACAAGGTCGAGGACCTGACCGAAGAGGAGCTCACGGACAAGATCCTCGAGGGTGTGTATTCGGAGGAACCGGCAGTTGGCTATCCCAAGCAGGTGTTGGTGCCTGTCGCATCGAGCGATCCGGAGTTGTACTCGGCGTGGATGGGTGAACTGCGCGGGTCACAGGTTGATGTGCGTGTGCCCCAACGTGGCGATAAGAGGGCGCTACTCGAAACGGTGACGCGTAATGCTCAGGAGTCGTTCAATCGTCACCGGTTGAAGCGCTCGACCGATCACAACAGCAGGGCCCGCGCGCTGAACGAGCTCCAGGAGTACTTGGGGCTGGACGATGCGCCACTTCGCATCGAGTGTTACGACATGAGCCACATCCAGGGCACGGACTATGTGGGCTCGATGGTTGTGGTCGAAGATGGCCTGCCGAAGAAGTCGGACTATCGACGGTTCAAGATCAAGACGGTCGACGGCAACAACGACTTTGCGGCCATGGCGGAGGTGCTCGAACGGCGATTAACCAACTACTTGAAGGATCGAGAGCGGCCCGTGGAAGAGCGGGGCAAGTTCGCCTATCCGCCGAACCTAATCGTCGTCGACGGCGGAAAGGGTCAGTTGTCAGCTTCGGTCGAAGTGCTGACCTCACTTGGCCTCGAGAACGAGATCCCGATCGTCTCGCTTGCGAAACAGTTCGAGGAGGTTTACGTGCCTGGCCAATCGGCTCCGATTCGTCTCCCGCGACAGTCCGAAGCGCTGTACCTTCTACAGCGAATACGAGATGAGTCGCATCGTTTCGCCATCACGTATCACCGTCAGCTGCGCGGAAAACGGATGACCACGTCGGCGCTCGATGGAATCCCTGGGCTTGGTCCAACGCGAAAAGCGCGGCTTCTCAAGGAATTCGGGAGCGTGAAGGCCGTGAAACAAGCGACCGAGGAGCAACTCCGCGGGTTGTCTTGGCTGCCGGGTGACGTTGCGGGCAGCGTCTGGTCTCATCTTCATACCGCATCATGAGCGCTGCACTTTCAGGGATGGCCTGCCGACCGATAACATTGGTGTCAATGATGAGCGGGCTGCCGGTGACGGCGCGATGAGCAACAGCTGGGTTGGCCCAGGTTGGTGGATGGCCAGTGATGGGAAGTGGTACCCGCCGCGCACGCCCGGCACGACTTCGGAACCCATCGGCGAAATGTCGACTCGGTGGAGCCGTCTAACACCCGCTGGCGAGCCTCTCGAGGGCGCGACCGGCATCGGTACAGCGGAGTGGCTGGCAGAGCGTGCCGCCACCCGTGCTGAACGTGCCGCCATGATCGCCCCGGCCGAGCCAGTATCGATCAATCACATCGGCGAGCCGGAACTCGAGGTCGTGGAGCCGGAGCTCGCCCTCCCTGAGCTGATCGAGTTCGATCCAGCGATCGATCTTCGAGACAGCGGGGAACCTGGACCGCAAGAAGTCGAGGTTGGCGTCTCGACGCACGAAGTCGGGTCGAACTCGAACGCAGCTCCGGTCACCCGAGAGATCTCTACGTCCGGAGCGGCAATGTTTTCCTCGATTCGTTCGATGGGAGATGCACCGAAGACGGTCAGCATGACTCCGCTCGACACAGAGCCGGAGCCTGAGGACCTTGAGCCTGCCTCCGAGCCTCCGACTAGACCGACGAGCAAGGCGGTCAGCTCGGCTCTGGAACTTCGTGAGTACACAAACGCCGAGGACACTGACGGCCGTGACGGCGCCGACGTCGAGGAATCGCGGACGCTCATCGCCTTACCCGGCGGTCGGTCGGCCGAGATCGTGCCATTGCAGCACGCAGTGCTGCGAGAGGTCACCCCAGGGATTCCAGAGCCCCGAAGAAGTAGTGGATTCGTGCTGCTGGCCCTTGCAACGGTTCTCGCACTGGTGTCGGGAGTCCTCGGTGCACTGTGGCTGCGAGAGCGTTCAGCCGTCGAGGATCTCCGTGTAGACCTGGAACAGGCGCAGGTGGTCGAGGAGGTCGCCGCCGACACGGGCGTTGACGACCTCAACGATGAGATTCGTACGCTGCAGCTGCAGAACGAGGAGTTGCAGACAAGGCTCAACGAGGCAAGTGCCCTGGTGCTGGAACTTCCAGCCGGCCGCCTGACCGAGATCGTCGTGCCCTTCACCCCCATCTTCGCAGACGAGGAGAACGGTCGATTTATCGCGATGAGCGAAGACGGTGAATACGTTGTCTGGGCCGATGGTGCTGACGGCGCGATCACCGACTCCGGCACGCTCGGCGGGACGCCAACCGGGCTCTTCGCCGCAGCGCGGAAGGCATGGATCAGTACGGACGTCGGTCGCATCGAGATCGTCTCGTTGACTAACGAAGAGGGTCTGCCCGCAGTCGAATTCGGGCCAACGGCGTTTCTCGCGGCGGAGGAACGTGCCTATTGGACGTATGACACGACGAGCGGGGACGTCGTGCGCCTGCGAAAGGGAGATGGCGGGATTACCGCAGCGGTGTCCGTCCCATCTCCTGTCGTCGACCTGACTATCGGCGCCGGCTCGCTGTGGGCGCTCGGCGAAGACGGGCGTGTCTATCGAATCAACACCGCAGATTTCACGGTGCAGGGCATTGACGCCGGGACGGACCTGATCAGTGTCACCGCCGGACCTGATGCGCTCTGGACGTTGTCGGCCGCTGACGGCTCACTCCGCCGAGTGGATGCGGTTTCCGGCGAAGTTCTCGTCACCGTTCCAGTTGGGCGAGATCCGATCGATGCCACGTTTGCAGGAAGCTCCGTGTGGGTGGCGTTGCGATCGGGAACCTCGCTCATCGAAGTGGACACACGTACCAGCGCGGTCATCAGCCGCACGGCGCTGCCGGGTATTCCGTCGGCGCTTCACCAAGGTGACTCTGGCGTATTCGTCACCATGGAGGGCGACGTACCGCTCGTGCGAGTGGCATCGCTCGTACCACTTCCTTCGGAGGCCGAAGATGCAGCCGAAGATTCAACTGACGCTGGCTGATTCGTGACCGTCGAGCCGACCGTGCCCGAGGGGCTTGATCAGGCGACCGCTCCATCGCTGTGGGAGCAACACTCCGATTGGTGGCAAGACGAGTTCACCGACGGAGCTGACCCCGAGTACGAAGAACAAATTCTGCCGCTGGCACGGCAGCTCTTGCAGGGATACGCCAGTGTGCTCGACCTCGGCGCCGGTGAAGGACAGATCGCTCGATTGGCGGCCGGCGACGGTGCTTTGGTGGTCGGCGTCGATCCGACCTGGTCACAGATGCAGGTGGCCAAGGAGCGGGCAGGCGGTCCGAGTTACGCAGTGGCGGGCGCAGCCGAGTTGCCGCATCCTGACCATTCGTTCGATGCTGTCGTTGCATGCTTGGTGTTCGAACATATCGATCCGCTCGAACCCGCGGTGGCCGAGGTCGCCCGAGTCCTCAAGCCAGGCGGGCGCTTTGCCTTCTTCTTGAATCACCCTTTGCTGCAGACGCCGGGCAGTGGCTGGATCGATGACCACATGGTCGACCCGCCCGAGCAGTATTGGCGGCTGGGGGAGTACTTGGTGGAGGCGTCGACTATCGAGGAGGTGCAAAAGGATGTCTTCATCCCGTTCGTGCATCGCCCGCTCAGCCGTTATGTGAACACACTCGCCGCTCATGGCTTGGCGATCCGAGAGATGCACGAACCCTCGCCACCGCAGGGCTTTCTGGACAAATCGCCTTCCTATGCCGCGGCCGCAGCGATTCCGCGATTGCTTGTGCTGGTATGCGAGCGAATCTCGGAGTCAGAAGAGGACTCGGGGCGAACGGCCCTCGACCCGTACAGTTGACGTTGGGAGAGGTGGCGCCGTGAGTGAGTTCGTTGTCGTGACCGGTAATTCGGGCGCTGGGCGGTCGCACGCGGCCAATGTGCTCGAAGATCTCGGTTGGTTCGTCATCGACAACCTCCCACCAGCGTTGATCTCGAAGGTTGGTGAGTTGGCCGACTCTCCTGGGTCGATTACCTCGAACGTCGCTCTTGCCGTTCCTGGTGGGTCGAACGTCGGTGAGCTTCTCGAAGCGATCGCCGACCTGCGCCGTTCCGCATCTCGAGTCCGGATCTTGTATCTCGAGGCCTCGACGCCCACTCTCGTTCAGCGGTACGAATCGACGCGACGCCGTCATCCATTTGGCGACATGGGCCTCACCGAGGCAATCGAGGGAGAGCGGATGGCTCTCGAATCGGTGAAAGCCGAAGCGGACGTTGCGATAGATACGTCTGATCTGAACGTACACGAGCTGCGTGATCGCCTCGTCGAGCTCTTCGGAACGGAGTCGCCTGGTGGCGGGATGCAAACAAAGATTGTTTCCTTCGGCTACAAACACGGCCTTCCGATCGACGTGGACATCGTCTTCGACTGCCGCTTCTTGCCCAACCCACATTGGGTCGAAGAGCTGAGGCCGCTCACGGGGGTCGATGCTCCCGTTCGCGAATACGTCCTCGGCCAACCTCTGACGGCTGCCTTTCTCGAACGAATGGAACGAATGTTGGCGCTTGTCATGCCGGCGTATGTGCAGGAGGGCAAGAGTTATCTGACGATCGCCTTCGGTTGCACCGGTGGGCAACATCGCTCGGTCGCTATCGCAGAAGAAATTGGTGCTCTACTCGAACGCTCGGGTCATGAACCCACCGTCCAGCACCGAGACCTCGCCAAGGGTTCCACCTCCGGCTAGTTGACCACCTTCGGGGTCAGACCCTCCGAATGGTCAACCCATTCGGACACGCTCGATGGCGCGGTGAATGCGACCCCATCTTCTCTGGAGATGAGGAGCAGCCGGCATGCCCGGAACTTGTATGTCAGAAACGGCGCAACTCCCCGCATTTGGCTAACGAACGCGCTAGAAACAACGGATAGCAGACACGTCGAAGGGACGCGTACAACATGACAGTTCGTGTAGGAATCAATGGCTTCGGTCGAATTGGTCGCAACTACTTCCGCGCCGCCAAGGCAACCGGTGCAGACATCGACTTCGTCGCAGTGAACGACTTGGGCTCCATCGAGACCATGGCTCACCTGCTTCGCAACGACAGCGTGCACGGTCGCTACCCCGGCAAGATCATCGCCGGCAAGAAGGAGATCCGCGTCGACGGAGACCGGATGCAGGTTCTGTCCGAGCGCAACCCAGCCGATCTTCCATGGGGCGAACTCGACGTCGACGTCGTCATCGAGTCGACGGGCATCTTTAACTCAAAGGACGCGGCCAGCGCACACATCACCGCTGGTGCTCGCAAGGTGCTGATCTCGGCGCCCGCAACCTGCGATGCCACATTCGTGATGGGCGTCAACGAAGACACGTACAACCCCGCTCGCCACCACGTGATCAGCAACGCTTCGTGCACCACGAACTGCTTTGTGCCGATGGTCAAGGTCCTCGACGATGCATTTGGTGTCGTCGAAGGGTTCATGACAACGGCGCACGGCTACACGGGCGATCAAGCTCTAGTGGATGGCCCGCACTCGGACCTCCGTCGTGCGCGTGCCGCGGCCATCAACATCGTCCCGACCTCCACCGGCGCAGCTCGTGCGACCGGCCTGGTCCTCAAGAAGATGGCTGGCAAGCTCGATGGCATGGCGCTTCGGGTGCCGATTCCTGACGGTTCGCTCACAGACTTCACCTGCACGCTGAAGAAGCCAGCCACCGTCGAACAGATCAATGCGGCGTTCAAGGCAGCGGCGACCAAGGGTGCGTTGAAGAACGTGCTTGAGTACTCCGAAGAACCACTCGTTTCGTCGGACATCGTCGGCACGACTGCGTCCTGCACGTTCGACTCGGGCCTCACCATGTCGATGGGCACGCTCGTCAAGATCGCCGGTTGGTACGACAACGAGATGGGTTACTCGACGCGTCTCGTCGAACTCACCGAGATCGTCGGCAAGAAGAAGGCTCCAGCCAAGAAGAAGGCTCCAGCCAAGAAGAAGGCTCCTGCCAAGAAGGCAACAGCTAAGGCAGCCGCCACCAAGAGCGTCGCAGCCAAAAAGGCACCCGCCAAGAAGGCACCCGCCAAGAAGGCCCCAGCCAAGAAGAAGGCTGCCGCAAAGAAGTGAGCACCGTTCCACATCTCGAAGATCTCGGCGACGTCGCCGGGAAGCGGGTTCTGGTTCGAACCGACTTCAACGTGCCGCTCGTCAATGGCGAGATCACCGATGATCTGCGGATCCGTGCTGCCCTGCCCACCCTTCGGTGGTTGCAGGAGCACGGAGCAGAAGTGACGGCGATGAGTCATTTGGGGCGGCCCAAGGGTGAGGCGAACCCGAAGTACGACATCGCTCCGGTTCGAGAACACCTGGATTCGTTGCTTCCTGGCGTGCGGCTCCGCGACAACCTTCGCTTCGATCCTGGCGAGACAGCCAATGATCCTGCGTTCGTCGCCAAGCTCGTCGAAGATCAAGACCTCTACGTGAACGATGCGTTCGGGGCTTCACATCGGGCGCACGCATCGATCGTGGGCCCACCACAGCACCTTCCATCGGCGGCCGGTCGGTTATTGGCCAAAGAGGTCGAGGTGCTGATGGGTGTCCGAAATGAGGCTCGACGGCCGTTCGTGGCGATCATGGGCGGGTCGAAGGTCAGCGACAAGGTTGCGATCATCGAGTCCCTGAGCGAGCGAGTGGACACGCTGCTCATCGGTGGCGGCATGGCCTTCACCTTCTTTGCTGCGAAGGGATATTCGGTCGGGAACTCCTTGCTCGAGGAGTCGATGGTCGACTATTGCCGCGACTTGTTGGAGAGCGACCGACCGATCGTGTTGCCGTCGGACATCACCGCGCTTGGCCCTGGTGGCGAACTGTTCAATCCCGAAGCTGGGGGAGAGGTTCGCCAGATGGGCCAGAGCGTGCCCGAGGGCTGGATGGGTGTCGACATCGGCCCCGGCACAGCCGCCGAGTTCAGCGACATCATCGCCGAAGCCCAAACCGTGCTTTGGAACGGTCCCGTTGGAGTGTTTGAAGATCCTCGTTTCGAGGCCGGCACGAAACATGTGGCCCATGCCGTGGCTGAGGGTCGCGGGTTCAGTGTGGTTGGTGGCGGCGACAGCGCAGCTGCGGCCAAGCAGTTTGGCGTGGACGAAGACATAGATCACGTTTCTACCGGTGGCGGCGCGTCCCTCGAATTATTGGAAAAGGGCGACTTGCCCGGCCTCGCGGCGCTCCGCGGCGAGTACACGAACTAGAGCTACCAACAGTAGTTTCGGATACAGGACGTGTCCGCGAATCTCGACCGGAAGTGTCGAGCGAAAGAAAGCACCCATTCTCATGGCAGATCGAAAACCCATAATCAGCGGCAATTGGAAGATGAACCTCAATCACTTCGAGGCGATTCAGCTCGTCCAGAAGTTGTCGTATGGACTCACCAAGGACGATGTCGACGCAGTTGATGTGTCCATCCATCCTCCGTTTACCGACCTTCGTTCAGTCCAGACCGTGCTCGAGGCGGACAAGATCCCGATCTCGCTCGGCGCTCAAAACTGTCACTGGGAGGACAACGGCGCCTTCACCGGAGAGATCGCGCCGACGATGCTGGCGAAGCTCAACGTCTCATTCGTGATTGCCGGCCATAGCGAACGCCGTCAGCTGTTCGGCGAGACCAACGAGGACGTGAATCGCAAGGTCAAGGCCATCTTGAAGGCCGAGATGACGCCGATCATGGCGTGTGGAGAAACCCTCGATCAGCGCCAAGCCGGCGAGATGGAAGCCCATATCGTCGCCCAGATCACCGAAGGCTTGAAAGGCGTGAAGGCGGAACAGGTCGCCGGCATGGTGATCGCCTATGAGCCCATCTGGGCGATTGGCACCGGTGCCACGGCCACGCCAGATGACGCCCAGGAAGTGTGTGCGCTGGTTCGCAGCACGGTCGGAAATCTCTACACCTTCGGCACCGCCGACCAGCTCCGTATCCAGTACGGGGGTTCGGTAAAGCCGGGCACAGCACCCGAGTTGATGGGCCAGCCAGACATCGATGGTGCACTCATCGGTGGGGCTGCATTGTCTGCTGAGGACTTCGCGCACTGCATTCAGTATCGACTTCGCTAGCCTAGGTCGTCGTTAAGGAGCGTTGTTCATGTTCTGGTTTGTGTTGATTCTCCATGTATCGCTGAGTCTCGGGCTCATCTTTCTCGTTCTGTTGCACAGTGGTAAGGGCGGCGGTCTCTCTGACATGTTCGGTGGCGGCCTCGGGGCGACCTCTGCGGGGTCGACTGTCGTCGAGCAGAACCTGAACCGCATCACCGTTCTCGTCGGCACTGCGTTCAGTTTCACGACGGTCGCGCTGGCGCTGTTGTTCGACTTCGGCTGATTTACGTTTGAGGCACTTCTGCCGATAGGCCGAGGTGCAGCGTTGTCTCCGAGTATCACTGTTTCTTGTTGCGGTTGCCGCAGCCTCATGTAGTGGTGCGACCGATGAATCTCAGGGTCCTCGACTGCTTGTCGACGAGTCAACAACGACGACCATCGCGGATTCCCCTTCGGGCCTTGCCTTTGCAGATGACGAGGCTCACACGCTGCGCTTGAGCGTGCCCTCGATGGATTTCTTTGCCCCGCACGAGGTCGACGAAACGGACTCCGTAGCCGTGCTCATCACCGACCTTCTTTCGGACGGTCTCACGCAGCGCGATTCCGAGAGCGGGTTGCCCATCCCCGGACTTGCCGACTCCTGGGCGATCAGCAACGACCGTCTGGTGTGGACATTCCTTCTCGGTGAGTTCCAGTTCAGCAACGGTGCCCCGATCACAGCCAACGACGTGGTCGCCAGCCTCAACCGAGTGGCGACCCTGGGCGTCAGCTCGCTCAGTGGACCGAACCTGTGGGCGATTTCCGGCTGGGACGAGGCGGCAGATTCTGACTCCACGGTTTCTGGAATCGTTGCCGTGGACGACCAAACTGTCGAAGTAACCCTGACGGAACGTTTCGAGCCGCTTCCCG
>CAXMRH010000082.1:0-6505 GCA_964196045.1 uncultured Chthoniobacterales bacterium | reverse complement strand
TGAAACCTGTGAACGTTCGGCGCAGAGGAGTAGGCACGCAATCATGACGTACGAGCTATCCCACTTGCGGGAACTCGAGGCGGAATCCATTCACATCATGCGTGAAGTGGCTGCCGAGTTCGAGAACCCTGCGCTGATGTTTTCTGGAGGCAAGGATTCTATTGTGATGCTCCGCCTCGCAGAGAAAGCGTTCGCGCCCGCGAAAATTCCCTATCCGGTTCTACATATCGACACGGGCCACAACTTCCCCGAAGTGATCGAGTTCCGGGACAGACGAACCTCCGAAGTTGGTGCGCGCCTCATCGTCGCCTCCGTGCAAGACACGATCGACCAAGGCCGTGTTGTGGAAGAGAGTGGTCCGCGCGCCTCGCGCAATCGCCTTCAGACCACGACACTCCTCGACGCGATCGAGGAACATCGCTTCGATGCGCTCTTCGGTGGCGCCCGACGCGATGAAGAGAAAGCACGCGCGAAGGAACGCGTATATTCGTTCCGCGACGACTTCGGTCAGTGGGATCCAAAGGCACAACGCCCGGAGCTCTGGAGCCTCTACAACGGCCGGATCAAGATGGGCGAGCACATTCGAGTCTTTCCGATCTCGAACTGGACCGAACTCGACATCTGGCAGTACATCGCCAACGACGAGATCGACATTCCGTCGATCTACTTCGCTCACAAACGGAGCGTGTTCGAACGTGATGGCATGCTTCTCGCAGAGAACTCCTACACAGAGCGGATGGAGGGCGAAGAGGCCTACGAAGAACTCGTTCGCTACCGGACCGTCGGAGACATGACCATCACTGGTGCGGTCGAGTCCAGCGCAGATACGGTCCAGAAAATCATCGACGAGGTAGCAGCAACTCGCCAGACGGAACGTGGTGCCACCCGCGCCGACGATCGGGTCTCAGAAGCTGCGATGGAAGACCGGAAGAAGGAGGGCTACTTCTAATGTCGGAAATTCTTCGCTTTGCCACCGCTGGATCGGTGGACGACGGAAAGTCCACGCTCATCGGGCGCCTCCTCTATGACACCAAATCGATCTTCGAAGATCAGATGGAAGCTGTCGAGAAGACGTCCGCGAAGATGGGCAGTGAATACGTCAACCTCGCACTGCTCACTGATGGCCTCCGTGCCGAGCGCGAACAGGGCATCACGATCGATGTGGCCTATCGCTACTTCGCAACACCGAAGCGCAAGTTCATCATCGCGGACACGCCGGGTCACATTCAGTACACGCGCAACATGGTCACTGGGGCCTCGACCGCCGACGTCGCACTGATTCTCGTTGACGCCCGAAATGGCGTCATTGAACAGAGTCGCCGTCACAGCTTCATCGCCTCGCTGCTTCGGATCCCACACATCGTCGTCTGCGTGAACAAGATGGACCTCGTCGACTATGACGAAGGCGCGTTCAACAAGGTGCGCGATGAGTTCCGCGAGTTCGCCATGCGTCTTGACGTTCCCGATCTGTCGTTCATTCCCGTGTCGGCGCTTGTAGGCGACAACGTTGTCGATCAATCCGACAAGATGCCGTGGTACGACGGACCTCCGCTGCTGAGCCACCTCGAGACGATCCATACTGCTTCTGATCGCAACATGGTCGACGTGCGCTTCCCCGTGCAGTACGTGATTCGTCCGATGAGCGACGAGCACCACGACTATCGGGGCTATGCAGGAACGGTCGCCGGCGGCGTGCTCAAACCCGGCGACGACGTCGTCGTGCTCCCGAGCGGTTTCGAATCCACGATCAAATCCATCGATACCTACGAGGGTCCAGTTGAAGAGGCGTTCGCTCCGATGGCTGTCACTGTCCGACTCAACGACGAGATCGACATCAGCCGCGGCGACATGATTTGTCGGCCAAACAACCGTCCCGTTGTCACACAAGACGTTGACGCCATGATCTGTTGGATGGACGAGACAGCATCGCTATCACCCCGAAAGAAGTACGCGATCAAACACACGACCCGCGCCGGTCGAGTCATGGTGAAAGACATCAACTATCGACTTGACATCAACACGTTGCATCGCGACGAAGAGGCAACGGAGATCACGCTCAACGAGATTGGACGCATCAGCTTCCGGTCGACTTTGCCGCTGTTCATCGACGAGTACCGACGCAACCGAGAAACGGGCAGCTTCGTGCTCATCGACGAGGCAAGCAATGCGACCGTCGCAGCCGGGATGATTCTCGGCGAATCGCACGGTTGAGCGAGCACCATGGCTGACGAGACAGCGTCAACGAACGTCGTCTGGCATTCGGGTCACTTCGATCGGGCCGAACGCTGGCGTCAGCTTGGTCTCAACGGCGCAACGATTTGGTTCACGGGTCTGTCCGGATCGGGGAAGTCGACCGTTGCTGTTGAGGTCGAACGCATGCTGGTCGAGCGAGAGCAACCGACCTACATGCTCGATGGAGACAACCTTCGACATGGCATCAATGCCGACCTCGGATTCTCCGCCGATGACCGGAACGAAAACGTGCGGCGAGTCAGCGAAGTGGCGCGGCTCTTCGCTGATGCTGGCGTCGTAGCGTTGGTGCCACTGGTCAGCCCGTACCGTGCAGGACGAGAACGAGCCCGAGAGATTCATGGCGCCGCAGACGTGCCGTTCTTCGAGGTGTTCATGGACACCCCGCTCGAAATCGCCGAGTCTCGCGACCCCAAAGGCCTCTACAAACTGGCCCGTGCCGGCAAGATCAAGAACTTCACTGGCATCTCCGACCCCTATGAGGAGCCGGCGAACCCCGACCTGGTCCTCCACCCCGAGATGGGCGACCCAGGAATGATGGCGTCGATGGTGCTCGACATGTTGACAGGCAAGAATCGCTAATTCCCGTCTGGTCGATGCCGATATGACCTCATGGCCAAGACTGCGACCAAGACAAAGCCCGTCAAGATCAAGAAGGTCAGTCGGGCCGTGACTCGCCTGGTTGAGCCAGGCAGCCAGGTCGACTGCATGCACTGCGACGAGCGTGTGAAGTTCCAGGCGAAGTTGCGACACCAGCAGGTCATCTGCAATGTGTACGAGAGGAACAAGTGGCTACGCGTCGAACATTTTCACGCCGACTGCTACAAGAAGGCCAAGCAGCCTTTCGGTAAGCCCGTCGACTAATTTTTCCCGATGTTTTCCACGTCGCTCGGTCTGTCCATGCCGGTGCGCGTGATGTCCGGGGATGAGTATTGGGAGCTGAGCCGCATCCCGCGTAGGATCTGCGAACCATGACAGCACCCGATCCGCGCCTTGGACGGCTTCTCCTCCTGGGTGAGAACTACGGGACCTATGGTGCCGTAGCAGCGACCCGCGTCGGGTCGCAATCGGCTGCAGCGATCTCGGTCGGTTCCGACGAGAACTCGCCGAGCCGTCGCTGGAAGTACGACGACACGGTCGCCAACGAAGACACCATCTGCCTCATCGACGCTGGGGAGTGGGTGGGATTGGCCGTCGCTGATGCCCACTACGGCCCCGAGTCGAGCCATATGCTCGTCAGCCGCTTGCACGATATCTGGGCGAAAGTTCGCCCGACCGACATTCAGCATCTCGAGCAGATGGTCGAGTTTCTTCGTACCGGTGACCCAGCGAGGACGGAGTCCGAGACGACCCTTCTTGTGTCCGTCTTCGATCGGGAGGCAGGCAGCGGGTTCGGTGTGTCGTTCGGAGATTCGACCTTCAGCGTCGTCAGTCCGGGTCGCGTCGCGAGTCCGATCAATCTTCACGACCATCGTTTCGTTTCTGCTGCGATCCCGCGGTCATTTCGCAACGGTTCGCTCTTTCGTTTCGAAGCGTCTCCGGGCGAAGTTCTGCTCGCGTTCACCGACGGCATCGATGGATGCCACTACCGCGAACCAGCGACGTCGGTGCGACCTCAACACATTGCGGCCATTGGGCATGCCGTTGACTATGACCCGCTCGACCTCGTCACCGAAGTGACAGGGCTTGCCCTGCGCGGGGTCGAGGGCAATCCGGGCGGCCAAGACAACATCGCGATCGCCGCAATCACGGTCTAGGCGCAGGCCGAACAAAACGGCTGGCTGAACACGTCTCCCTCAGACGTCAGCGTGCCAACGGTTTGTATTTGATTCGGTGCGGGCCAGCGCTGTCGCCGAGTTCCTTCTTGCGAAAAGCCTCGTACTCGCTGAAGTTGCCTTCGAACCAGCGCACCTGAGAATTGCCCTCGAAGGCGAGAATATGAGTCGCGATCCGGTCGAGGAACCAGCGATCGTGGGAGATCACGACTGCACAACCCGGGTATGCCTCGAGGCCTCCCTCAAGAGCGCGGAGGGTCTCGACGTCGAGGTCGTTGGTGGGCTCATCGAGCATCAACAGGTTCGCGCCAGACTTGAGTACTTTCGCAAGGTGCACGCGGTTGCGTTCACCCCCCGAGAGCACGCCGACCTTCTTCTGCTGGTCTGAGCCGCGGAAGTTGAACGAGGCAACGTAGGCACGAGAGTTCACCTCTCGGGTTCCTAAGTGCAGGAAATCGTGGCCACCGCTGATCTCGTTGAAGACGGTGCTGTCAGCTTCAAGCGAGTCGCGGCTCTGATCGACGTACCCAAGCTCGACCGTCGTGCCGACGGCGATCGAGCCAGAATCCGGTTGTTCCGATCCGGTGATCATCTTGAACAAGGTGGTCTTGCCCGCGCCGTTCGCGCCGATCACACCCACAATGCCCGCCGGTGGAAGCGTGAACGACAGATCATCGATGAGGAGCTTGTCTTCGAAGCCTTTGGATACGCCATCGAACTCGATGACCAGGTCACCGAGGCGTTGTTTCGCGGGAATCTGAATCTGCAGTTCCGAGGAACGTCCCTCCGCGTCCTTTTGGTCGGCGACGAGCTTGTCGTATGCAGCGAGACGCGCCTTGCCCTTTGCCTGACGAGCCTTCGGAGCCATGCGCACCCATTCGAGCTCACGAGCGATCGTCCGCTTGCGGGTCACATCCGACTTTGCTTCGGATTCGAGGCGCGCCTGCTTCTGCTCAAGCCAGGCGGTGTAGTTGCCCTCGAAGGGGTAGCAGCGGCCGTGGTCGAGTTCAAGAATCCACTGAGCCGCATTGTCGAGGAAGTAGCGATCATGCGTGATGGCCACGACGGTTCCCGCGTAGTCCTTCAAGAAACGTTCGAGCCATGCAACCGACTCGGCATCGAGGTGGTTCGTGGGCTCGTCCAGCAACAGGAGATCGGGGCGGGAGAGAAGAAGGCGCGCGAGCGCGACGCGTCGGCGTTCGCCGCCTGAAAGGTTGGACACACCAACATCGCCAGGGGGAAGGCGGAGTGCGTCGCACGCGATTTCGACCGTGCGTTTCAAGTCCCACGCACCGGCGGCCTCGATTCGCTTCTCAAGTCCAGCCTGACGGTCGCCGAGTTTTTCGTAGTCCGCGTCCGGATCGGACCAACCAGCAAGCACGGCGTCGTATTCGGTGAGCAGCGCTGCGATCTCGCCAACGCCGTCCATGACGTTTTCGTGGACGGTCTTCGACTCGTCGAGTTGGGGCTCTTGTTCGAGCAGACCGACGGTGAATCCGGCGGTGAGACGGGCCTCGCCGGTGTAGTCGTCGTCGAGGCCAGCCATGATGCGCAGAACCGTCGACTTGCCCGCACCATTGGCACCGAGCACGCCGATCTTGGCCCCTGGCAAGAACGAGAGACTCACCTCTCTGAGGATTTCCCGATCCGGGGGAATGAACTTCGACAGTTTGTGCATCGTGTAGATGTACTGGGCGCTCATGGCGGTGAGACTATCGACCCTCTAGGTAACTGCGAACATGGTGGTGCCCGATTTCTGACTTCGGAAATCACTCGGTTAGGCCGGGTCGCTTGCCCTTCGACGCAGCTCCGCGTCTGTGGTCACGGCGATAACCATCGCGTCGGCTGCAGGTGCACCGGTGACCATCGAGACGTCGCCGTCACCATGCATCTCGAAGAGCGCCATGTCGCCCTCCTCCAACTCGCTCGCCGGGACGATGCTGAACCCGCCCTTTCGGGCGCCAGAGGAGAGTTTCTGATAAGTGAGATCCCCGAATGCGGCGCGACCGCGCATGGCGAAGTCATCGTCATCTTCATCTGGCTGAACCTGGTAAAGGTTCGCTCGGCCCAGATGTTCGCTCAAGTGATAGGCGGCATGCGACGCGAAGTTCTCGTCATCTGTGAGAAGAAAGGCATTCTTGATTCCCACACCATCCAGCGTGAGGTCGAGATCGTGACTGTCGATCGGCCGGTCATAGGCGAGCAAGCCGCGGGAGAAGGCCGCTCGCTGTACCTCAGTCGAGGTTGATACCACAAGCACGGGTACCTCTTGGGATGCGAGCATGTCGGCAAGGTCGACCGCAAATCGACTGTTCGATACCAAGGCAATACCTTTCGGTTCGATCTTGGCCACGCGGGTGTGGCGAGCTACCCATGTCGCGGTGAGGCCATACAGGGCAACGGTCACGATGACTGTGGCGAACACCACGGGGACGAGTTCGGGAACCTCGCCAGCGCCTTCGTCGATCAAGGTCTGTGAG
>CAXMRH010000081.1:0-12800 GCA_964196045.1 uncultured Chthoniobacterales bacterium | reverse complement strand
GGGTTTCGATTCTAGCTAGTAGTCCTCTTCGCTCCGACGAGCGGCCATGAGAGCCGCAACACCGGCGAGCGTGAGTGCCGCTCCGGTCAGCCCTAGGGACATCGAGAGCTCAGAAGGACCGGTGAGGGCGAGCTGAGCAGGAGCGACGGCCTTGGTGGTCGTCGTCGGCGCAGCTGTCGTCGTGGTGGTCGTCGTCTGAGCAGCCGAAATCACCGCTGGTGCCTCGGTTGTCGTGGTGGTCGTCGTCGTCGTGGGCTCTGGAGGCGCAACCGCACGGAAGCCGATGCAGAGCGGATGAATTGAATTGGACTGAGCCGAGCTCGGTGACCGGTGATGCACCGTAATCGAGGTCGCCTCAGGAACCGTCTGCGAGCTGAAGAGGTCGTTGACAGTCAGTTCTGGACTTGAATCTGTGGTGAGCGGTGACGTGTACCCGGAGTTCGTCGAGAAGTACCACTGCTCCATCGTGTCGTCTGGGTAGTCCTCGAAGCCGAGCCAACTCGACACGGTGATGTCGTAGGTGCCGGCGGGGATCGAGATGTTGAACGGGCCTTGCATCGACGGCGTCGGCGCTATCAGAGCTACTTCTTCGCCGAAGGCGATCGAGTGATCCGAGGTCGAGCAGGTCCGATCCGTTGGCCGGTTCACACGTGGCACGGTCGAGCTGGTGGTCGGGGCAACCGTCGAGCTCGAACCCGAGCTGTCGTCCTGGAAGGCGAGGCCATCGGGTGGAGCGCTGTCGGTGGAACATGCACCGAGGACCAGGACGAATCCTGCGAACAGGGCCATGAAGCTGAATCGAATCGATGTGCGCACGGGACGCTCCTCTGCAATGAACCCGACATTCGCGGGTCGCCTACTAAGGAAATATCGGCACGTACGTCGAGGACAGGAGTGGGTCGACACGCCTATTCACTAGGTAATTCAGCCCAGATCAGCCGCCGCAGCCACCTGCTCCACTCCGGCACCCGATCGCAGGAAGATGCGCAACAGGAAGGCTGCACAACTCGAGCCCGCGATGTTCGAGTACTCGCAGGAATGACTCGTTCAGCGTCGCCTCTTCGAGCCGCCCGGACCGAACGGCTTCGATCAGCTGTGCCACCGTCGGCTCGACATCAGCGAGTTGTCCGAGCATCGCCAGATCGACGCCAGCAATCAACGCTTGCTCCGCGGCGTCAGCGTTGTTCATTGTCGCAGAAATGGCATCCATGTTGAGCGCGTCGGTCATGACCAGCCCATCGAAGCCGAGTTCGTCTCGCAGCAACCCGTCGATCGCCTCGGGAGACAACGTTGCCGGCTTGTCATTGGTCAATCCAGGGACGACGAGGTGGCCGATCATGATCGGGAGATCACCTCTGTCGATGGCGCGTATGAACGGCACAAGATCCGACTCCCGCAGTGTGTCCAGATCAGGAAGCGTCGGGAGCCCCGTATGGCTATCGGTCCCGCGCCCGTGGCCAGGGAAGTGTTTTGCCACTGGTGTGAGCCCTGCCGAGATGATTCCGTCGGCTGTCGCGAAGGCGTAGTTCGTCACCGAGTCCACATCCTCGCCAAAGGAGCGATCACCGACGAATCCTCCGTTGTCGAGATCGAGAACAGGAGCAAGGTTCATGGTGAACCCGAGCTCACCAATCTTCTGCGCGTGCGCCCGAGCGAGCTCCGTTGCCTCCTCGAGGGTGAGTTCGGCGCTGATCTGGCGCGCGCTCGGTAGCCGCCCGACCAACGCGTCGAGGCGCTGAACCTGACCTCCCTCTTCGTCGACCGCCACAATGCTGGGCGACACGAGTGATCGATCTTGCAGATCGGCGATCTGGTCGGCGATCGCCTCGGTCGGTGATCCAAGCACGACCACCCCGCCGATGAGTCCTTGCTCCGCGAGTTGGGCAGCGGCTTCGAATTCATCCTGCACAACGACTGGGAACAGAAGCTGCCCGAGCCTGACCTCCAGGCTCACCTCAGCGGCGCACTCCTCTGCAGTCAGCGGTGCGACCGACGTGGTCGTAGCGGGTGCTGTCGATCGCGTGGCGCGTTCCTCCGCGACGTCATCGACCGGATCGGCCGCCGGAACCACGGTTGGGGCAGCTGAGGTTGTCGACTCGACCGCGACACCTGACGCGCAGGCACCGATCACAGCGCTCACCGCCATGGCAAGCACGATCTTCGAGGTGCACTGCTGCCAACACATCGGGCGCACGGTATCGCACCGCGGCCGCATGCCAGGCTCAGGTCGGCATTTCGTGCCGGGAGGCTTGCTGTCCTACACTTTTTCGAATGACCTCTATGCGAGCGCTTCATCGAACGATGGCACCCTTCGCGATGTGCGCCATCTGGCTACTCACGTCGTGTGGTGGAGACGGCGATGCGTCGGTCGACACGGTGCCACCCGTTTCCGTCGAGTCCTCAACGCTCGCTCCTCCGACCACGTCGAGCACGACGACATCCACGACGGTGGCTCCCGAATTCGTCGGTGAACCCGAATTCGACTCCAGCTCGTCGGTGAGCACCGTAGGAATCGACGTGGTGACCTTCGGCATGACGGTCAGCCAAGCCGAGACGGCACTTCAGGGTTCGCTCGTTCCCGTGGCCGAACCAGTCGACGATGAATGTTATCTCATTCGGCCCGGAGGAGGCCCAGCGGGAGTCGAACTCACGGTGACCGCGGGAACGATCGAGCGCGTGGACGTCACCAGCGACCTCATCACGACTCGGTCTGGTGCTGGTGTGGGAATGTCGGAAGAGGACCTGTTTGTTTTGTTTGGTGATCGGTTGACGTCAACACCGAGCATCGCCGGTGGCAACACCATCGTGTTCACACCATCAGATCCGGGCGACGCAGCGTTTCGTGTGATCTTCGAAAGCAACGGCACTGCCGTTACAAGTTTTCGATCCGGTCGCGTCCCGCAGATCGAGCCGCCAACACCCTGTTCCTGAGCAGCTCCGCTGGGTTCCGGAGCAGCTCCGCTGGTCGAAACGCGATCAGTTGATGATGTAGTCCTCGGGTAGCCCAGGAGCGAACCCCTGACAGGCAACGGTGACGGTCCCCAGCCCGATGGCTTCGCCGACCCCAGCTGAGCCCGCCGCATCCACGAACCGCAACGCACTGCCGCGAATCATGTCGCCCTGAACAAAGAGCTCTGCGGGGTCTTCGATCCCTAGCTCGAGCACACGGGACTCCCCGATGAGCACCGCGACGAACGGCTGGCCGAGGAACGCCTGAACAACCACTTGTGTGGGTTCACCGGTCTCGGGATCATCCCCGATTCCCAACGCGAGAATGTCGCCGGCGCCAGCCGCAAAACACTCGAACGCGAAGTCATATCGAGTCGCACCAATCGTGATATGGCCTTCCGACGCAAATTCTTTCGCTGGAATCCGGCGAATCGTGGTCACAACGTCCAGCTGAGTCGTCGGTGGCGTGGTCGTCGATGTCGTGGTCGTCGTGGTCGTCGTGGATGGCGCGGAGTCCGCAACGGTCGACGAACACGAGACGCCGGCAACAGCGAACGCAACCAGAGCTGCGCAGAAGTAAGGGGGGATTCTCATGCGAGTGACGAGCTTAGAACCGTCGACCGGAAGGTTGAAATCCGGATGCGACGCTCGCTGAAGAGCTCATTCGTTCGAGGTCGGCGGAGGCCAGAAGGACTCGACGGCCCAAACCCCTCGGTGGTCTGTCCTGGCGAACAGGCCCGCGGACGGTTCGTCGGTAGCAAATGTGGTCCTCCCCTCACCGTGTACAACCACCGCCTCTGAAGAGTTTCGTTTCAACACGAAACAACCCATGGCGCGCCGATGGAAACCGTCTTCGGCCAACTCAACCTCCTCAACTCGGCGGAGATGACCATGGCGTTCCAACAGGTCCTCCCAAACCTCGTCCTCGATGCCGCCATCGATGCGATAATCGAGCTGCCATTTGTCGAAAGCGGATGGGCGGAGTCGCAATCCAGCGAGCTTCAGACGACGCACGAGCTCACGACTGTCGCACACGACCGCTCCAAGTTCGATCGCGATCTCCCGCGTGTCCACGTCGATGTCGTAGTGATCACCCTGGAAGCCGACTCTGCGACAACCGAGCTCTCCGGCGAAGGTATGCAGCTCGTCGAGATGACTGTCGGAGACGAGGTGACACCAGGTCGTGTCGCGCCAACCCCACCGAGCCTGATCAACGAGAATCGACATCAGATCACCGTACGGCAGCATTCGATGAACGGTGCCTCCAAGGATCATCCGCAAACGGCGAGCCGGCTGGCACACTCGAAGGTGTGACTACGACTGTCGAAACCGATCGAGCAGAGCTCGTCGAGGCCGATGTCATCACCCTGACGATCCCGGCCGCGATGCGTTTCGTTCGGCTCGTGCGTATCGGAGTCGCGTCCATCGCACGCCGAAAGGGCCTGTCAGTCCGAGCAATCGACGATCTTCGGCTCGCGGTCGACGAGTCGTTCTCGCTCCTGCTCCGAGACCGTGACCACGCGGGCTCGGTCGATGTCACGTTCGAGGTCGACGCACACGAGCTTGTGGTGAGCGTGGTTCAACGCATGGCAGAGGGACCGCTAGACCCGAACGATGAAGACCTCGTGCGGTTCGAAGTTGTCGTCGCCGATCTGGTTGACAAGTTCGACGCCGACCCCAAGATCGGCGTTGTGCAGTTCTCCAAGCTCCTCTGATCACTCGTCACGCAGGGCGAGAAGCAACACCCGTCGACCCGAAGCCGCCTTCGCCCCGCGCTGAGTCGGGTAGCTCCTCTACCTCGACGAACTGGCAGTGTTCAACGCGCTGAATTACTAGTTGTGCAATTCGATCGCCACGTTCGATCGTGAAAGGTTCGGACGGGTCCGTGTTCACTAGGAGGACCTTCAGCTCACCTCGATATCCGGAATCGATCAGGCCAGGACTGTTGAGGCAAGTCACACCATGTCGCATGGCCAGACCCGATCGAGGCTGCACGAAGCCCGCGTACCCGGCGGGGATGGCGACGGCCGCACCCGTTGGTACGAGCGCTCGTCCACCCCCCGGGGGGAGCGTCATTGCTTCGGAAGCGACGAGGTCGGCACCAGCGTCGCCCTCCCTTGCGTAGGCGGGCATGGCCAGATCGGCATCGAGTCGCCGTAGGGGAATCTCCAACACGGGAGCGACCCTAGCGCTTGGGTCGTGGGTAACGTAGCCGGATGCTTGCATGGATGGACCTGGAGATGACCGGCCTCGACTCCGACCGACACGTCATCGTCGAGATCGCTACATTGCTCACCGACGACAACCTGGAGCTGATCGCCGAGGGTCCGGATCTTGTCGTGTACCAGCCTCCCGAGGCCATGGCGGAGATGGACGATTTTGTGCGAAAGATGCACACGAAATCGGGCCTGCTTCCTCAGATCGAGGGCTCCACGATCTCGCTCGAGGAGGCCGCAGAGCAGACGCTCGCCTTCCTCGAGGAGCACATCAGCGAACCTCGATCGGTTCCTCTGTGCGGCAACTCCATCGGCACAGACCGACGGTTTCTCGCAAAATATGTTCCGGAGATCGAAGAGTTCCTGCACTACCGATCGGTCGACGTTTCCACAATCAAGGAGCTCAGCCGTCGCTGGTTCCCAAGCGCGCTGGCGAATGCCCCCAAGAAGGCACTCGGGCATCGCGCACTCGATGACATTCGTGAGTCCGTGGCCGAGTTGGCGTACTACCGCTCCACGGTCTTTGTCGATGCAGGCGGCGCCACGGGTGACGGTACACAGGCCAGCAACTCCGCCGAATGACGAGTCGCGACACGACGCGTCCTCCCAAATCCGAGCAACCATTGAAGTCTGAGCAACGAAGCGCCGACGATGCCGCCGAAGAGGTCGCCCCGGGCATCCTCCGGATCATGTTGCCGATTGAGTTGCCGGGCCTTGGACATGTGAACTGCTACGTCCTTCAGGACGAGCGAGGCCTTGCGCTGGTCGACCCTGGCCTGGCCGATGGCGTCAGCCACAGTGTCCTCACCGAACGCCTCGCCGATGTGGGTCTCGACGTCAGGCGGGTTCACACCGTCGTCGTAACACATAGCCATTTCGACCATTACGGAGGGATCTCGCGACTTCATGTGCTCGACACAGTGTTCCCGGTCGAAGTGATCGGACACCGTTCATTCGGGATCGGTTGGCGTGGCGCCTACGACGCCGCTCTCGAAGACGAAGACTCGGGCAGCCTCGTAGAGCGATCCTTCGACGAGATTGCTGAGCTCTCGGTCCGGCTCGTACGCAAGACGCCGTGGGGAACAACAACGGACGCGTTCCCAGCTGAGCTCTTGTTCCGGTGGTCGGACGGAATCGACGTCGTCGATGTGCTCAGACCGCCAGTCATCACAACGGACGTCGACGACGGAGACGTCATCATGCTGGGCGGTGACGAGTGGGCCGTCATGCACACTCCAGGCCATGCAGATGACCACATCTGCCTCTGGAACGAAGAGCTCGGCATCTTGTTCTCGGGCGACCACGTGCTTCCGACGATCACACCGCACATCTCTGGTCTCTCCGAGCACGATGACCCGTTGCAAGTATTTTTCCACTCACTCGAACGAGTCGCGCAGCTGAAGGGTGCAACAACTGTGCTTCCTGCCCACGGTGATCCCTTTGTCGATGCAGCCGAGCGCAGTCGCTCGATTCGCGAGCACCACGAGGGAAGGCTCGACCGACTTCGAGAGATCGGCTTGGAAATCGGCCGTCAGCCGGTCGAGGGGTACATGAAGCTGCTCTTTCGTGAGCGCTCATGGGGCAACATGGCAGCCAGCGAAACGTTTGCACACCTGGAATGGCTTCGTCTGCACGACGCCGGCGATCGTGATGAAGTCGCTGGTCAACTTCGGTACAAGATTCGATCTGTGGCCCGTTAGGCCCCAGTCTTCTCCGGCTGCTTCTCGGGCGACTGGAGGAGCTCCGCCGCATCGTATGGAGCGATCGGAGAAGTTTCGTCGCCTCCGGGCGAATCCGACCCGCTCAGTCGCTTCCAAGCGACGGCTGAACCTGCCAATACGACGGCAGTGCCCAGCAAGGTCAGGCCTACCCGTTCTGTGCCTTGTGCATTGATCCAGTTGACGACATCGGCCTGAATGTTTTCGACGAAGTCGACTACGCCGTTGCCGTTGTTGATCGGGTCTTTCTGGAACCATCCGTAGAACACCAGGTAGACACCGGCCAGGACCAGCAGCACACCGGAAGCTTTGTTGATGATGGGCAGCAGCGAACGCATCTTCGTGGCCACACCGCGCCGACCGGCTGCGAGTGCCATCGTCAAGAACAAGATCACCGATCCCATGCCCAAGGCATAGGCAACGAACGCCCAGATCGATGCGCCGACGACGTCTGCATTCGAAACCGAACCGGAGACAGCGATGAGGAAGGGGCCGATCGTGCAACCGAGCGACACCAGGCCGTAGCTCACACCGAAGAGGTACATCGAGCCGACTTCTCGGCTGCCGGTACCCATTTGGACCTTGGGAAGGTTGAGGACCGGCTGGAATCCACGGAGCATCGCTGTCCCGAGCACGAAAACGGAAGCACCAGAGCCAATGGTGACGATCCACAAGGAACTCTGCACGGCGCTTCGACCACCGCCGCTGAGGATGACTTCGAAGAGAACCCCGAAGATCCCGAAGACCGTGACGAATCCGAGAGTCAATGCAAGACCGACCTTGCCGCCCCGAATCACGCTCTTGGCAAGAGAGGTCTCATCGGAGTCGAGACCAAGGAAATACGTCAGGTAGGTGGGCAACATTGCGAAGCCGCACGGGTTGAACGCGGCGACGAGGCCGGCGGCGAAAGGGAAAGCGAGAAGGTTCCAGGAGGGCATCAGTGTTCCTACGACAGCAGTTCTTCGTTGATGGTGTCGGTCAGAGACCCAACATCAAGGACGCCAGTATGAACCTTGGCGACATTGCCGTCGGCATCGATGAACACGGTAGTCGGCATTCCGAGGCCTTTGAAGATCGTGAAGACCTCCCCGTTCTGATCATTGCCGACGTCGTACGTGATCCCCGTGTCCTCGACAAGCGCCATCGCGTTCTCGACGCGGTCTTGTGTCGCAAGGCCGAGGAAGTTGACGTCACCGGCGAAGTTCTGGTGCACGGTTTCGAAGTCGGGCATTTCTGCGATGCAGGTCGGGCACCAGGAGGCAAAGAAGTTCAACACAACGGGTCCATCGGGGAGGTCGGAGAACGAAACCTTGGTGCCGTCGAAGTTCTCGAAGTCGAAGTCGATGCCTGTTCCGACTGCGTCGGAGTCGACCGACCCAGCACCGACATTAGTGTCGCTGCCGAGCACGAAGGTGTCCCTGTCAGACCCACAGGCTGCTGCGACGAGTACCACCGCGATGAGCACGGCGGCCATGCGGAGCTTCCGGTGGGGTCTGGCTGAGTGGGTTTTCGTTAAAGGAGCCATGGGCTTTCTCGGGGGTTTGTCGGATGGTCTCTGGTGGGGACTACTCGATCAACCCTCAGTCTTCTCGATCGAATTCCCAACTGGGTACGCGACCGATCAAGTTCTCAAGGTGTTCTTACCGTCGCACTCCTCTACATTCGGCGCAGTGGATCCCGTACCAAAGTCCCTATCGGCAGAACTCGGTGCCTCGACAATGATCGACCGTCCCACGTCAGGTCGGATGTTCACGACGACTCGCCGTGTCTCGATCGACGACGCCGATCCGTCTGGCCGCATGGAGCTCGACGCGATTGCTCGGTTCCTGCAGGACGCGGGCAACGACGACACGGACGACGCAAGCCTCGCCGAACTCGGCCTGGCGTGGGTCGCTAGACGGGCATCGATCGAAGTGCTCCAACACGCTTCCTCTCGGGAGGAGCTCACGCTGACGACCTGGTGCTCAGGCACGGGGCGGCTGTGGGCGGAACGACGCACGAGCATCCGTGGTCTGAGCGGAGCCCACATCGAGGCCGCTGCGATCTGGGTGCATCTCGACCGAGTCACAGGACGGCCAGTGCTGTGGGGTGAACGTTTCGCCGAGACGTACCTCGAGGCAGCTGCAGGACGCCAAGTCGACTCGAAGTTACGGCACACGAAGGACACTCCCCCGACGGCCTCTTCAACTTCGTGGGCGTTTCGCGCCACCGATCTCGATGCCTTTGGGCACGTGAACAATGCCGCATATTTGGCGATCGCCGAGGAACACCTCACGCTCGACGACGCTCCGTACCGAGTCGAGATCGAATGGAGGGGCTCGAGCCAGGCGCACGAACCTCTGGAGGTGTTCACTGCTACCTCACCCGCTGGCGAGCAGATCTGGGTGCGGTCAGGTGAAGATAACGCCTTGCGCGTGACGATGCTGAAGCGCCCGATCACGGGCTGAGGATCGACTTCTTCCAGGACGATGCTTCGAGGTCGTACTGCACCCGATCGTGCAGTCGGCTCGGTTGCCCCTGCCAGAATTCGAGTCGCTGGGGGACGACGCGATACCCACCCCAGAATTCGGGTCGCTGTACCGCCGTTCCCTCGAAGCGCTCCGACATCTCGGCCAGGCGATCCGCGAGAACTTCATGGCTCTCGATCTCGGTGCTCTGGGCGCTGGCCCAGGCCCCAAGCTGGCTCTCTCGCGGGCGTTTTGCGAAGTAGTCATCCGACTCGGCAGCATCGACGCGCTCGACGGTGCCTTCCACATGAACTTGACGCTGGACGCTGAACCACCGGAACGTGAGCGCTGCGACACCAGTCGCGTCCATTGCTCGTGCCTTGGCCGACTTGTAGTTGGTGTAGAACACGAAACCACGGGCATCGGCGCTGCGAAGCAAAACGCTTCGCCCCCGGGGGTTTCCGTCCGCGTCAACCGTCGAGACGACCATTGCATAGGGCTCGGGGTCACCGGATGCTTCCGCTTCAGAGAACCAAGTTTCGAACTGGTCGAAGGGGTCGTCGAGCATGTCGGCGACGTTCATCCCCTCGACGTCATAGCTGACTCGATGATCCGTGAGGTCCATGCCACTAGTCTCGCATGATGCAGCGGTACGGCCACCTTCCCGCGGTCGCGCTCGGAGGCGCTGTTGGCGCAGGTGTCCGGTGGTGGGTTCGCGAAGTGGTCACGTTCGACTCGTTCCCCTGGCACACGTTGCTCGTCAACGTCATCGGCTGCGCGCTCCTGGCCTTCGTCACAACTCGAGAGCTACCGCTCGGGGTGAACCGACTATTCGCCGTCGGATTCTGTGGTGGCCTCACGACGTTCTCGACGTTCGCCGTCGAAGTGGTCGAGCTAGCGGACGATGGTCGTCCGATTATGGCGTTGACCTACGTGGCGCTGAGTGTGGCGCTCGGCCTCGTCGCGTTCATCGCTGTGCGTAGTCAGTTCTTGGAAAAGTCAATCGTCGAGGGAAGTCACGAGTGATCGCCGTCGGCTTTCTTCTCGCAGCTGCAGTCGGAGCCTTCCTACGTGGGTACGTCACCGATCTGGACGCTCACTTCGATCGACAGATGTACGGCACCGCCGCCGTGAACATCGCCGGCTCCTTCCTGCTCGGCATCCTGCACCACTCGTCAGCCAGCGCCATGCTCATCGTCGGCGTGGGCGGGTTGGGGGCGCTGACGACGTTCTCCACGTTCGTGTTACAAATCGATTTCATCAACCGCGAAGGAACAGCAACGGGTGCGGTCCTCTATGTCGTTGGGATGCTCACGCTCGGCGTTGGTGCCGCGTGGCTCGGCTGGTCGATCTCCTGAACGCTGCGCCGGACGCACGCCGGTGGACGCTCCCGCTAACGTGCATACATGGGAACAACGGGTGAGTACGTAGATCCGAACGAAAGCCTCTTTGCCGGGGGGCAAGCCCTGACTTTTGACGATGTTCTCGTCGTGCCTGGCTACAGCGAAGTGCTCCCCGATCACGTAGACACGACAGTTCAGCTGGGCGGAATCGAGTTGCGCGTGCCGCTGATGTCCGCAGCCATGGACACCGTCACCGAAGCGACCCTCGCCATTGCCATGGCACGCGAGGGTGGCATCGGCATCCTTCACCGAAACCTCTCGCCGGTGGAGCAGGCCGCACAGATCGACTTGGTCAAGCGTGCACAAGCCGGCATGATCTCCAACCCGATCTCGCTACCTCCCACCGCGACCCTCGCCGATGCCGAACAACTCATGGGCACGCACAAGATCAGCGGCGTGCCGATCTGCGAACCCGATGGGCGGCTGGTTGGCATTCTCACGAATCGCGACATCCGCTTCTGCACGGTCGACGAGTACGACCAACCTGTGACGAACTTCATGACCAGCGATGGTCTGGTCACTGCGCCGATCGGTACAACACTCGAGGATGCGAAGAAGGTCCTTCACAAACACCGCATCGAGAAACTTCCGCTCGTCGACGACGACGGCGTGCTCTCCGGCCTGATCACCGTCAAGGACATCGACAAACGAATCGAGAAGCCCAACGCGAGCCTCGACGTTTCCGGCCGTCTTCGCGTCGGCGCCGCAATCGGCGTTACCGATACTGCCGAACGTACCGAACTGCTCGCAGCGGCTGGTGTCGACATGTTGGTAATCGACACTGCACATGGCCACACAGCTGGTGTCATCGATGCCGTTCGCACGATCAAGAAGGGATGGCCCGAAATCGTCGTCGTCGGCGGCAACGTCGTCACCGCAGAGGGTGTCGACGCACTCGTCGAAGCCGGTGCAGATGTCGTGAAGGTAGGCGTTGGCGCCGGAAGCATTTGCACGACCCGGATCGTTGCCGGGGCAGGCATGCCACAGATGACCGCTATCCATGAGTGTGCGCGTGCCGCTCGCCGACACGGCGTTCCGATCATCGCCGACGGCGGAGTCGTCACCTCTGGCGACATCGTGAAGTGTTTCGCCGCAGGCGCGAATGCGGTCATGGTGGGCAACTTGCTCGCTGGTACTGACGAAGCGCCAGGCGACCTCGAATTGGTGGATGGCGCGATGTGGAAGACGTATCGCGGCATGGGATCTGCTGGAGCCATGCGCGGACGGGCAGCGGATCGTTACGGCTCGGGTCAGGCCCCCGGCAAACACGTGCCTGAAGGTGTGGAGGCCCGCGTCAGGTACGCCGGATCCATCAGCGACCTCATCGGTCAGATGGCGGGAGGTCTGCGCTCCGGAATGGGCTACGCGGGGGCCGCCGACATCGATGAACTGCGGACCCATAGTCGTCTCATTCGCATCACCCAATCAGGATTGCGTGAGAGTCACCCGCACGACGTTGCGGTCATGCGAGACGAGTAGGGGCACCACGCGTCTCGGGACGCCACTCGGTCGGCGGGGCGGGATTGTCGTTGCGTGATCAACCTTCGACAACTCGACGATCAGACATACCGCGACGGCGCGATCTTGAAGGGCGCAACCGCCGAAGACCTCGAAACTCTCTCATCAGCTGACCACGCCAGACGTGCGCTGCTGACCTCGGTCGAGGAGCTCCGCGGACAGGCCAACGCCGTGTCGAAGGAGATCGGACAATCTGCTCCGGACGATCGGCCAGCAAAGATCGCGGCGGCGAACGAACTAAAACAGGAATTGAAGTCGAAAGAGACAGAGCTCGACGCCCTTCAGGCACAGGTCGACGAACTAATCCTCACGATCCCCAACCCTGCACACCCTTCGGTACCCGGAGGTCGAGAAGAGGATCTCGAACTCGTCACGACGGTCGGCGACCAGGTCCCCCCCCCACCTCTCGCTCACGCGGCCTTTGGCGCGCCGATGGGCTGGGTGAACGGCGAGAAAGGTGCTGACGTCAGCGGTTCGCGATTTGCGTACCTTCTACGAGAAGCCGTGATGCTCGAATTCGCACTAGTGCAATGGACAATGCAGAAGTTG
>CAXMRH010000080.1:0-6927 GCA_964196045.1 uncultured Chthoniobacterales bacterium | reverse complement strand
CCGTTCGGCAGCGTGGGGGGCGACGTTCGCCCTGCTCGTCGCTGCCTGCGCTGCATCAGACGAACCATCCCAATCCGAAGCTGCCGCACCGAGTTCCTCGGTGTCGACTCCTGACCGCGCACCGACACAGATCGTCTTTCCGCGTTCACTCGCCGACGCGAGTTTCATCCAAGCCGAACAACCCGACGGACCCTGTGTGGCGGGCGACAATTCGCGGCTGACGTTGTTCGACCCGAGCAGCGGAGAAAAGACTTGGTCCTTCCCGATTCCTCGTCCCGGTGGAATCTCGGTCATCGGTGGATCGACCGCCTACGTGTCGTTCCAATGGGACCGTGGGCTTCGGCCCGGAGTGGGTGCGATCGACATCGATGGCCGGGTGCCGCTCTGGCAACGATTCCTGGACAGCGAGCCAGAGCAGATCGCAGTCTCCGAGCACGGGCTCATCGTCGTCACTCGCCAAGATGTGCGGGCCCTGGATCCCGAGACTGGTGAGGACCTCTGGGTCAACGATTCGGAGTTCGACTTCAGCAGCGTCGTACTGAGTTCGGACTTCGCGTTCGCGATCGACAACGTTGGCGTGCACGCGATCGACTTCGCCTCGGGATCGGTTCTGTGGGAGCTTCCGATCGAGCGCCCAGATGCCGTGGCCGCGAACGACCAGACGTTGGCAGTCGCCGCCGGGCCGAGGGTCATCGCTGTGGACATCACGAATCGCTCGCGTCTGTTCGACATCACGGCCAATCGACTCGGTGCGGGCCAACTGTGGGTCACCCCAACTGTTGTCTCCGTCCAATTGTCGACAAATGCAGCTCCAGGCGGTGGCGTCGTGTCGTTTGATCGAACCACAGGTTATGAACTGTGGCGAGCAACGAACATCGGTGAGGCGTTTTGGATCGGCGACACCCATCTGGTGGCATCGACCGCGAACGACGAGCCGCTACCCGCGCAGCCGTTCGTGCTCTTCGGGCTCAATTCAACAACTGGCGAAAAGGACTGGACCGTTCCAGCCACGGCACAAGCCTTTGAGAGCATCATCGGGACGTCTGACGAGCGGATCGTGACGAGGGACCCGCATCCCGCTGTCAGCGGCTTGGAGCGAATCCGACTGATCGACACGGCGGACGGTTCCGTCGTGTGGGAAACGGTCTCCGACCTGCAGTTCGATGGCGCCGCAGTGGCTGCGCTCAGCTTCGTCTCGGTCTATGGATCGTCCGATGTCATCGCCGCTGATCGTGGGACCGTGGGAATGCTTCTCGGTTCGCGTCGCTTCTGGACGGGAAGTCAGCCCGACGGCATTTCAATAGCCCCACAGCTCACGCCCTACGGCCTATTGGTCGTTTCTGGTGAACGATCCCCGGTGTGTCTTGCCCGGAAGGTGGGCGAACCAGCCCTGCAATCCGCGGTCTTGGGAGCGTCGACTCAGCCTTCGTGAAGGTTGAGATCCTCAGCGAACGTCGTGGACCCGAACGGGTCGTGGAATGCCGCGAAGCCGGAGTCTTCCTCGACAGCCAAGTCGACCCATTCGCCGTATCCGGTTCGTTCGAGCTCTTCGGCCAACTCCGCGCCTCCCGAGGTCTGGATGACACCGGCGGCGAACACGTGCACACGATCGGGTTGGAGCTCTTCGAACAATCGCTTGTAGTGCGTGATCGCCAGGACACCGAGCGGCGCGTCCGCATCGTTCGTGGCTTCTTCGACTCTTCGCGTGACCGCTCGCATGGCATCGACGTCGAGGCCAGAGTCGATCTCGTCGAGGATGGCGAACTTCGGCTCTAGAACGCCGAGCTGCACCGTTTCGTTCCGCTTCTTCTCGCCACCGGAGAGGTCGACGTTGAGTGGGCGCACGATAAGCGCGGGATCGAGGCCGATTCGTTCTGCTTCGCTCGCAATGCTCGCGCGAACGATCGACTCATCACGACCAGCAGCAACCGCCGAAGCGCTCAGCATCGCCTCGAGCGAGACGCCCGGAACTTCGGTCGGATATTGCATTGCCAGGAATAGCCCAGCCTTTGCACGTTTCCAGGAGGCCATACCGAGCAGTTCGACGCCGTCGAGGGTGACCGACCCTCCGGTGACCCGATAACCCGGCTTGCCGGTGATCACGTGGCTGAGTGTCGATTTACCGGAGCCGTTCGGCCCCATGACTGCGTGCACTTCGCCGCTTCGAATGGTGAGTGAGACCCCTTTCAGAATCTCCTTATCTCCGACGCTGGCCCGCAGGTCGGTGATGACGAGCTCGCTCATGATGTGGTTCTGGCTTCCTGCGCGAGGGTCATGAAAACACCGGTCTCATGGACGACAACGTCATGGGCCGCTACCGGCTTTATTGCGGGCAGCGTGAGTGCTTCGCCACTCTCTAGCGAGAAAAGTGCGCCATGCTTCGGGCATTCGATCGTGAGGTCGTCCTCGTCGATGATGCCAGCAGCAAGTGACACCTTCGCGTGACTGCAGGTGTCATCGATGGCGAACCATTGGTCGCCGATCCGCGCATAGGCGATCGGGCGGCCATCGATCTCGACGCGGGCGATGTCGCCATCGCTGATGCTGTCGAGTTCGCAGAGTTTCACGCTGCTGGTCTGCTCTGGTGTGGTGCTCATGCAGGTTCCAGTGCGGCTCGATCGACAGCGAGAGCATCGTCGATGATCGTTTGCAGTTCGACCTTGACCGCGTCGATCGGAAACTGCGCAATAACTTCCGCGAAGAAGCCAGAGACCAAGAGCTGCTCGGCTGTGGTGGTCGGTACACCGCGACTCTCGAGATAGAAGCGCTGATCTTCATCGATTTCGCCAACGGTCGACGCATGGCTGCACGACACTTGGCTCGTTTTGATTTCGAGGTTGGGCACCGAGTAGGCCCAGGCGGCGTCGGAGAGTTTGAGGTTGCGGTTCGTCTGAAAGGCATTGGTGCCGGGTGCGGTTTCAGCGACCCGAATCAGACCGGTGTAAACCGACTGAGCCTCACCGGTCACGGCTCCCTTGAAGAGCAGATTGGACGTCGTGTCGGGAGCGAGGTGGTCTTGGAAGGTCCGGAAGTCGAGCATTTGGGAGCCATCCCCAAAATATGCCGAGAGGAGGTCACCGCTCGCGCCTCGACCGATCAGCTTGAAGTCGGCCCGGGTTCGAGCGTACGAGCCGCCGAACGCGGCGACCGAAGAGACCACGTGGGCCTGCTGATCCGCACTCGACACGTGGTTTTCGAGCGAGATTGTTGCGGCTCCGAGCTGCTGGATTACGAGATACCCGATTCGGGCGTTCGGTGCCGCATCGAGTTCGACCGTGGGTATCACGAGTTGTTCAGCCTCACCGGAGCGCCGACGCTCGAGGACACTGACCGATGCGCCGTTTGCTGCACGAACGATCGTGTGTGGGGCCGTCAGGCCAGATTGTGCGTCGGTGTAGGTGTCGATGACAATCGGTGCGCTCACGTGGAAACCGCGCGGAACGTCGATGATGATCACGTCGGTCAGGTTGGCGTCATGCAGGTGTGCAACAGCGTCGTTCGCGTCGCCGCGGACGCTGTTCAAAATCTTCTCGCCGTCCTCGTGTTCGCTGATCGTCTGAACCGTCGCTTTGCCCAGTGAGTCGGTCCGTTCGATACTCGTGACCCGCCCATCGCGGATGACTACGGTTGCGGCCCCTCCGTCGATCAGCTCGGGCTCGACCGTCGTCGATTGTGGCTCGGCCGCGACGAATTGGCGCAGATCGATGGAATGGATGCGGCTGTAGCGCCACACCTCCTCGGAGTCCGATGGCATCTCCGCTTCGAGGAAACTCGACGCTGCGTCTGAGCGCAGTGCGTCGAGCCACGGGGCGAGCGTCAGGGCTTCAGGCATGACGTCCCACGCTATCGCCGTGTGGTGCACCGCGGTCTGGTCGAACGGTCAGTCCTTGCGTTTTCCGCGACCGAAGAAACGGCCGAGTCCGCGGCCTTTTTTCGACTTTGCGACTCGGTCGGCCTCGACCTCAGCTCGGATCGAAGGACCTGCGTTGTTCACTATGTCTTCTGCTTCGTCGAGGAGAGCGGCGATACTGTCATCATCGCCGAGGCTCGAGGGTTCTGCCGGTGTCGGCGGCGTCACGAGCGTCCCATGACTCCAGTTCACGTCGGCGAGACGCCTCGTGAATTTCGGGCAGTCGTCCGGACACCGCCATGGCGCCTCGGGGGCAAGGTCGAGGTCACACTTTCGAACAGTGTCACCGCTCGGGTAGGAGCGACTCTCGAAGTACTTGCAGTCTTGGCGCATCGGCATTGGATCATTGTGCCCGAAATCGTGCCGAGCCAGTGTTCGGCCCATGGGTGCGGAGCGTTGTCAGGAACCAGAGGAGCGGTTCAACGTGACACGGAGGGTCTTCGCCAAGTAGCGAAGGTCGTTGCCGAAGCTCAACTCCTTGACATACTGCTCGTCGAGATCCAGCCCATCTCGAAGGTCGGCGTTCATCCGAAGATGGGATACCTGGTATGGGCCAGTCATCCCTGGGCGAACATCGTGGCGAATGTGAGGCGGGTACCCGCGCTTGGTGGCGATAGTGACAAGGTCTGGCCGTGGTCCGACGAGGCTCATGTCGCCGCGGATCACGTTCACGAGCTGTGGGAGTTCATCGAGGCTGAGCTTTCGAAGCAGTCGACCAAGCCCGGTGTGTCGTGGATCGTCGAGGACTTTGTGGTCGGCTCGTCGGTCCTCCTCGATTGGAAGCCCTTCTTCACTCCGACGACGATCGAGTCCCATCGTGCGGAACTTCCAGATGACGAACGGCGTGCCGTTGAGGCCGACCCGGTCCTGGCTGTACAAGATGCCCTTGCCGAGGCCAACACGGATGGCGATCGCGATTCCGAGCGAGATCGGGAGCGACACCAGAAGGATCAGGACTCCGACCGTGACGTCGAGGGTTCGTTTGAAGCGCCGTTCGTAGAGAGACCGTTCACGCGCGACGCTGAGACCCTCGGACGAGACGCGCGTCAACCGTTCGTTGCTCGTCATGGTGCTCAACTTGTTCATGTTGCCCCGCATATGACGCATCCACCAGTCGTTGGCGTGACAAGACCACTGTACGCCATCACGCAGAGTGTATGCCTGGGAGATATGGCCTAGCAAAACGGACGCGGAGTGGTTGTCCGGATCACCCCAGCGCCCTTCTACCCGACGGAGCCTTCCATCTGGAGCTCGATCAGACGGCTCCACTCCACGGCGTATTCCATCGGGAGCGTTCGTGTGATCGGTTCTATGAAGCCGTTGACGATCATGCCCATCGCCTGTTCCTCAGAGAGGCCTCGGCTCATCAGGTAGAAGAGTTGGTCGTCCGCCACCTTCGAGACGGTGGCCTCGTGACCGACAATTGCATCACGCGACCCGATCTCCATGTAGGGATAGGTGTCGCTGATCGAGTCATCGTCGAGGATGAGCGCATCACATTGCACGTGGCTCTTACATCCGTGTGCGTCTTCGGCGACGTGCACGAGTCCGCGATAGCTGGTGCGTCCACCGTCGGAGCTGATCGATTTCGACACAATCTTCGAAGTTGTCTCCGGGGCAGCGTGCACCATCTTGGCGCCCGCGTCCTGATGCTGCCCGTTTCCTGCGTACGCAACAGAGAGCACCTCGCCCGAAGCCTTCGGACCGACCATCACTACCGATGGGTACTTCATGGTGAGGCGGCTGCCGATATTGCCGTCGATCCATTCCATATGGCCCTCGGCGTACACCTTGGCCCGCTTGGTCACGAGGTTGAACACATTGTTCGACCAGTTCTGGATGGTCGTGTAGGTGACGCGTGCGCTCTCCTTCACGATGATCTCGACAACAGCGGAGTGAAGTGAGTCAGAGGTGTAGACGGGAGCCGAGCAGCCTTCGATGTAGTGAACGGTTGAGCCCTCGTCGGCGATGATGAGTGTGCGTTCGAACTGGCCCATGTTCTCCGCATTGATGCGGAAGTAGGCCTGAAGCGGTTGGTCGACCGTGACCCCTGGCGGCACATAGATGAAGCTGCCACCAGACCACACGGCCGAGTTGAGCGAGCTGAACTTGTTGTCGTTCGGAGGAATGATGGTGCCGAAGTATTCCTTCACCAGCTCAGGCTGCTCGCGAAGCGCGGTGTCCATGTCGCAGAAGATGACTCCGAGCTGTTCGAGGTCTTCTCGGTTGCGGTGGTAGACCACCTCGGATTCATACTGCGCTGTAACACCAGCGAGGTACTTGCGCTCGGCTTCCGGAATGCCGAGCTTTTCGTACGTGTCCTTGATCGCCTGCGGGATGTCATCCCAGTCGTCTGTCACGTTCTCTGTTGGCTTGATGTAATAGAAGATGTCGTCGAAATAGATCTCGGACATGTCGCCGCCCCAGTTGGGCATCGGGCGCTTCTCGAACCGGTCGTAAGACTTCAGGCGAAAGTCCCGCATCCACGAGGGTTCGCCCTTCATCCACGACATCTCATTGATGATGTCGGTGTTCAGTCCGCGCTTGGGCTTGTAGAGGTAGTCCTCTTCGTCTGACCAGCCAAGGTCGTACTTGCTCAGATCGACGCCGATGTCTGCTGTGCTCATGTGGGGGAACCCTTTCGAACCGATGGCTCTCGAATCTTCAGGATATCCCTCTCGCGGTTGGGCACGACGGCCCGAGCCCTCAGATGCCACAACCTGTCGTGCTTGATCGCTGCCGTGTTTCCCACGCGCTCGCGAACCGCGCCCGATATTGCGATGCTCCATCCGGCGCGCCGACAGCTAGTTGATGTCGACGAGTCCTGCGGTGTTCAGCCCGGCGGGAAGGCCGAGAGCGTCAGTTACCTCGGCGGGGGTTGTTCGACAGCCCGTCAACGCGGACTTGTTGACGTGGCTGAACTGCCAGGTCGTACGGTCGAGTACATAGAAGGGATTGGTGGCCTGACCCTGCACGAGCAAGGCATTGCGCTGGAACGAATTTTGTTCAGCCTGATT
>CAXMRH010000079.1:0-3956 GCA_964196045.1 uncultured Chthoniobacterales bacterium | reverse complement strand
GGCGAACGAGGTCGCAGGTCTGCGTGTCAATATCTGGATGAGCATCGTGCTCGTCGTGAGCGGTTTGCTTCTGGCGTTCTGGCGCCGCGATTCGTCTTCGGTGGACGAACCCGTTTCAACGACGTAGCGAGACCCGTCGTCTACGACGCGACCACATCGAGCTCAGCGAGGACGACGTCGCTCACGGCAGGCCAGCGTTGGATCGCCCAGTCTCCGAAGTCCCGATCGGTGAGCACGATCATCGAGGTGGCCGCCTCCGGGTCGACCCAGAGAAAGGTTCCTGCGGCGCCGAAGTGTCCCCATGTCGCGGCACTGTTCAGGCTTCCCGTCCAATGAGGCGACTTCAGGCCACGAATCTCGGGGCCAAGTCCCCAGGTGTTTGGTGCTTGGCGCCCATATCCGGGTAGGACGCCGATGAGTTCAGGTAGGTAAGGCGTGGTCATGGCTTCGACGGTTGATGGAGCGAGCAGGCCTTTGAAGCCTCCGAGGAATGTAAGGAGGTCGCTCACCGTCGACTCGGCTCCGTGGGCTGGACTGCCGACGAGCTTGGTCGACGGCATGTGCAGAGGTTCAAACACACCCTCCGTCAAATAGTCGCGGAACGTCATCTCCGATGCGATCTCCAAGGCGTTGGCCGCTCGTTCGTATCCAGCGTTCGAGTAGATACGGCGCCTGCCCGGGTGGTCGAGACGCTCTCCAGTCGACGCAATTCCCGAGGCGTGACCTAGCAGGTCAGCAAGTGTGGCGCCTTCATCATCGTGGGTGTCCTCGAGCGTAAGTGTTCCTTCCTCCGCTGCAAGATGGATGGCTGTCGCGGTCAGGATCTTCGTTACGGATGCGAGGGGGAAGCGGTGGTCGACGTTTCCATGTGTGTGGACCGAGCCGTCTGGCGCGACGACACCTGCTGCGATCATCTGGCAGGGCCATTCCACAAACTGTTCGAACGCCTTCACGGGCGCCCATGGTACGCGTCGCCGAGCCATGTGTCGGCTTCGGCGCCTCGCATACCATCACCTCCGACTAGCGTGCCGCTGGTGAGCAACATCGTGCGAATCGAGGGTGTGACGCGCGTTCAGCGGACGTTTGCATTCGTTGACGTTTCTGGTTTCACGGAGTTCACCGACCGTGAAGGCGACGCAGCTGCGGTCGAGTTGCTCGAGACGATCCGCGGAAGCATCCGTCGGCTTGCGTCCGTGCATGGCGTTCGAATCGCGAAGTGGCTCGGCGACGGGGCCATGCTCGTCGGCGTCGAGCCGGAGCCAGTGATCGAAGCGGTCGTCGCGATGATCGAGGCGAACCGTGAGGCCACCGTTCTGCCGCTCCGAGCAGGTGTTGCCTCCGGAGACGTGATCTTATTCGAAGGTGACGATCACATCGGTCAGGCGGTCAATTTGGCGGCTCGGCTCAGCGATCTCGCCGGGTCCGACGAGATCCTCGCCCCAAAGTCCATGATGACGTCGCTTCTGGTGAATACGCGAGCCTTTGCAGCAGGCGAACAACAGCTTCCTGGGATCGCTGCGCCACTGCAACTTGTGCGCCTGGAGCCGGCGCACGACTGACGAATAGGATGGCCGAAGACACGAGTTTCGAGGCGGCCGTGACGCGGGTGATCAAGGAGTTACGTGCAGGCGATCTGATGACGTACGGCGAAGTCGCGCTCGAGGCTGGCTTTCCTGGCGCTGCCCGCGCTGTCGGACGGGTTTTGCGTGTTTCGGACGGTTTACCGTGGTGGCGTATCGTGACCTCGACCGGCCGTTTGGTGCCCGGCCTTGAGCATGAACACACCAAACTCCTACAGGGTGAAGGTGTGATGGTGAAGGACGGCCGAGTCGTTCGTTGAGGGCGGCGTGTTGGTTTCAAGCCCATGACCGGAGGGCGCACCCGCTGCCAGTAGCATGAGGTTTCTCAAACATCGAAAAGAAACCACATGAAGACCACCTTCGCCGATCTCGGCGTCTCGGATGATCTGTGCGCCGCACTGGCCTCGCGGGGGATCACCGAACCATTTCCCATCCAAACTATCGCAATTCCCGATGCCATGGCAGGCAGAGATGTCTGCGGCAAAGCACAGACGGGGTCCGGAAAGACACTTGCCTTCGGGATCCCCGTTATCGAACGAATCGGAACGGCGAAGTCAAAGTTCCCGCTGGCCATCGCGCTTGTTCCCACGCGTGAACTCGCTGTTCAGGTCGCCGAGGAACTCGAGCCACTAGCGAAGTCCCGCGGCGTACGGGTTGCTGCGGTGTACGGCGGAGCGAACATCGAGCGCCAGATCACCAAGCTCGAGAAGGGGATCGATTTCGTGGTGGCCACACCTGGCCGCATGATCGATCTTGTCGACCGCAAGGCCGTCTCGTTGGCAGACCTGACCCACGTGATCGTCGATGAGGCTGATCGCATGGCCGACATGGGATTCTTACCCCAGGTCGAATGGCTTCTCCGCCAGGCTGAAAACGACCACCAGACACTGTTGTTCTCTGCGACGCTGGACGGTGTGGTCGACAGCCTGGTCCGGCGTTACCAATCCGATCCTGTTTTCCATGAGGTTGAGTCGCGAGAAGTGACCGTCGACCAGATGACCCATCGGTTCATCCAAGTACACGGCATGGACAAGATCAACGTCGCCGCAGCCATCTCGGATTCCGTCGATCGCACCCTCATGTTCACGGCCACCAAACACATGGCCGACCGTCTGGCCCGGTCGCTCGTCGACCTTGGTGTAAATGCTGCTGCGATTCACGGCGACCTTCGGCAGAACCATCGAGAGAAGGCACTGTCTGACTTCGGTGAAGGTCGCTTGGCGGTGCTCGTCGCAACGGATGTGGCTGCACGTGGTATCCACGTCGACGATGTCGGGGTTGTGATCCACTTCGATCCACCTGCCGAACACAAGACCTATCTGCATCGTTCTGGTCGGACGGCACGTGCTGGCAGCAAGGGGCTCGTCGTGACCCTCGTGCTCTTCAACGAGGAACTCGAGGTGCGTCGCATGCAGAAGCGAGTCGGCCTCGATGTGCCGATGGTCGAGATGTTCTCGAACGACGCACGACTTCAGGACCTGGCCGCATGGGATCCGAGAACCTAATAGCTGGGATTCCTCCCACGTTGTCTGGCCTCTGGTCGCGGCTTCCGATACAGCCATCTCCTGAGGATGCGGGTCAGGTGCTCCGCGCCCTGAGCACACATCTCGCATCCGTCTTGGGTTGTGCAGAACCTCAGGCCTTGATGGCCTACGGCGCATCACCAGGCGATTCGTGGATTGCGGAGAGCCTTCCGCCCAGCTTGTGCACCCCTGATGTGCTGGGCGCGGCCTGGGAGCGAATGATGAACGCTCGCGATCGTCGAACACAGGGCTCGCACTTCACGCCTCGTGCCGTGGCGGACAGGGTCGTTGGGCTCGCCACGTCTGAGCTGGAGCTGCGCGAGTTCGACCGACCTCTACGCGTCTGGGATCCAGCGGCCGGCGGTGGAGCCTTCCTTCTGGCAGCGGCTCGAGCAGCAGAACGAAGCACCGGGACAGCCCGAGGTGACATCGTGCGTTCGCTCTATGCGAGCGACATCGATTCGGTCGCACTGGCCGTGTGTGACGCATCGTTGGAGCTCTGGGCTCGCGGCAGCGGAAGGATCGAGACGAGCTGTTGTGACGCCTTGCTCGATCTGGACCCGTCTTGGCCAAACCAGTTCGATCTGGTCGTAGGGAACCCGCCGTTTCTTGGGCAGTTATCGCAGCACACGAGTCGGGCTGCCAGTCGTCGCGCTCGACTGCGCTCGGAGTACGACGAGGTCGCAGCTGGGTACGTCGATGAGGCTGGGCTGTTCCTCCACCTTGCTCTGATGAGGGTGTCCTCGAGCGGCGTTGTCGCCCTGATACTGCCCGAGTCACTCTTGGCTGCTCGTGACGCCGGACCGCTCCGAGAAGCATGCGAACGGCGAGCGACACTGACATCACTCTGGGT
>CAXMRH010000078.1:0-9530 GCA_964196045.1 uncultured Chthoniobacterales bacterium | reverse complement strand
TAGATCAACGATCGAATCGATGTTCAAACGCTCGAGAAAAAGCGCCGTTGTTCCATGCATGACTGCCTGCCCGGGCCCGCTGTCTCGAGAAACTTCAGCGATGTATCCCCGTTGAGTCAGTGTGCGCATCACCGCATCGACGGACACGCCACGGATCGCCGCGACTTGAGCGCGTGAGATCGGCTGCTTGTACGCCACGATCGCCATCGTCTCCAGCGCCGCCGCGGAAAGTCGGCTCGACTGGCCCTCGACAACAAATCTCTCTACGTATGCGGCCTGCTCGGGGTGGCTCTGATACCGGTACCCGCCTGCGACACGCGCCAGGACGAACCCTCGCCCTTGCTCCCGGTAGACCGCATCGAGATCGGCACACGCCGCTTCCACCGACTCGACACTCGTCTCCACCAGCTGCGCCAGAAGCCGAGGCTCAATGGGCCGCTCGGCCACCATCAGCACCGCCTCGATAGCGGCCGTCAGCTCGGCCGGGAGGCCGGCTTCGGCTCCTTCGTCACGAGTCAGATCGACGGTATCTGCCGCAGATCCTTCAGGCGCGTGGGCGTTCTGTGGTTGAAGATCAGTCATCCGTCATACCTGTCGATTGCTAGGGCGTCCAAGGCATCGTCTGGGTCGCCGCCAACCCACTCGAGTTCGATGTCGCCGAACGCTCGGGCTTGAACGATCTCGACGAGTCCCTGTTTGAAGAGTTCGAGAACCGCGAGGAATCGCACCACGACCTCGATCCGATCGACGAGCCCTGACGTGAGATCGCGAAAGAGGATACGTCCCGATTGCGGCAACTCGTCGACAAGCTCCCGCACGGCATCGGAAACCGACGCCGTGACAGCGCTGACGTGGTACAAGTCCAGCATTGGTTCAGGTCGGGGTGTGAGGGCGCGAATACAAGCGTCTCGAAGATCATCGACATCGATGCCCTCAAGAAGGTCGGGAGCCAGACCCAGGAATCGTTCCTCGACTCCCGCAACTCTGGGGTAGGTTCGCCCACCCGCATCGTGTAATTGACGCAGTACACCTGCCGCGTCCTTGAAGGTCTTGCACTCGACGAGCCGAGACAACAAGAGATCGCGCTCTTCGAAGAGCGCGAGTTCATCGTCCAGATCGCAGCTGTCGTCGTCGGGCAGCAACCTGCGGGCCTTCAGTTCCACCAACGTGGAAGCGATGAGAAGGAACTCCGTTGCGAGGTTCAGATCGAGATGTTCCATCTTGTCGAGCTCGACCAGGTACGCGTCGACGATCGTAGCCAGTGAGATCTCATACAGCTCGACCTCTTCCGCGAGGATCAGATGCAGGAGAAGGTCAAATGGGCCGTTGAAGACGTGGGTTTCGACCTCGTAGGACACGGCCTGATCGTACCGCTGCTGGGTCAAGCACCACATCTTGGGCGGCCATACAGTCAAAAGAATCTGGCTGGAGGAGGTGCTGTGACCTTGATCCCCTCAGCAGCCGAGCATCGAGAGCCGTCAGGCTCGGATTGCGACCGCTGGAGGCGAAGCCGGGAGACGAACGGCTCAGAGGCGCTCAAGAAGCGGGCGGGGGTCGACCTTAGCCTTCACGTTCTGTGCGCGAGAGCGTGTCTCGTTGAGCTGACGATCGAACAGGTCGACTTCGTCCCACACCAGATCAGCGGTAGCCGAGCCGGGGGCGCTCGGCGAGTAGATCGTCGTGGTGACATGAGGCGCGAGCGCAGAGAGCGATGACGACGCATGGACCCCAAGCTCGCGGCGACTCACCGCAACGATCTCCTTAACGGTCATATCCGGACTGATGTCGACGCCAGCTTCGAGCAACCGATCTTTCGACTCCTGCCACCCGGCAAGAACCCGGGCGGTCGGATCCTCGAGGCTCTCTCGATATCGACGACGGAGCAGTTTTGCGATGGCGACCATAACAAGCAACATGATGGGGAACACGAGGAGGAATAGACCCGAAACCACGAGAACCTTGACGGTCGTCCCCGGGCCGGAATCCTCTTCGTCGAGCTCATCGTCCTCGGATGGATCGGACTCAAAGGGTGTCGGACCTTGGCTCGCTGGCCGTCCCTCAGGAATCTCAGTCGCGTCGTCTTGGTCCGTACCTGCCTCGCCGCTGATGGGCGGCACAGGATCGAACGCGACCCAACCAATTCCTTCGAACAGCACTTCAGGCCAGGCGTCGTAATCCTCCGAAGTGACCGTGTCGAGGAAGACGAGCGACGAATCGTCGGCTTGCTCTGCGATTCGGTAACCGATCGTGATACGTGTTGGGAACGCCTGCTGCCGCGCTGCGATCGCAAACGCCGACACGAACTGATCGCGGTATCCCTCGCCATCGACAAGGAATTCTTCGACTCGACCGAGCGCGGTTCCAGATGGTTCCTCGTTCACCAGCGTGAAGCTCGTTTGGAGAACCTCTTCCAATGACTTGAGGCGTTCGTAGTCGGAGGCGCCGTCGACTTGTGCCGCGAGGTCGTTGATCGGCGAGTCGTCAGCGATGATCGGCGCATCCAAGTATCGCGGCTCGCTCCGGTCGACCGCGGCCGCGCGCTTTTGTTCATCCGTTGGGGCCGGGATTCGAGAGACGACCGTGTAGGTACGCGCTCCTTCGTCCGCGCGGTTGAGCAACGAGCCAGAGACGTCGTCATACCAAACGTCATCCGCCTCGATCCGGCTGACGGGCTGTGCCGCTGGAACCCACGGCGTCGTAGCGTCGACGACTTCGACTACTTGTCGCACCGTCAACGTCTCGACGGTCACGTCGTATGCAGCCGGAATGTCCGCTGAAGTCGCGCTGTAGGTCGAGTTGGTCGTCCAGTTAGCTCCGTCGTAGTTCTCGAGCGAAACGAGACCCATGCGATTGAAGAAGACAGCGGACGGCGGAGCTGGGAGAGTGAGGAGGAAGGCGCGGTCCGAGCTCTCGCGTCGCGATTTCAGCTCTGCGAGTGGATTCACCGCAGACGCTGTCACGACCTCCTCACTTCTCAATCGCCTCGGATCGAAGGGATCGTCCGATCCTGGAAGAAGCGCTGCGACCAACGGTGCGAGAAGAGCAAGAACCAACAAGACAGGTAGGCCGGCCAACAAACGCTCGCTGAGCATTCGTTCGCCGACGAACTCTGTCACACGTTCGCGCGATAGCCCAGAGATCGACGCTTGCGGCACGGCCCGAACAAGTGCCAGCAAGAGAGCCGCGCCGACCAAGACGACGATCAACACGTACGCTGCCACACCTTCTGGTGCAGCCAGCGGCAGCGAAAGCGACGCGAACACAACGGCTGGCACGATTGGCGACGCCGTGTGTTCTGATCGTGCGATGAGCACTCCAGTTATCGAGCCGACCAGCCATCCAACCATGGTGACGAATCCCAGCGGCTCCGCGATACTGGTATCGATCGGAAGTGTCGTGGCGAGCGCGTTTCGCCAGCCATCGATGCTCGACCCATAAAGGGCCGATGCGATATCTCCTGCCCCGCCAAAACTTGTTGCCGGCAAGATCACCGTCAGGATCACGAACAAGACGCCGACTACGGCGAGTGCCAATGCTCGTAGCCAGCGATCCATGGATGTCCGCGCCAAAGAGACGGCAAACAGAGCGGAGAACAAGACCGCTCCAACAATTGGGCCGACCCAGCCCGGTCCCGAGAAGACACGGCTGTAGAACATCGCTGAAACGGTGAGCAAGACACCGGCCGCCGAGATCTGCCCGAGGAATACCTGTTGTCTCATGAGCGCCTCGTGACCTGGTTCCAGGCGCGTGCGAACTCCTCGCTCGACGACGACGTCAGAACCGTCGCGTCTGGGATGGTACGTTCCCATTCGTGCGTGCCGGCCGTGAACTGCGCAACGGTGACGACGTCGAAGCGTCCCCGAAACCGATTCACATCGGCGAGCTCCTCGTCGGTGATCGTGCCCGTGATCAGCGCCATCGAGAGGCCGCCCAGATCGGACCGGACCTGCTCCAGCGTGTCCGCGATGCCACCACGAAAGGAGAGTCCAACTTCTGCGAGTCGGTCCATGATCGTTGGCGGTGGCATGCGATGGTTCAGTTCGAGCCCATCGGTGGTCATGAGGCGAAACTCGAAGCCACGCGTCATCGAGGCCATCACGATCGAAGCCGCAGCACGAATGGCATCTTCAAAGGACTCAGCACTGTAGGACGAGGCTCGGGTATCGAGGATGACGAGCGATCGGGGCTGATGTGTGTCGACGTTGTGACGCACCATCAACTTGCCAGTCCTTGCCGAGGACCTCCAGTGAATCTGACGAAGGTCATCGCCACGGACATAGTCACGAAGTGTGTGGAAGGTGACTCCACCCTCCAAGGCTTCGCCGGAGTCGGGGCCCTCGAGGTCGCGTGCGATTCCGCTCGGAAATGGTTCGAGCTGGTGGACCAGCGGGTGCACCCACAGGTGCGTGATCCCCTCATCGGGTTCGCCGGAGCGTACGAGTCCGAAGGGGTCAGCGCGTGTCACGTCGAGCGGCCCAACGCGAAACACGCCGCGTGACTCGGTCGGCAGGTCCGTGGTGATCGTCGCCGACTCGTTGGGCTCGAGGCTAGGCAGCTCGATCGGGAGCTGCGTTCCACCGAACTGCTCCAGGGCGAGTCCGCCAGAGGTACGACGCCGCCCCGTGTTGATGATCGTCAGATCCGACCGAGCCGGCCGACCGACACGAACACGTTCCGGCACCACGACGCGATTCGCGTCGACGCGAGGGCGACGGATGATCCAGAGTCGCCCGATCAGCACCGCAAACAAGAACGCGACTCCGAGCGCAGCGAGTGTCTGATACCCGAACGCGAGTCCGGAAATCAGCGTCACCGCCCCAATGACGAGAAAGTATCTCCCAGCGTCTGTCAGCACGAGATCAGCGCGCTCGGTTAGCGCTCGACCCGCTCTTTGGGCGTCGGGATCTCCTGGAGAACAGCACGCAACAATTCGAGCGAATCGATACCTTCGAACTCTGCTTCAGGCTTAAGAAGCATGCGATGAGCAAGCACGGATTCCGTGAGGTCATTTACATCATCGGCGGTCACGAAGGACCGTCCGTTCGCAGCCGCCAATGCCCGGGAAGTCCTGCCGAGTGCGATCGACCCACGAGGGCTCACGCCGATACGAAGTTCTGGCAGTTCGCGGGTGGCCCGTACGATCGAGACGATGTACTGACGGACAGCGGGCGAGATGTAGATCGTGTCGGCCACACGGGCCATTTGACGCACTTCTTCGGTAGACAGCACCGGTTCGACGTCGACTCGGGTGCGTCCCGCAGGAGCGCTGTCGATGATGTCGATCTCAGCGACAGCGGATGGGTATCCGAGCGCCAGACGCATCATGAAACGGTCGATCTGTGCTTCCGGAAGTGCGTACGTACCGTCGTGTTCGATGGGGTTCATTGTGGCAACCACTAGGAAAGGATTGGGGACGGGTCGCGGCACACCATCGACGGTCACCTGATATTCCTCCATCACTTCCAGCAGAGAAGACTGTGTTTTCGGTGACGCACGGTTGATCTCATCCGCGAGCACGACGTTGGCGAATACGGCGCCTGGATGGAATTCGAACTCACTGTTCGACTGGTTGAAGATCTGTACGCCGGTGACATCGCTCGGGAGCAGGTCCGGTGTGAACTGGATTCGGGTCAACGTGCCATCGACCGATTCGGCCAAGGCCCGTGCCAAAGAGGTCTTTCCGGTGCCAGGAACGTCCTCGATGAGTAGGTGACCCTGCGCCAACATGCAGAGGAACGCGAGCCGAATTTCTCGGGTCTTTCCGTGGATGACCCGCTCCACGTTGTTCACCAATTGTTGAAAACGGTCAGCGTAGGTGCGGACCTCGAGTTCGAGGTCTTCTACAGCGTTCGTAGTGCTCACGTTGAGGTCTCCGCTCGATGACGTTCTAGAGTCAAGTTTGGCGCGCGAACTCACGCGCGTCACCTCGCGAGGGTAACTCGTTCCTCGCCTGTTTGGGGAGGGCCGTACCGATCAAACGCCGCCGACTCGACGCCGAGCTGGTCGCCCGGGGTTTGGCTACCTCTCGACAGCACGCACAGGACCTGATCGCGAGCCGTCGCGTGACAGTGAACGGCGCCCCGGCCTTCAAGGCAACCCGACAGGTGTCCTCAGCGGAACCGGTCCTCGTAGCCGGACCTCCTCCTCGTTTCGTGGGTCGTGGAGGCCACAAGCTCGACGGGGCCCTCAAAGAATTCGACATCGATCCCACCGGTCGTCATGGGCTGGACGCTGGTTCCTCGACAGGCGGGTTCACTGAGTGTTTGTTGCAGGCTGGAGCAGATTCTGTGGTCGCCGTCGATGTCGGCACGAATCAGCTCCATGAACGTCTTCGGAGGAACGGCCGAGTCGTGTCTCTCGAGAACACTGACATTCGCTCCATCGTGCCTGATCGACTCGAGGACCTCGACCGAGGAGAGGGATTTGGCATCATCGTTGCCGATCTGTCGTTTATCTCGACCACCTCGCTGCTCCCCGTTCTTGCGCTGCTGCTCGCACGAGACGGCGACGTAGTGGTGTTGGTCAAGCCGCAGTTCGAAGCCGGCAGGCAGGAGGTGAGCAAGGGCAAGGGAATCATCCGTGACCCAGAAATCTGGAAACGGGTGCTTCACGAGTTCATCGATGCCGCCTTTGAGGCAGGGCTTGAGGTCGTCGACCTCGCGATTTCGCCCATTACGGGAGGCAAGGGAAACGTTGAATTCCTCGCTCACCTACGCCAGGGGGACATACTTGGCAGGGTGAGCACCAAACGGACACCCCCATCTAAGAACGCGGACGCCTGATGGCAAGAATCGGAGTCGTCCTGCATGGGGCCGATAATGAGGCTCTCCGCCACGCTGAAAGGCTCGCCAAACACCTGACCTCAGAGGGCCACAGCGTCGTTGCGCCCGTAGAGGACTCGGAGCGGACGTCCGAACTCAGTTGTGTCGAGCCGCAGGAGTTTGCGAACGATCTCGACCTTGCGGTGAGCCTCGGAGGCGACGGCACCATCCTCCGCACGGTTGCTCTGCTCGACGGCGCAGAGGTGAACATCCTCGGAGTGAACTTCGGCGATCTTGGGTATTTGACCGTGATCGACCCGCACGAGCTCGATCATGCGATCCAGCGATGCCTGAGCGGCGACCACGATATCGAGGAACGCATGCTCGTGTCCGGGACCTCGAACGGGACCACGCTTCATGCCCTCAACGACATAGTGGTCGAACGAGCCCACGGCCACACCACTGTTCGAATCGGTGTCGTGATCGATGGAAAGCGGTTCACGTCCTACTCGGCGGATGGGTTGATTGTCTCTACCCCGACTGGCAGTACCGCGTATGCCCTTTCCGCACGTGGTCCGATCGTGTTCCCTACCCACTCTGCCTTGCAGATCACTCCGGTATCACCACATATGCTCTTCGATCGCAGCCTCGTTCTGGAACCCGATTCGGTCATCGAGCTGACTATTGAGGGGCACCGAGGGGGAGTCGTGTCAGTGGACGGCAATATCATGCATTCCATGGAGCCAGGAGACACGCTCGTATGCACTAGATCACCTCACATTGCCCGTCTCGTCACGTTCGACACCCGCGACAACCTTGCGGTCCTGAAGTCGAAACTTGGCATCGCCGACCGCTGACCACCACGAACCAAGTACACAAAGCCCGAACATGCTCGAAGAACTCCGCATCCAGAACCTTGGTGTGATCGAAGAACTCTCCCTCGTGCTGCCACGAGGATCGATCGCCGTGACGGGAGAGACCGGCGCGGGCAAAACGATGGTCGTGGGCGCGATTCAACTTCTGATGGGTGGCCGCGCCGAGCCTGACATGGTCCGAATCGGTGCTGCCGAGGCCGTCGTCGAAGGGCGTTTCGTCGACCGGGACGGCGTCGAGCTCGTGGCGCGCCGGGTAATTCCTGCGGAAGGTCGCTCTCGGGCGTACCTCGATGGTGCGCTGGCCACCGCATCCGTTCTGGCCGATCGGATCGGCGACCTGGTCGATCTCCATGGCCAGCACTCACAACAGTCATTGCTGCGGCCCGCAACCCAACGGGCTGCCCTCGACCGTTTTGCAGGGGTCGACCCGGTACCTTTACGTGGGGCGCGGGCAGATATCGCGGCGATCGACGCCGCGCTCGTTGATCTCGGCGGAGATGCGACCGAACGGGCCCGTCAGATCGATCTTCTTCGCTACCAACTGGCCGAGGTCGTGGACGCACAACTCAGCGATCCCGAAGAAGACAGCACATTGCAGGCGCGAGAGGCGCGCCTCGCGAACGCGTTCGACGACGAGCTCGCGGCTGGGCAAGCCGGCGATCTTCTGGGCAGCGATGGCCCTGCCACCGATGCCCTCGGACAGGCCGCAGCGATCCTCGCGGACTCAGAGCCGTTCGACGAGATCACCCGTCGAGTCCAGAGCCTGCAGGAGGAGCTGTCAGATATCGGAAGCGACCTGCGAGCCATTCGAGATCAAATCATCGATGATCCCGAAGCGCGCCAGGCCGTACGCGAACGACTCCAAAATCTCGTCGAACTCCGCCGCAAGTACGGCCCGACCCTCACTCACGTGATCGAATACGGGCAAGGCCTTCAGGAACAACTCGACCAGCTGGAATCACACGAGGAACAGGTCCAAGCGCTCACGGATCGTCGCCAGCTGGCTGAGCGCCACCTCGCAGAAGTATCCGCGAAGGTTCTGAAGCAGCGACGCAAGGCAGCGGTCCCTCTTTCCAAAGCGATCCAAACTGAACTCGCGAAACTTGCGATGCCTCACGCGAACGTACAAGTCGATGTCGAAGGCGATGCAGGCGACGCCGTGGCCATGATGCTCGCTCCTAATCCGGGCCTGCCAATGCTCCCGGTCGGCAGGAACGCGTCGGGTGGCGAGCTCAGTCGCACAATGCTCGCACTTCGACTAGTGCTCGCGGGTGGCCCGCCCATCAAGATCTTCGATGAGGTCGACGCCGGCATCGGCGGAGAGACGGCGCGAGCCGTCGGTGAGGCCCTGTCTTCTCTGGGAGCTGACGGCCAGGTCTTCGTGGTGACACATCTGGCGCAGGTCGCGTCGTATGCGGACAACCATGTCCTCATCGACAAATCGACCGAAAAGGGGTCGACGTCATCGCAGGCTCGAGTTCTAAGCGAGGAAGATCGAGTGATCGAGGTGTCCCGTATGTTGTCGGGCTCTCCCGACAGCAGCTCCGCTCACGAGCATGCCGAAGAATTGCTCGCGGCCACCTCGTCAAGTCGCCACAGTTCGGCGTGAGATTGCGATCGTGCGCCCAATTGTGACGGATGGCCTCGAATTGCCACCCGGTGCCCGGTCCCAATCGCTAAGGTGATTTCCCGTGACCAAACATGTCTTCGTCACTGGTGGAGTAGCCAGTTCACTCGGTAAGGGAATCACTGCTTCGGCACTCGGGCGGGTTCTCAAATCCCGCGGCCTTCGAGTCACGATGCAGAAGCTCGACCCGTACCTCAATGTCGATCCAGGGACCATGAACCCGTTCGAACACGGCGAGGTGTTCGTCACCGATGACGGTGGCGAGAC
>CAXMRH010000077.1:0-23180 GCA_964196045.1 uncultured Chthoniobacterales bacterium | reverse complement strand
GCAAAGCCCAAGACCTGGGTTCGTGGGTCGAGTTGATGTTCCGCCATCACCGAACCGATATGGGCGTGGTGATGTTGGACCGAGACGATGCTGTTGCCACGTTCCTCGAGCGCCCATCTGGATGAGAGGTACCTCGGGTGCGGGTCGACAGCCAAGACATCGCCGTGCACATCGAACAACGCGGCCAAACGACCAATCATCGCTTTGAACGACTCCAGCGTGCGATAGTTCTCCATGTCGCCGATATGTGGGCTGACCCAGGCGTGATCGTTGCCTGCGACGCAGGGTGCGTTCTTCAGCTCTGCCCCTGTGGCTACGACCGAGCGCTCAGCCGACGAGAATCGCACCGGGATCGGGGCATAACCACGTGCTCGCCGAATCGGCAGCAGCGTGTCGCCGACCAGCCGCACAACCGAGTCATCACAAGCCACGTCGATTGGACGATCGTGGTCAAGGATGACGTCGTAGAGGTCGCCGAGCTCATCGATGCTTTGGTAGTCGTGCGCCAGCGGCTCGCCGGACCGATTGGCGCTGGTCATGACAAGCGGCCCGCCGAAGCGGCTGAGCAGCAAACAATGCACTGGGGTGTAGGCCAGCATCACTCCGACCAGCGGGCTGCCTGGCGCAACAGCGGGTGCGAGGCGAGAGTTCGGCTTCGCCTCAACGAGCACGACTGGCGCGGCCGTCGAGGTCAACTCGTTCTCCTCGGCGGATGAGATAACGCCGAGCTCATGCGCTGTGTCTGTATCGACGACCATCACCGCGAAGGGCTTGTCAGGGCGGCGCTTCCGTACCCGCAGATCCTGCACCGCACCATCATTCCGTGCGTCACATGCCAGGTGATATCCACCGATTCCCTTGACGGCGATCACTCCCCCAGTATTCAGCACCGCGACGGCCCGATCGATCGGGTCACCATCGAGGGTTTGGCCGGCTGAGCGTGCCTGCAACGCAGGTCCGCAGTCCAGGCAGCTGATCGGCTGGGCGTGGTACCGACGATCTGCAGGGTCGGTGTATTCAGACGCACATACATCGCACATCTCGAAATCCGCCATTGTTGTGTTCGGGCGATCGTAAGGAAGCGACGTAATGATCGTGAATCGGGGCCCGCAGTTCGTACAGGTGATGAACGGATGCAGGTACCGACGATCCGATGGATCGAACAGCTCTCTGCGGCAATCGGCGCACAGTGCCGCGTCGGGCGGGACGAGCGTTCGCGCCCCGGCCACAATTTTGCTCTCGGCGATCGAGAACCCGTCGAACTGCTGCAGCATCGCGGCACTCCGCACGACCGACTCGATGCGGGCCAATGGAGGCGCCTCTCGGTGCATCCGTTCGACAAACGTGTCGAGCTTGCCGCTGGGGCCTTCCACGTCGATCAGCACGCGCGTCGAATCGTTCGACACGCGGCCATCGAGGCCCAAGGATGCCGCGAGCCGATGTACGAAGGGTCGAAAGCCGACTCCCTGCACGACTCCCGTCACAACAAGCTGTTCGGCCACTCGTTCGACGTCACGGAGAGGGTTAAGGCTGAGCGGTTGCACAGGTGATCACCTCCGCGATGACCTTGTCGAGCGAGGCACTCACGGCTGGGGTCAGACCAGGACCGAGAGACATGTCAGCCGGCTCCACACCGAAGAGCACCAGGTCGGGCATCGCCACCTCGAGCGCGACGGCAAGCTCGACCGCCTCAGGAAGATCGACTCGATGCGAGCTCGACGGATGTCTCGCTGGCGGAAAGTTTGACGACCCGACATCGATTCGATGGACCGTCCCTGCCGGTGAGTCGGCTACCACTGCGTCGATCACGATGGCCAAACGTCTGTCTCGCCACGCCTCGATCAGTCGCGTTGCTTCACCGTCGAGAACCATCAACTCGACGTCGTCGACGGCCGCGAGTTCGGACTTCTCGAGTGCATGAATGGCCGCTGGTCCGAACCCATCGTCGTGCCTGAAGTCAGATCCGATCCCGATCACAACGACAGGCGCACGGAAACTCATCACGTGCGATCAACTGTGAGGTCCAGAAAGTGTGTGGCGCAACTGATGCACGGATCATGATTCCGGATCACGACCTCGGCCGCTCGTTGGAGTTCATCATCGGGAAGATCGAGATGATCTTCCACGAAATGCCACAGGTCGTGCTCGATCGTGCCCTGGTTCTGCGAAGTCGGAGGCACGATGACGGCATCGGTGATGATGCCATGTTCGTCGAACGAGTACCGGTGGTAGAGCAGGCCACGTGGGGCCTCGGTTACTGCGTGGCCCGTCCCTGCACCGATATCGGCCTCGACCGCGGGGGAGCTCGGAGGTGCATAGTTGTCAAGGATTTCGAGTGCGGTCTCAAAGGCGTGCAAGACCTCGACCGCCCGGACGATGATGCTCTGAAACGGATTCCGACACACGTCGCCCAAACCTGCGTCCTTGGCCGCTGCCAGCGCCATCGGTCCGAGCTTGGCCGAGTGAAGGCCATACCGAGCCAAGGGGCCCACCAGGTAGTTGCCTCGTTCGAGCATCCGTGCGTGCAAGGCCGTCGAGTGTTCCACCTGGTGTTCCTCGACGTGCTCCAAGAAAACGTCCGCTCCGATGTCGAGGCCTCGATCGGACGTGATCCGGTCGCCGAGGATTGGGTACTCCGTTGGGTGCCACGTCGATACCAACTCATGTTCGAAGGACGCGTCGGGGAAGTCGAGCGTTGCAACCCACTGGACAACCTCAAGGGCTAGGTCCAGCCCGCGGGCGACCTGTTCCCGAAGCGGCCGAAGATCGCGAGGTGTCGGGGTGCGGTAGAAGCCGCCCACCTTGACGTTGACCGGATGAATCGCGCGGCCACCGAGGGTCTCCAAGATCTCGTTGCCGATCTTCTTGATCTGGAGACCTCGCTCCACCTCTGCGCGGTGGCCCTGGACCATCTCGATAGCGCTGTCACAACCGAAGAAGTCGGGGGCGTGAAGGAAGTGAATGTGCAGCGTGTGACTCTCGATCCATTCTCCGCAATACAGCAACCTCCGCAAATCTCGAACCGCGGGATCGATCGTGAGATCGAACGCGTCCTCGATGGCTCCACATGCACTCATCTGGTACGCAACCGGACAGATTCCACAGATTCTGGCGGTGATGTCGACTGGCTCGAGATAGCTCCTCCCCCGGAGAAATCCCTCGAAGAAGCGAGGCGGCTCATAGATGTTGAGCTGCACGTCCTCGAGTACGCCGTCCCGGATCACGATGTGCATCGCACCTTCGCCCTCGACGCGCGCCAATGCGCCAGTGGACAAAGCGCGTGATCGTGGTCGGTGGGTCATCGATCTCTCCCTCTGGGCGGAGCAACCATGACGGCATCGCGGTTCTCCTCGGACCACGCGTTGAACGTGTGGAAGAGCCGTTCGACTTCGTCGTCTGGCATACCTTGCGCGCGAAGTGCGCCGATCATTGCTTGTGTGTTCGTCGTCTCTGCCGGCCCGAAGCAGCCGTAGCAGCCACGATGGAACGTCGGGCACAAGGCACCACACCCAGATTGTGTGATCGGACCGAGACACGCCATCCCGTCCGTCACCATGACGCAGGGGTTGTGTCGCTGTTTGCACTCGATGCACACACTCGATCTGGGAATGTTGGGCCGACGACCAGCAAGATGTGCACTGATCACTTCGAGCAGCTGGTGTCGGTCGATCGGGCAACCTCGCAGCTCGAAATCGACCTTGACGTGATCCGACATCGGCGTGGAAGTGTCGAGGGTCGACACAAATGCTGGAGTGGCATAGACGATGCTCAACAGCTCCTCGACATCGCCGAAGTTGCGCAGTGCCTGGATGCCTCCCGCAGTTGCGCACGCGCCAATGGTCACTAGGAACGTGGACTGCTCACGAATCTCGAGGATTCGCTCGATGTCATGCTCGGTCGTTATGGAACCTTCGACGAGCGAGACGTCATATGGCCCCTCAGCCGTGGCACTCGAGGCTTCGAGAAAGTAGGCGATCTCGAGATGTTCGGTGACCGCCAACAGTTCGTCCTCGCAGTCGAGCAGGGTCAGCTGACAACCGTCGCAACTTGCGAACTTCCAAACGGCAAGTGAGGGCTTGGACTCCATGATCAACGTCCTCCGACTTCGAGCACCTGAGCAACATCGGACCATTCCTGGACGGGACCGTCCTTACAAATGAACAACGACCCAAGCTGACACCGGCCACAGTGAGCGACCGCACAATGCATGTTGCGCTCGATCGAGATCCGGATGTGTTGTGGTGGCACTCCCCTGGCAGTGAAGGCCTTCGCTGTCGAGGTCATCATGATCTCCGGACCGCAGATGAACACCCTGCCATTGGTGGTGTCGAAGTCGATCTTATTGATGAGCGTCGTCACCAGCCCGACGTTGCCGGTCCACGACGACGGCGCCGCGTCGACGGTCGTTTCGACCGTTGCGCTTGTGGACCACGCGTCGAGGTCGTCGGGATAGAGAATTCCTTTCGGAGTGCGCGCTCCGACCAGGACCGACACCTTGCCGAAGCGTTCTGGCTCGGCCAACAGTCCGAGAACCACCGGTCTCAGAGGAGCCAACCCCAAACCACCGGCCACAACAGCGACGTCGTGCCCCTCGGCGAAATCGATTCCCCAGCCACGACCGAAGGGGCCGCGAACGCCGATTTGTTCGCCAATCTCGGCAGTGGTCAAGGCGGCCGTGACCGCGCCAACCCCGCGAATAGTGTGAATGAGAACGTCACCTTGGACCTCGGCAATCGAGATGGGCGACTCGCCGATGCCGAATGCCCACATCATCGTGAATTGGCCCGGTGCCGGAGCAACAATCGCCTCGCCCACCGGTGCGACTGCGATTGTCGCCACGTCCTCGGCATCCCACGAACGCGAAACCACCTCGTACATCACCGGGATCATGCGGGCTCCTTCGCGAGGGCGGCGATTTCGGCCGTGATATCAATTCCGACCGGGCACCACGTGATGCACCGTCCACAACCGACACAACCAGACGTGTCGAACTGGTCGTGCCACGTCACCAGCTTGTGGAGGAGCCATTGGCGGTATCGGTCCTTCACGGCGGGTCGAACCGGGCCGTCCTGCAGCGCGGAGAAGTCCAAGCTGAAACAGCTATCCCAGGTTCGGTAGCGTTCGGCCTCCGTGCCTGTCAGGTTGGTGGTGTCGTGGGTGGAATTGCAGAAGCACGTCGGGCACGCCATGGTGCAGTTTCCGCATGCCAGACAACGCTCAGCGACGTCGTCCCACTGTGGGTGATCAAGATTCATGGCAGCGAGCGGGGGCGCTTCCGGTAAGAGTTGACGACCCATTTCAGCAACGGCTGTGGTGTGAACGGTCTCTGCGGCAAGAACATCGTCAGCGTCCACCGGGCGATGCGGCAACGACTCGAGAAGGGCTTCACCGCGTTCGCTGCCGGATGTGACGAGATAGTCGATCTTGCCGTCTCGATGCAGCTCCGCAAGGGAGAGGTCGAAGCCCGCCGTGGGGGTCGGGCCCGTGTTCATCGATGCGCAGAAGCACGTTGATGCCGGATTCGCGCAGCCAGCAGCCACAACGAACAGGCCAGTCCTCCGATGGGCATAGCTCGCGTCCTTTGCGTCGGGCGCAAGAAACACTCGGTCCAGAATCCCGATTGCGGCGAGGTCACAGGATCGAACTCCGAAGAAGGCCATTGGCCGTTCGTCATATTCGGGCTCGCTGACGCTGACTCGGCCGTTCTCGCGTTTGGCCCTCACGAGGAGCGCTTGCGGCGGATGCAGGAACTGCTTCCAACTCTCCGATGGACTCGAGAATGCGAAGCGCTCGTCAGTACCGGTGTCAACCAGGCGATATCTGCCGCCGTCCTGCTCTTCGCCGACTCCGACGGGGAGTTCCTCGGCGGAGTGGATCTCGCGATGCGCGATGACGCCGTTCGTCATGACCGGACCGATCACGGTGTGGCCCTGCATTCGAAGGGCTTGCACGATGGTATCCAGCTCGCCGCCGCCAAGAAGTACCTTCATGCTGGAACGTTAAGCCGCCTTCCCGAGCCGGGCATAGGGACCTTTTCCTCTTCAGATTCGCGTTGCTCGCTCCCTAGGGTTTCGATTGGAGATTCAATCGTCTCGCACAGGGAAAACCCATGATCGTATTCTGGATCTTCGCGGCGATAGGCGGGCTTGGCCTGGCGGTCTTGTCGAGTGGCAGAACGCTCGACAGTGCGACCGCTCTCGCCCGCCGACTTGGCCTGTCTCCCTTCATCATCGGCATGACGATCGTTGCGATTGGGACGGACCTACCCGAGATCGCCAACAGCATCACGGCATCTGCCGGAGGCCACGGCGACGTCAATGTCGGCGACTCGATCGGCTCTGTCGTCACGCAGCTCACATTGGTCGCGGGACTTCTGTGTTTCCTGATGCCGATCAAGATCGAACGGAGGCCGGTTGCGATCGCCGGTTGGATGACCGTGCTGGCCGTATTACTCGGGGCCGGGCTGCTGTCAGACGACAGACTCAGCCGAACCGACGGGCTCATCCTCATCGGCTTCTGGGCCTTGGGGACATGGATCGTGCAGCACGGTGGCCATGTCGTTACCCATGAACAGACGCAGATGTTCAAACGCAACGCTTTCGTCGAAATTCGGGACCTGATCGTCGGACTGAGCGGGGTTGCCGTCGGAGCAATACTCCTCGTGCAGGGCTTCATCCACGTCGCTGAGTCACTCGGCGTGCCGGAGTATGCAACGAGCTTCTTAGTCTTGTCTCTCGGCACCTCAGTACCGGAACTTGTCATCGATGGCAGAGCAATACGGCGCGGTCAGGCGGGACTCGCGATGGGAGACATCGTCGGGTCGTCCTTCGTCGACGCCACGATCTCCCTGGGTATCGGTCCGGCCTTATTCCCCACGATGGTCAGCTCCGACGCCAAGGTCGGAAGTCTCATCGCCGCAGTCGTTGTCTTGCTCGCGATCGCGTTCCTCGCCTACCGCCCGATTCACGATCGACGGTCGGGCGCCCTACTCATTGCGCTTTACGCGTCGTGTTACACGCTGCTTCTCGTGTGATCCGGGCGTCTTGTCTGATCCGCTGGGAGCGGCTTCCGGGTGAAGAGCCGAACGATCGCGAACGAGATTGCGGCCGAGGCGGCGATCACCAGCCAGTCGACGAGAGCGATGGGAGTCGTGCCGAAGAGACGCTGGCCCACGCCTGTGTACACGACCAAGAGATGCAATGTGAGCGACAACCCCGACGCTGCTGCGAGCACGCGATTCACACCCATGCCCTCCCGTCGCAGCCCAATACCTTCCGAACGAATGTTGTACACGTGGAAGAGCTGAACGAGGACAAGCGAGGTGAACAACAGCGTCCGAGCCTCCTCGAATTCCAGATCGCGAATCCAGTACCCGAACGCAAACGTCGCCAATGCTCCGGCCGCCAAGACGCTCCCCTGTGCCAAGAGCCGCTTCTGCCGTTGCCGGCCGAGAAACCTGTGGTCGGACGTGGGGGCACGGTCCATCAGCCCCGGCGTGGGTGAGTCAACACCAATCGCAAGTGCTGGCAAGCCGTCCGTGACGAGGTTGATCCAGAGCAACTGAGTGGCGAGCAGAGGTTCTCCAAGAGCGCCGAACAAGAGGAATCCAAACAGCATCACGAGCACTTCGGCCGCATTGCCCGCGAGCAGCAGATACACAACTTTTTGCAGGTTGGCGAAGATCGCGCGGCCTTGTGCGACAGCGCCCACGATCGTTGCGAAGTTGTCGTCGGCGAGAATCATCGCCGACGACTCCCGAGCGACCTCCGTGCCGCTGCCCATGGCGATGCCGACATCGGCCCGCCGTAGCGCGGGAGCGTCGTTCACCCCATCGCCAGTCATGGCAACGATCTCACCCTGGTTCTTTAGTGCTGTGACGATGTCGACCTTGTCGGCGGGGTCGACTCGGGCGAAGATTCGATAGTTGTTGATCGTGGCCGACAGATCCTCGACACCGAGCTCTCGTAACTCGTACCCGCCAAGGACCTCGGACTCGTCTTCGATGATGCCGAGCTGGCGTCCCACCGCAGTCGCCGTGACAACGTGATCGCCGGTCACCATCACCACACCTACGCCCGCCCGGTGTGCTGCTGCCACGGCATCGAACGCTTCGGGACGGACCTGATCGCTCATGCCAATGATGGCAACGAGCACCAGATCGCTCTCGGCTAGCTCCAGCTGCTCCGGCACCGTCTCGAGCGGTCGATAGGCCAGGGCTAAAGTTCTCAGCCCGTCTGAGGCCATCGCGTCAGCCGCGTCGACAACGGCTCGTCTATCGCTGTCCATCAGATCTTCCGTGCCTGACGAAGATTCGAAGCGTGCACATCGGAAAAGGATCTCTTCAGGTGCCCCTTTGGCGAGCAGTGTGAACCCACCATTCGTCCCACGATGCAGCGTCGACATGCGCTTGCGCGCTGAGTCGAAGGCGACCTCGTCGATGCGTGGGAAATCCCTTTGCAGCTCCACAGCGGAAATCAACACCGGGTCCACCGAACGAAGGAGCGCGACCTCAGTAGGGTCACCCTCGAAGACCCCCGAGTCACCTTCACCTGACCGGCGTGCGTCATTGCACAACGCGGCGATGTGCGCGTACCGCTGTAGTCGACTGTCGCTCGACATGCCCACGTCGCTGATCTGCGCGCCGGCGAACTCCAGCTGCTGGACCCGCATCTGATTCTGAGTCAGCGTGCCCGTCTTGTCTGTGCAGATCACCGTTGTTGCCCCCAACGATTCGACTGCGGGAAGGCGTCGGACGATTGCGTTGTCCTGAGCCATCGCAGAAACGCCACGAGACAAGGTAACGGTCACGATCGCCGAGAGGCCTTCGGGAATCGCGGCCACGGCGAGTGCAACCGCCGTGAGGAACATCGTCTCGGCAGCAATCTGACGGGCCACCCCAAGGCCAAAGATCACCACCGCAATCAGGAGAGCCGCGACGGCGATCACGCGCCCGACCCGGTCGAGTTCGACCTCGAGAGGCGTGGGTGGCTCCTCTGCATCCAGGAGTTGTGCGACCTGACCAAACACGGTCTCGGTCCCAATATCAGTGACGACACCTCGAGCGCGGCCTGCCGTGACGGTCGTTCCGCCGAACAACATGTTGCGCCGGTCGGCAATGCCCAGCTCCTCGGCCAGCGGATCAATCCGCTTGGAGACCGGTAGCGACTCGCCAGTGAGAATCGCCTCGTCCGTCTGAATGTGTACCGCCTGCACCAAACGTGTGTCTGCCGGCACCCGGTCTCCCGCTTCGAGAACGATCACATCGCCCGAGACGACGGCGGTGGCAGACACTCGCTGCTCGCTGCCATCACGGATGACGAGCGCTTCGGGAGCGCTCATATCATTCAGCCGTCGTAATGCCGTCTCTGCGCGGCTCTCCTGCGAGAATCCCAGCGCTGCGTTCAAGATCACGATCGCCAAGATCACGACGGTGTCTATCCACTCCTGAAGCACGACTCCACTGATGAAGGCCGCGACCAAGAGCACCCAGACGAGCACGTTGTTGAACTGCACCAGGATCAACCGCAGTGATGATGTCGAGACATCGGCCGTCAGCTTGTTTTGCCCAAAGAGCTCGTGGCGACGCCCTGCCTCTACACCCGCGAGGCCTTGATCAACGTCTGACTTGAGCGACGCGACCACTTCCTCGACGGTTTGTGCGTGCCACGGCAATCCTGTCTTCACACCTGAAGGCTCCTTCTGTGGCCCAATCACAACAAGGGCCCAAGGTCATGGGCGGGCACCCTCCCGCTTCCATGCGCAAGAGTCCCACAGGTAGCTTGGCGAACGTATTACCTCGGTCAGTTTGACCGAAAGAAGTCCTCCATGGCACGAACTTCTTTGAGCCAGAGACCACCGCCAGGATGCGGCAGGGCGGAGTAGGACCGATGGCCGAGCAGACGTTGGACCCGCGGTGACTGTTGCATGAGCTCGTCTGTTGTGTAGTCGAGCGGTGAGGCTTCCTCGGGTGTGAGCCACCCCGCAACGAAGCTCAGGTGCATCGCGCGGCGCCAGCGGTCCGGAGTCTGGTTCGCTCCCCCGCCGTGCAACACGTTCCCGGAGTAGATGAGCGCGTCGCCTGGTCCGAGTTCTGCGGGAACCGAGTCGTACTCCTCGAAGCGCTCGAGATGTTCCCAACGATGGCTTCCCGGCACAACGCGCGTTGCCCCGAGCTCTTCGGTGACTTCGTCGAGCCCGATCATTGCGCTCACGGTCACTTCGGGCGTGCTTGGCCACGTGGCTTGCATGTACTCCCACCAGTTGTTGGCGTCACGGTGAAGCACCTGCGCCGGTTCGCCGGGACCGATGAACATGACCTGTCCGGTGTTGACCCAATAGGAACCACACCGAGGCAATAACACTGCGTCGGCGATGGCCTCGAAGATCGGGTTGTCCAGCATCTCGAAGTATGCGGGCGTGAGCTGTCCGAGGCTGGAGAAGCGGATCGTGTTCGCACCGACGAATGTCGCACCTGTCTCGCCCATTCCCTGCGTTGCCGAACCCGGCACAATGTCGGCCGCCCGCCTCATCGCCGCTTCGCGCATGGCCGTGATCACGTCGGTCGAAAACATCTTCTCGACGATCACCGCGCCATCGCGTTCAAGCGGCAGCAGTATCTCCATCACGTCTGCTGTCCCGGGGACTCGAACGAGCTTGTGTAGATCCTCACTCATGCTCTGAGACTACCTGTCGGACGATTTCGCCTCCTGGGTTGCGAACCCCGTTCCCCTAGAGTCGGGTGATGAGCAACGATTTGGTGACCCGCTTCTACTCGAGCCTCGAAGCGGGTAACGGCGACGCAATGGCGGACTGTTACGCCGACAACATCGTCTTCGAGGATCCCGCGTTCGGTGAACTTCATGGCCAGGACGCTGGGGATATGTGGAGGATGTTGGCTTCGCGCGGAACAGATCTCGTCATTGACTTTCGCATTCTCGAAGCCAGCGCCACGGCTGCCCGGGTGAAATGGATTGCGACCTACACGTTCTCGACAGGCCGGCACGTGCGAAACGACATCATGGCGACGATGAGCATCGAGGATGGCAAGATCGTCGATCATCGAGATGTTTTCGATCTCTGGAAATGGAGTGGTCAGGCGCTCGGCCTGCCCGGCAAGCTGCTGGGTTGGTCTCCGCCGATGAAGGCAAAAGTACGAAGCGGCGCCCTCGACAGCCTTGCCAAGTTTCAGAAGCAGCAGCGCTCCTAGCCATCCTCGGACTTCGTTACTGGAGCACCGCGCCCGTAGAAGTCACGGCTTCCATCAAGGCCTCTCCACGCAGAAGCTCCTCGGCCGACGCGAGGTCAGGCGCGACGTAGCGGTCGGGGCCAGGACCAGGAACGTCGCGACGCAAGGTCGCGATAATCGCAGAAGTCGCATCTGCGGGAACCAGCGGCGCGCGCAATTCAACGGCCCTGGCAGAAACGACATACTCGACGGCCAGAATGCGACGAACGTTGTCGATGACCCGACGCAGCTTGCGCACGGCCCCCCATGCCATCGACACATGGTCTTCCTGCATGCCGGATGTCGGAAGGGAGTCGACTGAAGCGGGGACGGAGAGTCTCTTGTTCTCCGACGCCATCGCTGCTGCCGTGTAGTGAGCGATCATCAAGCCACTATCCACACCCGCTTCCTCCGCGAGAAACGGCGGAAGCCCGTGGGACCGCGTCTTGTCAAGGAGTCTGTCCATGCGCCGTTCGGCAATGGCACCGATCTCCGACAGGGCGATCGCCAGAAAGTCCGCAGCAAACCCGAGTGGAGCCCCATGGAAATTTCCACACGATTCCACACGACCGTCTGGCAAGACCATGGGATTGTCGATTGCGGACGCAAGCTCATTGTTCGTCACGGTGCGGACATGATCGAGTGTGTCTCGGACCGCACCGTGGACCGCAGGAGTGCAACGAATCGAGTACGCATCCTGAACGCGGGCGTCATCTGTCTTGTGGCTGGCGATGATCGGTGAGTCCCGCAACATTTCGCGGAGGTTCGACGCGCTCACTGCCTGCCCAGGTTGCGGACGGAGCTTCTGCAGATCGTCGGCAAAGGGCCCATCGGTCGCGAGGAGCCCTTCGATCGTCAACGCGGCGACCATGTCGGCCTGAGACAGGATTCGCTGGGCATCGTCGACCGCGAGGCACAACATCCCGAGGATCGCATCGGTGCCGTTCGTGACCGACAGACCCTCTTTCTCGGCCAGGACGATCGGTCGCAACCCGGCTTCGTGCAAGGCTTCCGCAGCAGGTCGGCGCTCCCCCCTGTAGTGCACCTCACCTTCGCCCATGAGTGCGAGCGCGCCATGGGCGAGCGGTGCGAGATCGCCACTTGCACCAAGCGATCCGTACTCCGGCACAACCGGGGCGATTCCAGCATTCAAGACGTCGACCATGGCCTGGGCGACGACAGGTCGTGCTCCGCTGGCGCCCAATGCAAGCGTCCTTGCACGAAGCAGGATCATCGCACGCACGACCTCTCCTTCGACGGGGTCTCCCATGCCTGCTGCGTGCGAGCGCACCAACGCTGCTTGCAACGCTCTCCTTCGACTCGGCGGAATCGAGACTGTCGCGAGCGCGCCGAAGCCCGTCGAGATGCCATATTTTGGCTCGCCTTCCGCGAGTCGTTCCACGATCTCGCGAGCGGTCTTCATTCGTTCTATGGCTTCATCGGTGAGCACCACGGCTGCACCGTCACGGGCCACGGATACGACATCCGCAATGGTCACACCCGGGCCATGCAATTCGACAGTTTCGTGGGTTTCGTTGTTCATGATGCCATCGTCTTTCGTTCAGAAGGCTCGGCAGGGTCAATGCCCAGGTCGCGGCACAGGTCGGCTCTTGACCTCACCAAGGCACGGGCTATGTGCGCACAGGTTTCCGCGTCGAGGCGATGCTCGGGCCCAATTACCGAGATCGCGATGCCGAGCTTGGTCGTCCGTGGGAGCGCCAGAGATATTGCGGTTATGTCTGGCTCAACCGCACCCGTACGAATCGCAACAACGCCAGGCTCGGCGAGCGCGGCGCCGACAGCAGTACGTTCGAGCGAGACGTTCTGGCCAGTCCATCCGACGTGGCGGATCGCACGATTACTCTCGGAGGTGGCGACGTAGGTCGCCGTTCGCCGGTCCCCGACCGCGAGATAGGCCGACTCGCCCGTCTGTTCTACCAAGTGGTCGAGATGGGGTTGGGCGAACTCGGTGAGTCGTTCGAGGGGACCTCCGTCGTGCAGCGAAGCTGCGAGCCGCAGCATCGTTGGACCTGCCGAGAAGACTCCCGCACCGTCTCGGTCGAGGTATCCGCGCGCCTCGAGGGCACGGAGGTGTCGCAGCGCGGTGGTCGGCGTCAACCCAGTTGCGGTGGCCGCTGCGGTGAGGTTGCTCGTCCGCTCTGCAAGTACGGCCTCGAGAAGGTCGAGGACACGGCCGACCGAACGGGGCACGGCTTGGGCGTCCGAATCGGCCGCCTTTTCGGAGTTGTGTTCTACGGGCATGTGGCTCCCATCGAGCTCGGGTTTCGACGTTTGTCGGCGAGCCCGTCAAGTTGTCACGCAATGACATGTCATGTTGCGTGTTGACAACGTAGGTGAACATCACGCAGGCTGCAACACATGACGAACACAACTCTCGGGACGCCAGTAACTGGGATCTCGGCACGACGGGGAAACGATCTGATCTGCAAGGGCTGGCCGCAAGAAGCCGCCTACCGAATGCTCCAGAACAACCTCGACCCCGAGGTGGCAGAAAATCCTGATGAGCTCGTCGTCTACGGAGGGACGGGCCGGGCTGCACGTTCGTGGGATGCCTACCGTTCGATTCTCCACACGCTCACCACGGTCGAGCGCGACGAGACCTTGCTCGTCCAGTCGGGCAAACCAGTCGGAGTTCTCCGAACACATGAGTGGGCGCCCCGCGTGCTCATTGCCAATTCGAATCTGGTGCCGGACTGGGCTAACTGGGACGAGTTTCGGCGGCTCGAACATCAGGGCCTGACCATGTATGGCCAGATGACGGCCGGGTCGTGGATCTACATCGGGACGCAGGGAATCCTCCAAGGCACCTATGAGTGTTTTGCGGAGATCGCCCGAAAGAAGTTCTCTGGCACACTCGCCGGGACGCTCACCATCACCGCCGGGGCGGGAGGCATGGGCGGTGCGCAACCGCTCGCCGTCACTATGAACGACGGCGTCGTACTGATCATCGACGTAAGCCAACACATGTTGCAGCGTCGCGTCGATCACCGCTACCTCGACGAGATCGCACCCGACTACGCGACCGCAGTCGCTCGGGTCACCGAGGCCAGGGCCAACAGGACGCCGCTGTCCGTCGGACTGCTCGGCAACGCAGCAGACATTCTCCCGCGGCTTCTCACCGATGGCGTAGAAGCCGACATCGTGACCGATCAGACGAGCGCCCATGACCCGCTCAGCTACGAACCAAACGATCTTTCCCCCGAAGCGAGCGCTTCGCTCAAACTGAGTGATCCCGCCGAGTTCACCAGACGGGCTCGCGCCGCCATGGCCACCCACTGTCAAGCGATGGTCGGGTTCATGGACGCTGGCGCCGAGGTCTTCGACTACGGCAACTCATTGCGAGCAGAGGCCGCCCTTGGAGGATTCGACCGGGCATTCGATTACCCCGGGTTCCTGCCCGCCTACATTCGGCCGCTCTTTTGTGAAGGTATGGGACCATTCCGATGGGTCGCTCTCTCTGGCGATCCCGCGGACATCGCTGCCACTGATCGCGCAGCGCTCGAGGAATTCCCCGAGAACGAGGCGCTCGCCCGATGGATCCGGCTTGCAGGAGAACGCGTGGCCTTCCAAGGTCTGCCCGCTCGGATCTGTTGGTTGGGGTATGGCGAGCGCCATCGCCTGGGTCTCCGGTTCAACGAGATGGTTCGCACGGGAGAGCTCAAAGCACCGGTGGTGATCGGCCGCGATCACCTTGATTCCGGTTCGGTCGCGTCTCCGTATCGAGAGACCGAAGCAATGCTCGACGGCTCTGACGCGATCGCCGACTGGCCGCTCCTGAACGGTTTGATCAACACCTGTTCTGGTGCGACCTGGGTCAGCATCCATCACGGTGGTGGGGTCGGAATCGGCCGTTCGATTCACGCTGGACAGGTGAGCGTTGCGGACGGAACAGACCTCGCAGCCGAAAAGCTCGAGCGCGTGCTCACGAACGATCCCGCGATGGGAGTCATTCGCCACGCGGACGCGGGCTACGAACGCGCGGTCGACGTCGCCAACGAGCGGGGCGTACGCATACCGATGAACGAGGCTCACTCGGATGAGTCACCATGACCGTTCAACCGATTCTCGCGATCGGGAACCCCCTGCTCCGCGAGCCCGGTCAGCCCGTCGCTGCAAGCGACATTGGGAGCAGTCGCATCCAGACGCTCATCGACGATCTCATCGAAACGATGCGTGACGCCACTGGGGCTGGACTTGCCGCGACTCAGATTGGGCGAGGAGAGCGGGTCGTCGTGATGGAGGTGACGTCAAACCCCCGCTACCCATACAAGCCACCGCTGCCGCTCACGGTTGCCATCAACCCGGAGATCGAGGTGCTCGACGACGAACTGGTCGAGATCAACGAGGGTTGCCTATCCGTGCCGTTGCGAGGAAACGTGAATCGGCACGTCAACATCCGCGTCCGCTACCTCGACCAAGAGGGCGTCGAACACGACGAGATCAAGCGCGGGCTGACCGCCGGAACATGGCAGCACGAAGTCGACCATCTCGACGGTGTGCTCTTCGTCGACCGCGTCGAAGACACGTCGACCTTGGCCACATGGGATCAGTTCGAGGAACACCACCGTGATGAGTTCATCGAGAGGATTACGGCGTTCGTCGAGCGCGTCGGATCATGACGACGTATGTGTGCGATCTGGCGCTTGTCGGCGGCAGCGTCGAAGCCGACGTCGCAATCACAGTGGACAACGGCATCTTCACCGCTATCGAGCTGAACGCGTCTGCAGTACAGGAGGCGACAGCCCTCCGGGGCCTCACGCTCCCCGGCATGGCAAACGCCCACAGCCATGCATTCCACCGCGCACTCCGATCTCGCACACATTCCGACCGGGGTTCGTTCTGGACGTGGCGAGACCTGATGTACGAAGCCGCGTCACGACTGGACCCCGACAACTACTTCCAGCTCGCCCGGGCCACGTTCGCGGAGATGGCGCTGGCTGGCATCACCTGCGTAGGGGAGTTCCACTACGTCCACCATCGAGCCGACGGAAGAAGGTACGACGACCCGAACGAGATGGGCGTGGCCCTTCTTTCCGCGGCACGAGACGTGGGAATCCGGATCACGCTGCTCGACACCTTGTACCTACACGGCGGTCTCGACAATCGCGGCTACGCCACTCCGGACGCAACCCAACGCCGCTACTCCGATGGCTCCACAGACGCGTGGCTCGATCGAGTCGATGATCTGTCGCCCACGTCTGGCCAGCGCATCGGCGCGGCAATTCACTCGGTCCGCGCCGTCGACCCGGCCTCCCTGAGAGAAGTCGCCGAGGCCACAGACGAGCGCGGATGGATCGTCCACGCCCATGTTTCAGAACAACGTGCCGAAAACGCTCAGTGCCTCGCTGAACATGGCTGCACTCCAACGGCTCTTCTCGAAGACTCGGGACTAGTCAGTCCGCGGTTCACGGCCGTGCATGGAACTCACCTGACCCCCGATGACATCTCGCTCCTCGAACATGCAGGCGCGTCTGTATGTATGTGTCCGACCACTGAACGGGACCTCGGCGACGGCATAGGCCCGACAGCCTCTTTGGCCGCGCAGGGTATTCAGATGAGCCTTGGAAGCGACTCACATGCCGTGATCGACCATTTCGAAGAGTGTCGAGCCCTCGAGCTCAACGAGCGGCTGCGCGTCGAACAACGAGGCATCCACTCAGCGAGCGAATTGTTCGAGATGGCGACGACAAACGGCCATCGCGGACTGGGATGGGACGACGCGGGCGCGATCGAGCGGGGCCGTCGAGCTGATCTTGTGACGCTTGCACTCGACTCGGTTCGGCTATCTGGCGTGCCGCAGGACAGCGCGCTGGAGGCAACCGTCTTTGCTGCCACAGCTGAAGATGTGTCCCACGTATTGGTCGACGGCCGAGTAGTCATCGAGGACCACCGACACACCACTATCGACACAACTTTCGAATTGTCTACCGTCGTGCATGAGTTGATGGGATCGTGATGAGAATGGACCGCACACCTTCGCTCGTAATCGACAACATCGGGTCGCTCGTAACCAATGACCCTGAGGCCGGTCACGGCCCGCTCGGAATCATCGAGGACGCGTCGATCGTCATCACCGACGGCATCGTGGAGTTCGTCGGTCGGTCGGGAGCCGTAGCAGACGAGCAGATCGACGCCGACGGAGCCTGCGTTCTGCCAGGCTTCGTCGATTCGCACACACATCTTGTGTTTGCTGGCGACCGCGCCGAGGAATTCACGGCCCGAATGGCCGGGCAGGACTACGACGGTGGCGGGATCCGCGTCACGACCGATGCCACACGGCAGGCGTCCAGCGAGTCACTCGACGCCCTCCTTCGTGTTCGGCTGGCCGAGGCCCACCGTGCCGGAACCACGACCATCGAGATCAAGTCCGGCTACGGGCTCAACGTCGCTGATGAAGCGCGGTCACTCCAGATAGCGGAGCCCTTCACCGACGAGACCACGTTCCTCGGCGCTCACCTACTACCCAACGAGTACGAAGGCCGAGCGGACGATTACATCGACTTGGTGTGCACAGATATGCTCAGCGAATCCGCGCCGCACGCACGCTGGATCGACGCCTTCTGCGAGACAGGTGCCTTCAATGCGGAACAATGTCGAGCGGTGCTCGAGGCTGGCCGGGAGGCAGGGCTCGGGCTCCGACTCCACGGAAACCAACTTGGCACTGGTCCGGGCGTGCAGTTGGCCGTCGACTGCGGCTGCGCGTCGGTGGACCATTGCACACATCTGACGGACTCGGATGTCGAAGCTCTCGCAGGAAGCGACACCGTCGCAACCTTCCTCCCGGCAGCAGATTTCTCGACCCGTCAGCCCTACCCCGACGCGCGCCGCGTAATCGATGCCGGAGCCAAGGTCGCGATCGCCTCGAACTGCAACCCCGGCTCGAGTTACACCACCTCGATCTCGTTCTGTATCGCGATTGCGGTTCGCGAGATGAACATGACGATCGACGAGGCCATACAGGCGGTCACCATCGGCGGCGCCCGGGCTCTGCGCCGCCACGACGTCGGGTACCTCGCGCCTGGATCTGCCGGACACGCAACCATTCTCGATGCGCCCTCACACCACCATCTTGCGTATCGGCCAGGGGTGCCGCTGATTCGTGAGACGATCGGTCCGCTCGGCCACTTCGCACACCGAACCCCAGAGGCGGTCACTTCGCCCCGCGAGAGGGACTAGACACCCGCCTCCACAGGGCTTGCGAGCCGGATCTCGTAGCGATCGGGCTCGTCGGCACATGGAGAGAAACCCATACGACGGAGGTAAGCGGCATGGTCAGCGTTCGATGCATCGGCCCAAACCCTTGTGGGCGCGATGCCGGTCAGAAGCTCGGAGTCCGGGGAGTAGACATAACGTCCGATCTTGAAGTCTCGGTATTGGGGGATCACGAAATCGAGCTTGATTTCGAAAGTGTGATCTTCTCTAGGGACGCCGATCAGGAGGCCGGCGGGGACCATGTCGCGCAAGATGAACGCGGTGACCATGCCGGACGTCGATTCGTGAACGAACTCCGGCTGCTGGGCGTGGATTTCGTCGCTGTAGAAGTCCAGGAAATCTTGGAGGTAAATCGATTCCGGACGCACGTGCAGTATGCGGAACACCTCGTGTTTGCGGCGGACGAGCTTGCGCAGGTACCAGCCGTGGATCCCCGCCGCGATCACGTTCACGACGGCGATTGGATACGCGCCGATCACGACGGAATAGACGAGAAATGTCAGCGAGCCGAGAAGGCCGAGCACGCGAAGTCGGAGGATCGACTTCTGAGTGATCGACAGGACGATGAGCCCCGACGCCACGTAGCCGACAACCTCGATCAGAACGTTGGAATCCATGGCGATGACACTACGCGGCAACAGCCGCTCTAACGACGGAAATTCGTAGGTTGAAGCGCGCTAGGAGTGCTTCAACCTACGAATTATCCTGACGTCAGCTAGAGCGAGTTCCGGATTTCTTCGACCGCCTCGCGAAACTCATTGAGCAGGCGATCGATCTCGGCGTCTCGTTCGGTCTCGATGACCTCGAATAGCTCGTTGATCTCGTTGAGCCGTGGATCGACTTCGAGTTCCGCTGCCACTCGTGCCGCCACCCATGCCTCTTCAGCAGCACCGATCTGCTCCTCGATTGCGGCGCGTTCGACTTCACCCTCGGTTCCTTCGAGGTCAGCGATCAGGCTGGCGATCAAGCCCTCCCACTCGTCGTCGATCGCAAGGTGTGCTGCCGTGAGCTCCTCGAGTAGTCCGTCCCGCTGTTGCTCAAGAGGGTTGATGAGGGCTGTCGCTTCGGCTCGAACTGCGTCCTTGGCCGCATGGACCTCCTCCTCGAGAGCACCGATGAGCGCCTCGGCAGCCTGCTGTGCCTCGGTCTTGTCCCCGTTCTCTTCCTTTGGTTCTTCCTTCTTCGGCTCCGCTTTGGGTTCTTCTGCTTTCTTCGGCTCCGCCTTCGGTTCTTCTTTGGGCTCTTCCGCCTTCTCCTCATCGAGTTCGTGCTCGGGATAGGGGTCGAAGAAATCCTTTTCATCCTTGGACTCAAGCTCGTCGGAGTCGGGGCTCTCGGAGCCCTTCTTGTCGTCGTTCTCCTCTTCGTCGAACTTCTCGACGTCCTCGTCCTCTAGCTCATCGATCTCGGGTTTCTCGATGTCATCCTTTGCTTCATCAACTTCGTCATCGACGAAGGCAAGCGCATCCGGGTCTTCAGGAAGGTCGACCGTTTCGACCTCGACTGGATCGTTGTCGGGCAGGAACGGCACGTCGACCGCTCCCGTTGCATGTGCTCCGCCGACTGACGCAGCCGCGACGGTCGTACAGACCGCCACCTTGCCGCCAAACGTTCCGACGAATGCGGCTAGTTGTCCGATCATGGTGTTTCTCCTCACAGGTTCTGCCTGTTGCGGGGTCGACACGTCCATCACTTCCGGGACTTCTGCATCGAGCAACACAACGTGCTCAGGGGTTGATGTGAGATCCACTCCCACGAACTCCGAAAGTGCTGGGGAAACCACCGGTGTATCGGCAGCCTTCGGTAGCGCTCGAACACTGGCCATCAACGAAGCCAGATCGGCCAATTCAGGACGATCCGACGTTCCGCTGATGAGGCGTTCTGTTTCTTCGGGAGAGAGCGAGTTATCGTGCATCTCGTCCCAGGAATCGCTGTGTTCGTTCATTTGGTTACGGCCTCCTCCGAAATAGTTCGACGGAGCGAATTTGTGGCCCGATGCTGTAGTGCTTTCACCGCGTTGATCGATCGACCTGTGACAAGCGCTGTTTGCTCGATCGAGAGATCGGCGATCAGGCGAAGGTGCAACACCTCTCGCTGTTCGTCCGTAAGACCCTCGAGAAGGACGGCCGCCTCGGCTCCGAGGCTCAGTAGAGCGTCCTCTTCGACGTCCCCGCCGGCTGGCTCGTCGGTGGGATCTCCATCACTCGTCTGAACTTGGCGACGCAGCCTTCGGTGCTCGTCCACGAGTTTGTTGCGCGCGATCGAGAACAGCAGCGACACGAAGCCGTCCTCGTTTCCAAAGAACGTGTCGACACGCCCAAAGGCCCCGAGAAACACGTCGTTCGTGATTCCCCCTGGATCGCTGCTTCCCTGGGCCGCGGCAAAGACGGAGACCTGCCGTGAAAACCTGTTCCAGAGCCATTCGAAGCCAGGAGCGTGGCCCATACGCGCAGCGTCGAGCGCTCGGGGGAAGGCAGGGTCGCTCGTGCGCGGGGTACTCACCGCGTGGTGATCGACGCCCGCAGCGCCCTTCTTGAGCGACAGAAGACAACTCGGTCATCATCCAAACCGAAAGAGGCTGGGAGGAAGGAGAGAAGGTTGCGTGTTGCGTGAGTCCTCACGTACCTATACGCTATTGATCATGGATACCGACCGTTCCTCCGAACATGAATTCATCTTCTCCCTTCTCGCCGCAGCATCGGGCATCGAACGACGCCTCGACAGATCACTGGGGGCAATCAAGGGGATCACGTTCCGCGAATACCAGCTTCTAGATGCTCTCGAACTGGCTCACCAGTCGACAGCCACCCGTGTGGACTTAGCTGGCGCGGTCGGCCTCACCCCATCTGGTGTCACCCGCGCGCTCAAGCCGCTAGAGAAACTCGGCTATCTGAGCACCTCGAAGGACGGGCGCGACGCACGTCGATCACTCGCAACACTCACGGACGCAGGCCATGAACTCCTTGCGCACGCGTCTGGAGTCGTGGCCGACGTTGTCGAAGGACTTGAGTTGTCCGCTCTCAAACCGGCGACGAGCGGAGAAGTCGTCTCCGTATTGCAGCGGTTGTCCTGACGATCGAAGTGGCTCGCCGGACAACGTCGAGTGCGCGCAATTGGTAAGGTTCGGCCCCGTGAATCCGCTCGTTCATCGCATCGTTCGACGCCTGAGACAGATGGCAGCGTCGCGTCGACTTGACCGATCCGGGCAGAGTTCAGCACCATCGCCCTACACCCAGTGGCATGGGCCGTCGCGGGGCGCGCAGTTCGGGCTCACAGCGACAAAAGTGGCAGACATCGTTCTTCTTCAAGGCTCAGCTCCTGCAGGGACGCCTGTGCACATCGAGCTCGACGGTGACGACCCCGGCGACATTCTTGCTCCGCATCGATTCCCGCACCCGAACGATCCACATGGCCCGCCGACCTGCTTCGAGGTCACGCTGGATATGACGACGGGCAACGGCGCTCGACGTGGCCGCCTCCACGCGGGAGGACACCTCGGCGAGTGGGTCGACCTACCCGCACTTCCGCCGCCTGGAGCAATGGCGGGTGTGGAGACACTCCATCGATGTCCGGCTTGCGCGTCGCCTGAGCTGACGGACGCCGGACGCCGGCAACACCTCACGATGGCCACCTGCGCTCGATGTGGGCTGATGATGACGACGCCCCGACCTGTCGAAGACCACACGCTTATGAGGTACAGCGAACGGTACTTCGCCGAGGAATACCTCCCCGCGCAGCAGCTCACTCCCGAACTCACCCGACACATCGATTCGATTCTCGACCTGGCCGAACCCGCGAAGGGCAGCTCATCCGCACTGTTCGAACTCGGCATTGGCGGCGGGAACTTGTTGAACCGCGCCGCTGAGCGGGGGTGGGCGGTGTCTGGCACCGATGTGAATCCCGCGTCCGTCGCTCACGCGACCTCGGACGGACTGCACGCCTGGCTGGAGAACTCCGATCGTGCTGAATCACTCGGTGGCCCATATGGCGCGGTTATCTCCGAGATGTCACTCGAACACGTCCGCCACCCTGAGCACTTCTGCAACTTGGCGGCGGAAGCGTTGGTTCCTGGCGGCAGGCTCGTGATCTACACGGTGAGCGCCGAGGGAGAATCGTTCGAACACTCTGGGATGGCGTCTCCGCTCGTTGGTCCAGCCGAGCATCTCTTCTTGTTCAGCGCAGGGTCGCTCGTGTCCCTGTGCCAACGCGCTGGGTTGCGAGTAGAGACCATCTGGCGAAATCACACCGCAGACGAGATCGGTGTCGTCGCAGTCAAGCGACGGGATGTCGACAGTCCGGCGGCACTGGCGATCTGACCGACCCTTGTGCCATCTCTCAGGCGCGGCGCCGAATCTCGGTCAATAGCTGGAGTGTCTCGACATCATGCGCGGCGATCGGCGTGCGCCGCTCGGCATGGTCGAGGTGAACGAGCTCGCGATCGAATGCGTCGACGAGATGTACACCTAGCTCGCGACAGATCAGGAGGGCGCCGAGGTAGTCCCAGACTCCGTGACCCTCGTCCGCGAAATCGACGTAGGCGTCGATTGCTCCAACTGCGACGTAACTCAGATCGAGGGCGGATGCGCCGAGCGCCCGAAACTGAGCCCATGGGGCATCGACCGGGGGCACGCCGTTGACAGCGACGATTGCGTCCTGCATGCGCGATGCGGCTGGAGTGGCAATTGGAGAGCCATTTCTGGTTGCGCCACCACCGCGAACTGCT
>CAXMRH010000076.1:0-4332 GCA_964196045.1 uncultured Chthoniobacterales bacterium | reverse complement strand
TGCGGCCACCGGGGAGACGCAGTGCGTGGTAGCCGGTGTGAGACGTCGGCGCGCCGATGGCGTGGTGCATCAGCATGAAGATCATGTCGAGCGGATGTGCACGGTCCGATACAGCGGAGGCCAGTGAAGGATTCGATGCTGTGTGTAGAAGTAGAAACCAGCCCAGTACGGGGTGAGGAAGATGAGAACGATGAACCAGAGCGGATTGTTGTCAAAGCTGATCGACGGAGCCACGCCGTTGGCGTAGGCCCACATGAAGCCCACCTCATACGCGGTCCAGACCAAGACCCCCGTGGTTAGTGACCTGAAAACGTTGTCCCAGAGCTGGTGTCCGAAAAGGAACTCAGATCTGCAGGATCCAACCAGCGCGCAACGTTTCAGTTTGCTCGAGAGAGGGTGACGTGAGCAGCCAGATCCCGCAAGCGATCGCGAAGAACCAGAACCGCATTCGAAACGGATTCCACGATGCAACCATGTAGCCGAGGACGGCGAGTGGTCTCGGCGGTCGGTCGTAGAACGGCGCCGATTTGAGTGGTAGGTCGGGCAGAAAATTCCAGCGTGGTGTCTTGATCGCTTCATCGGCTTCGCTCTGACCACCCATTTTCGCAGTATGACAGTCGACATCGCTCGAGCGCCGACGAATCGAGGCCGGTGACCTCGCGGTTGGAGATTGGTCATGGATCATTCACACGGCGACGAGTGGCAGCCCAGCCAGCGGCGAGCCCGACTCCAGCGGCGATGACCATCGCGAGGTGCCATCCGGTGGACCCGAGGCGACCTTCGTAGAGGTCGCCGCTTGCTCCGCTCACCCAGACGCTGACCCCGACGATCGCGAGCAACACTGACAATGCACCTGCTGCGAGCGTCCCGAAACGAGCCGCGGGGTCCAAGTGGCGGCCTCGTCGAGGCCTCGCGATCACCATCCCTGCCACTGCCAGGCCCAGCGCCAGCGCCCCGGCGATCGCGCCGCTACGTTCTGAGCTGAGCATGCACGATGTGTACGCGTCGCTCCTCGGTGGGTGCGCGGTGCAGGCGAGCCCGTCGGGATATCCCGAATCTGACTCGGCGAGCCACGCGAAGATCCAGATCAGCCAACCGGCTGCTCCGAACGACAGCGCGATGATGGCGTTCCGCACATCCATCCGCCGTCCTGGTCGCTTCGCTGGAAGGGCAATCGGAGTGGGAGCGCGCGCAGGATTGGGTGCCGCGGGCGGTGGACGAGGCGGGGAAGCCTCAGGGTGATCCCCGTCTGGTGATCGTTGTTCCTCTGATTCGTTGCGCTGTCCCACCAGACCCCCTACTGGGTTACGGAACTTGCTCTGCGAGCGCACCAAAGTGCCAGTTCGAATAATTGCTCGGCCAGGCACGGTTTCGTAGGGTCAGACGTCCCGCGCTGCGCCTCACTTCGGGGACGTCGGTGCCTGCGTCGCTCCACTGCTCGGCCGTTGTTCCTGTGCGTGTTCACCACGTAGCGCCTTCGCATGCTTGATCGCCCGCCTAGTATTCTGACCCGGGAACAGCGGCGACGGGCTGGGCTAGCTCCGAAAATTGCTTTCAGGGAAATCGAGTTTGAACAGGAAAATCGCGGTGCTTGGAACAGGCGCCAATGGCAGTTGTATTGCAGCCGACCTCACCAATGCCGGCCTCGACGTTGTCCTCATCGATCAATGGCCAGCCCATGTTGAGGCGATGCGCAGCAAGGGTCTCCGCATCACGCTGAGAGAGGGTGAGATTCACGCCGACGTCCGTGCGCATCATCTGTGCGATTTGGCGTCGATGAACCAGACGTTCGATGTCGTTTTCCTGTTGGCCAAGGCCTATGACACGCGCTGGCACGCGGAGCTGATCAAGCCGTATTTGGCCGACGACGGTTTCCTGATCGGAATCCAGAACGGCATGACCGCAGGAGTCATCGCCGATGTGGTCGGGCCGTCGCGCACGCTCGGCTGCGTGGCCGAGCTGTCCTCCTATTGCTTCACGCCAGGCGAAATCAAGCGTAATACAGCCCCGGAACGTACCTGGTTCGGCCTCGGCAGCTTCGATCCCTCGACCGAGGGCAGGGAAGCTGAGGTCGAAGCGGTGCTCAAACATGCTGGCAAGGTCGATTTCGTCGACGACATTCTCTCCGCGAAATTCATGAAGCTTGTCGTCAACTCGATGACGCTCGGAACTATGGCGATGATCGGCGGCGATCTTGCCGACGAACAACCGGTCGCCATGAGAGAACTGATGATGCGGCTTGGCCAGGAATCGCTGGTCGTCGGCGAAGCGCTCGGTCATCCGGTGGTGCCGCTCTTCGGACTGAAGCTGGAAGAGCTCGAGGGATCGAACCAGCTTCTTCAGAAGTTCATCGACAAGCTCAACCGCGACATCGGTCCCCGACGTGGCGCCAACACGACGCTTCAGGACCACATCAAGGGCCGCCTCAGCGAAGTCGACCTCATCAACGGGATGATTGTCGAGGAGAGCACCAGACTCGGCGTGGCGGCGCCGGCCAATGCGGCCATCGTCGAAGTCACGCGACGGATCCACGCCGGAGGGTTGAAACCGGGTCCGGCCAATCTGAAACTAGCGATGGATTTGGCCGGCTAGGTCGGGCGCTGTTGGCCCGGGCGAGACCGGAAGTTGAAGAGGGAAAAGAAGGCTCTCGGAGTCCTGAAGTGCTCGGCCATCGAGAACGCGCAGGCTCAGGGCGCTTCGACCGGTGGTCCGAGTACCGCCTCGATCAGGCCGACCTCGAGCGGCTCCGCTACGCGCTCGCCCTCACGATGGGCTCGCAGGTCGTGTCCGCACTTCTCGACACGTGCGGGCTCGACATCGACCAGGCCCGCGACGTGACTCGATTCGCCGCCCAGACGATCGTTGCCGACACCCTCCGGTCTGCCAGCCTGCTGCGCACTTCGAGCCGCAGCGACACCTAACGAGAACAGACCAGGCTCTGCTGAACTGTTGGCGGAACTCCTGGCGGCGTGACAGAAGGACGGGGTAGGCGACCGGGGTGCGGTTGACCCGCACTCCGAGGTCGCGGCGCTTCGCGTCGGGGACGATGGCCGCACAGCTCGATCGCCTCGATCGTGCAGACGAAGTCATGGACGTGCCCGGATGTCGTGCAGCCCGTCGAAGGTGCCGTGTTCATGAACGTAACTCCGAGGCCAGAGCCGAACAATCTCTTCTCTTTACCACCGCGCAGGCGTAACGTGACCGACGTCAGATACGGGGGAGTCGACCAGCACCTGACACTTGGACTGGGTCACCCGGCTTGTCGGGGGGTCGCCTGATCGACCGCAACAAGTCGGTCGATGTCGACAATTCCTTCCAGTTCTCAGGTGCCGGTATCGGCCGAGAAGATGGAGAAGAATATGGCAGTCACAGAAAGTCCTATAGACAACGGCGTCAACGTCGCGGCGCTGCTCGAAGCGCGTGAGGCGCTCGGCGCGGCACCGGAAGCGGCCGAGTTCGAGTGGCGTGCGAGCTGCGAGTGGGTCAACGGAACACACAGTCACACGAAGGTCGAGGGCTACTTCGGTCTTGGTGCCGAACAGATGCACAAGACCGAGTTCGAGTACGACGCCGATCATCCAGAGACGTTCGCGTCAGAGGATCACGGCGCGACACCGACCGAGTTCATGCTCGTCGGGCTCGCCAGTTGCCTCACCGCCGGTGTCGCCGCGATCGCTCAACATCGTGAGATCCAACTGCGGAGCGTGAAGTCCACGGTCGCAGGGAAGATGAACGTACAGGGTGTGCTGGGTGTAGACCCCGAAGTACGCAACGGCTTCAGCGACATCACGGTCAGCTTCGATATCGATGCAGACGCGAGCAAGGCAGAACTTGAAGCGTTGGTTGCTCAGTCGCAGAAACGCTCAGCCGTCTACGACGTCATCACGAATCCGACCAATATCTCGGTCGAGGTCAACTGAGGACTCGATCGTCCGTCCTGTGCAGGTGAAACCGCGTCGCGTGTCCACCGCCGTGATCGGTGGTGGGCATGCCGGCCTGGCCATGAGCCGATGCCTGAGCGAACGCTCGATCGACCATGTCGTGCTCGAGCGAGGCACCGTCGCGCACTCGTGGAAGACCGAGCGCTGGGATTCGCTCCGGCTGCTCACCCCCAACTGGCTCAGCCGCCTACCTGGCATGTCATACGAGGGCGACGATCCGGATGGTTTCATGAACATCACCGAGGTCGTCGGGTTCATCGAGGCCTACGCAGCGAGAATCGACGCACCTTTGGTCACCGAGACCACTGTCGAGTCGGTGAGGCTCCACGCCGACGGCTACGAGATCATTACGCATCAGGGCCCTTGGCTTTGCAGCAGCGTCGTGCTCGCG
>CAXMRH010000075.1:0-2881 GCA_964196045.1 uncultured Chthoniobacterales bacterium | reverse complement strand
CGCGGTTTGTCCGTCGACCTCGATCGAGAAGTAGGACGCCGTGCCTTTCCACGGGCAGACCGTGCGGTGGGCCGTCTCGGCGACGACGCTTTTGTCGAGAGCGTCGATGGGGAAGTAGTGATTTCCCTCGACGAATGTGGTGTCATCGCTTTGCGCGATGACCTTGCCGTTGAACGTTGCTGTAGCCATGTTTCCCAGTTCCTTCCCGCAATCGCAGATTCGGCTTCGCCTCGGTCTGCTCTGCGGCTGCGCCGGAGGCGGTCTCCGTCGCTCCCTGCTGTTCAGCTGTCGCAATCCGGGCCTGGGGGGCCCTCGATGCTCGGCTGCTGCGCCGGAGGCGGTCTCCGTCGCTCGTCCCTCGCTCCTCGCTCCTCGGACGTGTAATCAGTAAACCGGTGTCCAGGTTGCTCTATTCCTCGACGAGGTCGGCGAGGCGTTCGAGCGTGCGCTCGATGTTCGCGAGGTGAGATTTGGGGTATCCGGCCAACTCGATTGCCTTCGGCGCGATCGAGGTTGACCAGTCGAACGTCTCGGTCACGAGCGTTCCGGTCTCGATCGGTTCGAGTTCGTAGCGCCACCGGTGACGTCCGAGATGGTGCCACGCGATGAGCCGATCCTGCTCGAACTCCACGACCGTGCTCCCGATCTTGTATGGAAGAAATTTGAAGCGCATGCTGATCCCGAACTGGGAGCCCATTGTCAACGTCTCGGTAGGAGATGGGCCTGCCTGCACCGTGCCCGATCCGTCGATCAAAGGGTGTTTGGAAACGTCGGTCAGAATCCCGAAGATCGTTTCCGGCGTCGCGGTGATCCGGCGTGACGCAGTAGTACGTCTGGCGTCCATGTCGATCATCCCGGTCGTGCTCAAAGCAGCGCCTCGAAAGCTTCATCGATCGTGGGGTGCAAGAAGTTGAACCCCGAATCGGTGAGCACCTGGGGCAGGACACGTGAGCTGTGGAAGAGCATCTCCTTGGCAGCCTCTTTGCCGAGGCGCAGGTCGACGGCGAATTTCGGTGTCGGAAGAAATGTGGGTCTACCCAACGCTCGACCAAGGGCTGAGGTGAAGTCTGCGTTGGTCGAGGGGTTCGGAGACGTGACATTCACCGGGCCGCTGATGTCGGAGTCGATGATGTGCAAGATCGCTCGTACCTGATCCTGGATCGACACCCAGCTCCAATACTGGCGACCGTCGCCGATCTTCCCGCCAACTCCCAGTTTGAAGAAGGGCAGTTGTTCCTTGAGCGCGCCGCCCTCCCTACTGAGTACGACACCGGTTCGAATGAATGCCGTACGGATCCCGGCGTCGATCGCTGGCAAGGCGGCGGACTCCCACGCGAGTACAACATCACTCAGGAAGCCGCTACCGCGTACAGAATTTTCGGTGAGGAATTCGTCTCCCCGATCGCCGTAGAAGCCGATTGCTGACCCACTGATGAATACGGAGGGGGGAGTCTGGAGCCCGGCGATCGTCTCTGCGACGAGGGCCGTCCCGAGCGTTCGACTCTCGAGCACCTTCTGCTTCCGCTCGGGAGACCACTTCTTGTCCCCGATGCCTTCGCCTGCAAGATGGACAACAGCATCGACACCCTCGAGCTTCGATGCCTCGATCGTGCCTGCATGGATGTCCCAGACGGCATCGTTTGGGCCAGGATTCGTTCGAACGACCCGGACTACCTCCGCACCGGTCCTCGCGAGCGACTCGATGAGAGCGGTGCCAATGAGCCCTGACGAGCCGGTGATCGCGATCTTCATGTCGTCACCGTAGTCCTCGGTTGCTCGTGACACTGGCAGTACGCCTGGGCCACGCGGGTCGCAGTCCTGCGCATAATTTCCCACCTCCCACTCACATCGGGCTAGTTCGCACCGAAAGAACTTCCGACGATGCACCACAAAGATCGCGAGCGGAGTAGGCCCGCGTCACTCCGGGGTCCTCGGACCCCGGAGGCCACGCGACTCGCTCTCACAAACGGGCGAGCCCTCAGTCTCTGATCGCGCGGCGCTCGACGGCTGCTGTCGCCTGGGTGGTGACCTGTTCCATGAGCTCAGCCCGGGCGGCCTTTCGTGCACGTTTCGTCTGATACTGGTTTTCATCAGCAGCCCGGAGCAGGGCACTCCGGCTTTCGATGTCTTCGGACGCGAAGGCGATGCCGCAGGAGATGGATCGAGGTGGGCCCGATCCGGCGGAACGGGCGAATAGCCGCTCGATCATGTCGGATACTTCGTGCGCCGTGAGCAGCCCGCCGCCGTCGATCACGAGACAGAACTCGTCGCCGCCGATACGACAGATCGTTGTCCGTTCGGCGTCACGAACCGAGCCTCGCAGTGCGGCTGCAGCGTCGATGAGAAGGCGGTCACCTGTCTGGTGGCCCATGGTGTCGTTGACGACCTTCAACCCGTCGACATCACACATGATGAGTGCGCAGTCGATTCGCTCGAGCGGTGGTCGGTCGAAGATCGTATCGAGCACGCGGTAGAGCTCGTGTCTGTTCGCTAGACCGGTGAGCTGATCCCGGAGGGCCATGCGCTCCATCTGAGCCCAGTGCGCTGTGCTCGTGACGGCCTGGGCCGCCTCGGCGGCGATGTGGCGCAGGATGCTCTGATCGTGTGCATCGAACGAAGGCGAGTCGGCTCGGCGTGTGGCAACGATGATCCCCCAGCTTTCCTCGCCGGTGACGATCGGCATGATCAGTTCGTCGATGTGCTCAGCCGACTTATCGGCGCCTGTCGAGCGCTCGATCGATGCGCCTGCCCGAAGTTCGGCTTGGGTCGAGAATTCTCGGAGGTCATCCAGGCGATCAAGGCTCAGCTTGGGTCGCTCGCCATCGACTGCACGGGCCACTGGATCGGGATCGAGTTGTGTTTCGGTCAGGCGCATGACGAC
>CAXMRH010000074.1:0-25398 GCA_964196045.1 uncultured Chthoniobacterales bacterium | reverse complement strand
ATTCGTTGCCAGAGGTTCGCTCCGTCGACTGCCGCTGCCTCCTCGATCTCTCGTGGGATGCCTTGGAAGAAACCGACCATGAGCCACACGGCAAGCGGCGCCAGCGTTCCTGCATAGACAAAGATCAATGTGATTCGTTTGTCGAGCATTCCGGTGGACACGGCCAACCGGTAGATCGGCACCAACACACCGATACTTGGTACAAGTCTCGGGAGCAGCGTGAACAATAGGAGGAAGTGTCGACCCCGGAAGTTGAAACGGGCAAACGCGTAGGCAGCTGGAAGGCTGATCAGGATCGTCACGATCGTCGTTCCGACTCCGACGATCACACTGTTCAGGAATGCGTTGGTGAAGTTCTCGTCGCGGATGACCTCGCTGTACGCATTGAAGCTTGGGTCGTTGGGGATCAGTCCAAGATCAGAGAATGTCTCCACTCGAGACTTGAACGAGACGGACAACGTCACGATGAATGGGATGAACGTCCAAAGCGCCAACAGGAGCAGCGGGATCCCCGACAACATCTTGCGAAGTCTTCGGGACAACGGCCTTTTGGGCGTCGAACCGACGCTCTCTAGGGCCGGAGCTTTTGTGTCGATCGTTGAAGCGGTCATCAGCTCGGAATCTCGAATCGCTTGGCAACGCGGACATAGGCGAGTGTCAGACTTGCATTGAGCACAAGAATCACCGTTGCGAGAGCAAGGGCTTCGTTGAACTTGAGGGAACGGAATGCGATGTTGTACATCTCCATCGCCATCGTGGTCGTGGAGCCGAGCGGGCCACCACCCGTGAGCGCAAGCACAACTCCGAGACCGGTCAGGGTCGAATAACTCAGCCACACCGTGGTAATCACGAGCTGCGGAGCGAGTAATGGAATCGTGATATGGCGAGCACGCTCCCAAGGGTTCGCACCGTCGACGAGGGCGGCGTCGAAGTACGACTTGTCGATCGTCATCAACCCGCCAAGTAGCAGCAGAATCGTGAGCGGCAGATCAGTCCATACCTGGGTGAGAATCACCACGATCATGGCGGTTTTGGTATCGGATAACCACAGCGGCCCGTCGATCCCGAACCAGGCAAGGAAACTGTTGATGACACCGAGGTCGCCGTTGAAGATCAAGCGGAACATGACCGCTGCGGCCACATTCGAAATCAGGTACGGCGCAAGTGTTGCGGCACGCATCCATCGGAATCGCCCAACGGCTCGATACAGCGCAAAGGAAAAGAACAGCCCGAGCGTGAGGCCCACGGCGACGTTGCCGGCGACGAAAATGCCGGTCTTCCACAGCGAGTCCCAGAACGCCCGGCTGTTAAAAAGGTCCGTATAGTTTTCGAGGCCGACCCAATCCTCGTCGAGGCCGAGTTCCGGAGCCCGAAAGAGGCTTTGGTAAATACCAGCGAGAACCGGATACGCCAAGATGGCGCTCACCGTGAGCACTGCAGGGAACGAGAAGAGATACGGGATCGCCTTGTTTTGCCCGATCAGTCCCGGCTGACTCCGAGCCTCGGTGGCCGAATTGGCCATCTTCTTTTCCTTCTTCGACTTCTTTGGTGATCTTGCTACAGCTGTCACTCAGTCACTCCGGCGTTGTCCCCTCACGTGGCCACAGTCGAGAGCTACGTGCCGGACCACACTCGGTGCAGTCCGGCACGTTTCACTCTCAGGTCAACTCGGTCTCAGATCACGCTCGAGACCGAGGATGTTGTGTCTTACAGGCCGTCCAGAATTGGCTGGTACTTGTCAGCCAAAGCCTGCGGGTCGGTCGCAGATCCCGAGACGATCTCCTGCCACATGTCCTCGAGCGTGAGCTCGACGTCGCCGCCATTCAAACCGGAAGGCGTGGCATCGCTGCCAAGGTAGGCGGCCCGAAGATTGTCGTCGAAGAATGGCCAGATGTCATCAAGACGTGGGTCCGCGAGCATGTCGGTGTTGCGTGCGGGCACCGATCCACCGGCAGCGTTGTCAACGAGAATGCCAGCTTGGGACAGATGACGGATAGCAAGCATCGCCTCATACGGGTGCTCACTTGCGGCCGTCACCGACCAGGTGCGGGCAGCCGAGACCTGGTTGCCATCACCACGGGTTGGCGATGGGACAACGCCCCAGCCGGTTCCGAGGTTGAAGCCGTCGATCTCGTTGAACTCACCGGCGACCGTGAAGCCGTCGAGGATGAACGCTGCACGCTGGCCAGCAAATGCGCCACGTGCCTCGTCTTCGCCCCATGCCACGGCTTGTTCGGGCAGGAGTCCCTCTCCGGCTGCATCGACGAACCATCCCAACGTGTAGAGGCCACCCTCTGACTGCAGGTCGGGAACCGCTCCGTCAAATGGTGCTCCTGCAGCGGCGAGGAACGTCTTCAGCGTCGTGATACCTGTTCCAGGCATCGCCTGCACCGTTAGTGGAATCGCATCGGATCCGCTTGCCTTGACAGCGCGAAGAGCATCGAGGAACCCATCGAGAGTGGTGATGTCTGCACAGTCGACGCCAGCTTCTTCACATACTGCGATGTTGTAGTAGATGATGTCGAAGTTGGCCGTTATGGCGAGACCATAGTTACCATCGTTGAAGTCGTTCTCCTCCCATGCGATCGGGAGGATCAAGTTGTAGAAGTCTGGATCCTCTGCTTCCCAGATCCCACGCTGCTCGGTGTGCTCAGCGAGGAGCCCAGCGTTCTGATAGGCCTCGATCAAGAAAGTGTCGTCCTGAATGACATCGGGGAGACGCTGACCAGCGTCCTGCATGCGCTCGAGCTGCTGCAAGATGTCGTCGTTCGACTCGACCTGGGTCGTGATGGTGATGTTTGGGCAATCATCCAACAGGCCTTGCCACTGGTCGGCGGCCAGGTAGTAGTCGCGTGAACCCCAGATGAGGAGGTCGACGTCGCCGTCGCCACAGAACGCATCGCCTTCAGCCATCGCGTCGTCTGCTGGCGCGTCGTCTGCTGGCGTAGCCGTGTCGGTGTCGGAATCGCTCCCGCACGCTGCAGCCACCAGGGCTAACAGCGCAAAGAGCGCCACCAGCATCCTCAGACTTTTCGAATCTTGTCGCCTCATGAAAACTTCCCCTACCAATCGTCAGGGCCGACTAGCTGCCGACCCATCACCGAGAGCTATTACGCCATCAGAGTTTCGGACATCATATATGATGTCAGACCACTCATGTCAACGCCCCCCTCGCTGATGACGACCGGAGCGCGAGCTGCATCGGCGACGATCAGTCGCGCTGCTGTATCTCAACGTTCGATCCTGTACCGAGGGATTCTTCGATTGCGACCGTGACCGCAAGAGTTCGTCGCGCTTCTTCCACCGTTGTCAGATGACAATCCGTGCCCGTGATGAGGTTGTCGAGCCAGGCTCGAGTTTCGTTTGCCAGCCGCCCGAACATCGTGTCGCCAACCCACTCACCGGTCGTCCGGCTTCCTAGGAAGGCAAAGTTCATCTCTTGATCGGTGGCATAGGAGTTCTGATAGCCGTGCTCGGAGTACATCATCTGATCGCGATGGTCGTCGTCGATCATCAGCGCCCCGTCCGTGCCGAACACTTCGAATCGAATGCTCTGACCAGCGGTCGGGAAACCCATCGGCAACATGTAGCAGACACCAAGATCGGCGATCGTGCCGTCGCTGTACCGGATCATCGAGAACGCGATGTCGTCGCAGTCGAACCCGTTCTCGCGAAAGACCGTTCCGTGGCCACGGGACACAACCTCGACCGGGACATGTGGTGCGAGATACCAGGAGGCCACATCGACCAGATACGTCACGATGTCGATGACTGGGGTCGCAGCCGCGGAGCGACGAAGAATTGCGAGGCCTTGCGCCCGCGTGCTGTACACCCTTCCCGTGATACCGACCACGTCGCCGAGCTTGCCTTGCGACACGTTGTCCCATGCAACTGAGTACTTCTGCAGGTAACGCATCGAATACCCAACCCGAGCATCGACCGCGGAAGCGTCGACGGCAGCAACGATCTTGTCGGCATCTGCGAGGGTTATCGCGATTGGCTTCTCGATCAGAATCGGCTTTCCGACTGCGAGCGCGGCGAGCGATGGCTCGAGGTGAAATGGCTCTGCGGTAGAGATCACTACCGCATCAACACGTTCGTCGTTCACCAGTTCATCGACGCTCGTCGCAATGAGGTCAGCATCGAGGCTCCGCCCAACAGCTTCGGCTCGATCGTGATCGATGTCCATCACGGCGAGGTAGTCAACCGACGGATGTTGCGCTGCTAGGCGAGCGCGTTGCATTCCGATTTTGCCCGTGCCGATGACGCCGATTCCAATGTTCTTGCGCTCTCTGGCCATCAGCTGGCGACGCTTTGACGGGTCTGTACGAACTTGTTGATGACCGCTTCGTCAACATCGACACCGAGACCAGGGCCCGTGGGTGCCGACAGGACACCGTCGACCAGGCCAACGGGGTTCGTCACCAAGTCCTCGACGAGTTTGTGATTGCTCAAGCCAATACCACCGCTCATCTCAGGCAGCGCCGTGCCAATTTGCAGCATCGTCGACGCGCCAATGCTCGACGTCGCCGACTTCCCGGCGACATTCACGCCGAGGTTCAGCAACCGAGCAAGGTAGGCAGCAGACATGAAGCCGGTGATTCCGCCCATCTTGATCGTCTTCATGCTCACGCCGGCCACGCCAACACTGGCGAGCTCGATGAGGTCGATTGGTTTCACGAAGCTCTCGTCGGAGTACACGGGTACGGGGCTGCGTTCGGCCACGGACCGAAGCCGGCTCAGACTCCCGGCGGCAATTGGCTGCTCGACAAATGCAAGGTCGAGATCAGCGACACCTTCTAGAAACGTGATCGCCTGAGCAGGCGACCATGCCCCGTTTGCGTCGATCGCGAGCTCGGCATCGGAGCCGAGGGCACCGCGAATCTCGCGTAGTGCAGCTTGCTCGTATGCCGGTTCGGCGAGTGAGACCTTCGCTTTGAAGGCGAGCGCTCCGCGGTTCTTCCACTCGGCGGCAACTTGTGCATCCGAGGGGTCGGCGTTCAGTCCGACGGATGAGGGCAGCGCCGTACGGCTCCGACCTCCGATGAGTTCGAACGCAGGCACACCCAGATCTTTGCCAGCGATGTCGTACAGCGCCATGTCGATCGCACAGACAGCGCTGTCGTTGTGCAACATCGCTCTCGACAACTGAGCGTGTAACGACGCTATAGCGCGTGGGTCTTGACCGATCAGGAGCTCAGCAAGGAAGGCAATCGATGATGCAATTCGAGCGCCGGTGTCGCCGGTCAGGAGCGGTGCAGCCGCGGCCTCTCCCCAACCGACCAATCCGCTGTCGGTCTCGATCCGAACAAGTGCGTTGTCCGCGTCGTGTTGGATCCGACCCGCCTTTCGAAACGGTGATGTCATCGGGACCGTTACGTGGAGGGCTTCCACCTTCGTGATCTTCATTGTGGTTTCTCCTTCTCAGGACGAACTGCGTCGTCCTTGTTCAATCGTTGCAATTTGTTTTGGTCGAGCTGTTCTATTTGGTGCGTTCGCTCCGCGAGGTGGCGGGTCCCACAGGAGGTTGACAGCGACACCGGTGAGCACGAGAGCCATGCCGATACCCAGGGGCGCGCTGATTCCCTCGTCGAGTACGACCGCTGACGAAATAACGCCAACGACCGGCACGCCCATCATCGTGAGGTTCACCGACACTGGCGACAGCCTCCGCAGCACGATCATCTGCGCCCAAAAGGCAAGGCCGCTCGCGATGATGGACTGATAGGCAAAGTTCGCGGTCAACTGCCATGTCCAGTCGAAGTCGGGCGGCCCGTCGACGATGAACGCCAGGGCGCCAACGGGGACAAGCGCGACGAGAAGTTGCCACAGCAGTGCTTGGAGCGGGTCGATACTCCATTGATGGTGTCGGATATGCACGGATGTCGAAGCGTTGCACAGCGCTGCTGCGATAAGCAGCGCCGTTCCGACAACCACATCGCGGTCGTTCCAGTTGTTGTTCCAGAGCTCGGAGATAACAACAACACCGATGAGCCCGATGAGCAACCCGACCCACCTCTGTGTCGTCATCTTCGCGCCGAGAAACACCGCCGCGATCGGAACCGTCCACAAGGCACTCGTCCACACGAGCACCGACGCGCGCCCGGCGGGAACGAGCGTCAGCGCGATGAAGACGAGCACCATGACGCCGGCGAGCCGAACTATTGCCGTCGACAGAATCAAAGGCACATCACGCTTCGGTGGAACCACGAGATTGCCAGTGAGCAACCCGACCACGAACACGGCGACCGCAGCACCAGCGATTCGAATCGCGGCATGCCAAATCGGTGTCACCGTTTCCAGGGCGGTGACCATCACTGGCCAGTTCGAGCCAAGGATGAGGACAGCCATCCCCAGCAGTAGATACAGCGTCAACCGCGTCAACTGTCGGGGCTCGTCGTGTTGCTCACCGACCTCCCAGAACACACCTCTGCCTGGTCCGCTCATACGACGACCTCTGCTGCATCGTCAACATCACTGTCGGGGCGGTACTCATAGCTGTAGAACCTGGGCGACCATCGCGAAATCGCTAGTGCGGCGACGGCACAAGCGACACCGCCAGAGACGACGGAGAAGCGGACCGACGTCACTTCGGCGACAACGCCAGCTTCGAGATCACCAAGCCTAGGCCCGCCACCCGAAGCGATCGTATGGATCGAGGCGAGCCGGCCCCGAAGTGCGTCGGGGACCGACAGCTGAATGATCGATTGTCGAAAGATTGCCGAGACAACATCTGCGGCGCCCGCAAACGCCAGCATCGCGAGTGCGAGCGGCAGCGACCGACTGAGCCCGAACACGGCAATGCCGAGTCCCCAACATCCGACCGCGATCGCCACGGCTCTCCCCTGTCGACGGACTCTCGGGACCCAGCCCGATGTGAACGCGGCGGCCATGGCCCCTGCACCCGGGGCAGCGAAGAGCAACCCGACGGTGAATTCGTCGCCGCCGAGGACGTCGGTACCGAATGCGGGAAACAGCGCCGAGGGCATCCCGAACACCATTGCGCCAAGGTCCATCAGCATCGCCGCCTGGATCAAGCGCTTCGACTTCAGGAACGCGAACCCTTCTCGGATCGACGCGACGGAGAAGGTCCGACCACCTCCCGCAATCTTGAAACGAGGGATCCGTAGGAAGCACGCAGCGCTCAGGACGTAGGCGACCGTCTGAATCGAGTACGCGGTGGGCAGTCCGGCGAAGGCGATCAGAAGTCCGCCGACAGCAGGCACGGCGGTCTTGGCCAGGTTGGTCTGTGTCTGATTCAAGGCGAGGGCCGCAGGAAAGAGCGCACGACCAACGAGCCCCGGCACGATTGCTTGTTTTGCTGGGTTGTGAATGGCCATCATGCCGGCGCTGACCCCGCTGAGGGTATAGAGCGGCCACAGCACAGGCTCGTCGAGCATCGAGTTCCACAACAGCCCGAGTCCCGTCATCACGTGCACAATCTCGGAAGCGATCAGCAAAGCTCGACGATCGACGGCATCAGCCAGCGCCCCACCGACCAGTGAAACCAGCAACAGCGGTATCAGTTGGGCCAGTCCGAGCAGACCGACCGCGAGCGTTGAGCCGGTGATGAGAAATATCTGAATCGGTACTGCAACTACGGTCAGCTGTCGACCCGATTGGGCGAGCAACATCCCCGCGAACAACCAGCGGTAGCCGCGAACTTGCTGCAAGGGAGAGACGTCGACCACGGCCAGACGACCGAGACGGCGCAGTCGACTCATACTTGGATCACCATCCTCCTCGCCTCCCAGCCCTCTGTGTGACTACAGTCTCGATCACGTTCAACAAGATGGTATAAAATATATGACTGCAAAGATCTTTGTTCCCCAAGCAATTTCCGACATCGCGACCGAGAAGCTCCACACGCTCGGTGATGTGACCATTTGGCCCGGGACCGATGGCCCGATGCCCAAGGAAGAGATCATCGCGGCGGTGCCCGACGTCGACATCATGTATGCGCTTGGCGAGGTGGAGTTCGACGCCGACGTCATTGCCGCTGCGAAGGACCTGAAGTTTGTTGCGGCCATGCACATGAAGGCCACGTTCGTCGATCAGGCTGCCTGCACGGCCCGCGGCGTGCCTGTATCGGGTCTTCCAAACTTCGTGAGCAAAACCGCTGCCGAATTCACCTTCGCCATGCTCATGACCACTGCCTGGCGCCTTCAAGAAGCAGGACAGTTTCTGCGTGATGGCAAGTGGACGCAGAACCAAGCCACAGCCTTTTTGGGCTCCCGGCTCTATGGCAAGACCCTCGGGATCGTGGGTATGGGAACGATTGGATCACATGTGGCCAAACGCGCCGCTGCGTGCGAGATGGACATCATTTATACCAAGCGCGAGAGGCTCAGCCCATCGCAGGAATTCGTGCTCGGCAACGCCGAGTACCGTTCGCTCGAAGACCTCTGCATGGAGGCCGACTTCGTGATGCTCTGCCCCGCCCTCACCGCGGAGACGAAGGGTCTGATTGGCGAGGAGCTCATCTCGCTCATGAAACCGACCGCGATAGTGATCAATACCTCCCGCGGTCCAATCATCGACGAGGCCGCTCTACTGAAGGCCCTCCAAGAAGGTCGGATCTTCGGTGCAGGCCTCGACGTGTACGCGACCGAGGTGCCCGAGCCGAACCCCGGACCGCTGGCTGGTTTCTACGACCTGCCCAACGTCGTGCTGACGCCACACATGGGCTCGGCGGCACGCGAGACGCGCGACGAGATGGCGATGCGCACCGTGAACAACATCGAACGTTTCCTGAACGGCAAGAAGCCCTTCGACATCCTCAACCCGGAGGTCTACGGCGGTGCCGCCCGGAACGATGAGGTGATCGGATAGCGCCCATGCCGAAGACGGATGTGTACGAGTTTCTGACGGTTCTGCCCGTTGCCGGGTCTCTCGGTGCTGAGGTGTCAGGTGTTGACCTTGGTGCTCTCACCGACGAGCAGTTCGACGAGATCCATCGCGCATTCGTTGTGCACCAGGTGATCTTCTTTCGTGATCAAGAACTCGACGAAGCGGCATACATCGCGTTCGCCAAACGGTGGGGCGAGATCATGTTGTATCCCTACATGGAAGGCCTTCCTGGCCATCCAGAGATCCTCCAGGTCCTGAAGGAGCCCGAAGACACCTACGCCTTTGGGAGCCAGTGGCACACCGATTCGAGCTTCATCGCCATCCCGCCAAAGGCAACGACGTGGTACGCGCTCGAATTGCCACCCACCGGCGGCGACACCGCCTACGCAAGCATGTACCGCGCATATGAGGCACTTTCCGACAGGATGAAACAGATCCTGTCGGACCTTCGGGTGCTCAACATCGGCGACCAGCGCGTGCCTAGGTTCAACGAATTGCGCGGCATGAAACAGCAAGACCCTGGCGAGGTACAGACGCGAGCGCACCACCCACTCATTCGTACTCACCCCGACAGTGAACGCAAGGCGCTGAACGTCGGTGCTCATTCGATCGGGATCGAGGGCCTGACCCAGGAGGAGAGCACTCCCCTCCTCAACTTCTTGTATCAGCACGGGACGCGTCCGGAGTTCACCTGTCGGTTCCGCTGGCAAGAGGGCACGGTCGGCATTTGGGACAACCGCTGCGTCCAGCACTATGCGATCGACGACTACCAAGGCCATCGTCGACGCATGCACCGCATCACGATCGCCGGCGAAGAAGCACCTTTCTAACGTTCGGACGCATGGTGGCCTTGTGTTGACGTACTGTCGATTAACGAAGCGATCGAGAGGCCAATTTTCATGAATACGGATTCGTGGTTCGACTTCTCCGACCAGGTAGTAGTGATCAGTGGCGGCGCCGGCGGCATCGGCCGCCAGATCACGCTTGCCTTCGCACGCGCCGGGGCGCACGTCGTCGTGGCCGACCTCGACGCTGAGGCGGCCTCGAAGGTCACGGCCAAGGCGGGGCCACGCGCTTCGTCTGCGGTTCTCGACGTGTGTGATGCAACTGCGGCCGAGGCGCTGGCGGAACAGCTCTGGGAACAACACGGACACATCGACGTGCTGGTCAACGCTGCTGCGATCTATCTGCGCGTCGCGGCAGTCGATCTCACCGAAGCTGACTTCGACCGGACGATGGACATCAACGTGAAAGGAACCTGGCTGCTGAGCCAGGCGGTGGGCCGTCGCATGATCGAACGCGGGCATGGCCGAATCATCAACTACACATCGAATGCCGGAAACCGCGGTTCGTCCCTTCAGCTCGCATACAACGCGTCCAAAGCTGCGGTCATCTCGATGACCAAGTCGCTCGCGGTCGAGTGGGGGCGCAGCGGAGTGACGGTGAACGCCGTGGCGCCAGGGCCGACTGACACCGCGTTGATGGCACCTGCCTTCAGCGACCCGGCCCTCGTCGAGTCCTTCTCCCAGAGAATCCCTCAGGGTGTACTGACACCCAGTGATGTGACCGTTGGACCGGTTCTCTTCCTCGCCTCATCCATGGCGAGCGCGATTACTGGCCACGTCCTCTACGCGGACGGCGGAATGAGCGCGACCTAGGGCATGCCGATCGCGGCGATCTCAGCGGTCACCTGATCGAAATCTGGCTGAACGTTCGCATCATCGGTCACCCATCGGTATCGCACAATGCCACCTTCGTCGATGACGAAAACCGACCGCTTGGCCAGCCCGCGGTGTCCCTTCCATGTGTCGTACTCGACGCCGAACGACCGCGTGACGTCCCCTCCCCAGTCCGAGAGAAGAGGAAAGTCGGCCTCGAGAGACGCAGCAAATGCCTGTTGCGCGAAAATCGGGCTCACCGCGACAGCGACGACTTCGGCGCCGAGCCGTCGAATCTCCGGAAGACGTTGTCCCAACTGAGACAGTTCAGCGCGTCAAATTTCGCCAAAGTCAAAGACGTAGAACGCAACGACCACAGGACCACTGCGCCGTAGATCTGACAGGGTGACGACGTCGTCGAACCAGCGCCGCAACGCGAAGTCAGGGGCGGGCTCTCCAACAGCGGGAACGGCGATTTCTCTCATGTTCTGGCCAGCGCTAGAGCTGGCCGGTGATGACATAGTGGAGAATCTCCGCGACCTGTTCGGGAGTTTCGGCGACCGCGAGTGCGGCCGCGTCGACCTCCTTGAGGGCATGTCGATGTTCGTCGGGGTGGAGCACGATCAGCGGCTTTGCGAGAGCGGCCGCAAACCCTGCGTCAAACGCAGCATTCCATTGCCGATACTTCTCACCGAAGCGCACCACGACGACGTCGGCGTCCTGGATGAGGGTTCGCGTTCGGATCGCGTTGAGCTTGGCGCCCTTATGGTCATGCCAGAACTCGTCCTCTTCCTTGCCGAGGATCGCTACGCCGCAGGCGTCGGACGACGCGTGGTCGGTCACCGGACCCGAGTACACGACGTCGAGGCCGGCATTCGAGGTGATCTCCAGGATCCGATCACGCCAGTCACTATGGATCTCGCCGGACAAGTACACATTCCAGGTCTTGCTCATGTCGTTTCTCCCTGAGCCGTCCACTCCTCCAAGATCGGACGAGCGGTCCGCATCGCGTCGATCGCTGCAGGCACACCACAATAGGGGCCCGTGTGCATCAGTGCTTCTTCGATCTCGTGAGGTTCGAGACCGTTGTGCAACGCTCCTTTGATGTGTACCGCAAGCTCGTGCGGACGATTGAGTGCCGTGAGCATCGCAAGGTTCAGAAGGCTGCGGTCTCGCAATGAGAGCTGATCTCGGGTCCAGACGGTTCCCCACGCAAGCCGGCCACCATTTCTTGAAGGGCCGCCTGCGCTTCGGTCTTCGGTTCACTGATCGAGTCGGCAAACTCGTCACCGAGCACCTGTCGTCGTACGACTTGGCCGTTGGCTACCCGATCGATCGGTCCCGTTGGTTCGAATGACATGAAGGCTACAAGAAAGAAACCCTCCGCTTTGTGGAGGGTTTCTTCAAATCTCGGCCTAGACCTGTTGAGATCGAAGTGGAAAGGCCTTCGAGCTGACCGTCCTCCAACAGCTGGCTGGGTACTTGATCTAGATCCATGATCAGCGGTCGGTTCCCGCCAGCACGCTCGGCTCCAGCCCCACTCTTGCCGAGCCGAGGGGACACGGTGTTGGCTGACGAAGGAATCCCTTGCACATGCATTATGTGTTTCCTAACGTGGAATTAACTAGCTAACCAACGAACGTTTGTTCGTTTGTTTGGGAGGTCACGAGTGAGGCGAGTTCTTGTGATGCTAACGATCGGCCTTGCTGCGTGCGTGGGTGGCGTGACTAGCACGACGCTTCCTTCCGTCCCGGCAACTCCGGGACTGACGGTTACGACTCCCAAGCCACCCATACCTACAAACCCGTCTACCTCCTCAACCTCAGCGATCCCGCCAGTCCCAGCGGATCGGCCGACGAGCGTACTCGTTGATTCGGTAGCGCTGACCGGAATGGACCCGACGTTGATAGTGGATGGTGAGGGGGTGGTATCGGTCGTGTACAGAAGGGAGATGGCATATGACTCCATCGAGATCATGCTGAATCGATGTGCTGATGAGTTCTGTACCTCGGTCATCCCGATCCCCGTCACCCCGCTAGGACGGAACTATGGGGTGACTGCGATCGGTACTGATGTGGGGGTCCTTGTTGCGACAACCAGAGGGGGGCAAAGTTCGGTGGCCCTTCAGACCTGCGCGGTGTCTGGTTGCCTTCCGCCAGCGGATGAGTTCCCTGGCAATATGCTCGGCTTGGCAGCGCAAGATGAGGGCCCCCCTCTGTTGGCCTACGGCGTCTTCAACGAGACAGAAATGAAGTACGAGATATACATAGGTTTCTGTAGCGGCTCTGCCTGCTCTTCCCATGAACCAGTCTTCATCGCGCACATCGATGGAGGACTTACAGGAGGGGGAACTTCGCTCCACCTCCTACCCGATGGTTCCCCAGTGTTGTTCTATCCGGTTCTTGAAGATAGTGGTGAGCAGTTTGTTTGGAACGTCTACGTGTGTAGTGATCCAAAATGCGATCAGGTCACGGTTCTCGAGGAGAGCGAGGCTTGGCTGACAACTGAGGCTAGCTACCAGCATGGCCTCCCCTTTTACGTCTACCCCAAGTTCCCCGGCCTAGAGATCAGACACATAGGCTGTATCGATAATGCATGCACTTCAATGTCGGTTACCACCCTTCACACCATGGATGGAGTCGATCACCTGGCGATGGCTAAAGGGGCTTGGGTGGGGGATTCTTTATACGTCCTAGCCGGCTATGCCTCCGAGTACCCACCGCCGAGCCCGTGGGACACCCCCCGGGAGCTGAGCATGTTTCGCTGTGACCAATGGGCTTGCAGCCAGGTGGAGGCAGCACCGTTTACACACGGCAACTATTTTGCGATCGCACCGCTAGACGAGACTGCAGCGGTGGTCGCTGTCCAGACGGGCTACCCAGTTTTATGCTCGCCCGACGGGTGCGCTGATCCCACTCACAGTCTCAGCGAGTTTTCCCTCTACTTCCTCTCTAACGCGGGCGGCTAGCCGAAGATGCTCTCTTCTCCTGTAACGGCTTGGAGGCATCATCGTCTGGGTTCTCGCTCTTTTACTTGGTCGATTACGGCTCTGGTGTGGTTCTAACTCAGCTTGGGAGAGTGGAAGTGGCTTCGGTTCCGCCTAATTGCGGTCCTGATTGGCTTTTTGGGGCTGTTCTGTGGCTTCTTTGGTATTGAGTTGTTAGTTCGAGCCATGTTTCGAATTGGTTCCAATTGATTATCACTTGGTCTCCATTCCGAGGTCGACCAGCACCCTAGTTCCACGGACTTTCCCTAAGCAGCCCGGCTGACCAGCGCGCGACCCTCAAGCTGGGCAGGATAAGGGATGAATCAAAGAATCTTCGTGAGTTCAGCGAGCTCAGCCTCGCTGGGAATCCACTCAGCTGCCTTTGCATTGCTGATGACCTGCTTAGGCTTCGTCGCTCCCGGCGTTACCGATGGGACCGTGGGTTGAGCCAAGAGCCATGCGAGCGCGATGACCGGCATGTCCTGGCCGACCTTGTCCGCAAAGACCCGAAGTCGGTCAGCGACCGCGTAATTCTCGTCCGTCAAGAAGCGCTGGTAACGATCCATGTTGAGACGACCCTCCACCGGCTGACCGGGCCGTTTCTTGCCCGTGAGCAGTCCGCTCGCCAACGGGTAGAACGGAAGCAGCGCAAACCCTTCCGCTACGGCAGCGTCGACAAGGCCATTCGCCTCGACCTCACGATTCACCATGCTGTACTCGATCTGGTTGCTCACGAAGATTGCGCTACCGGTCGTCCGACTCGCCTCGGCGGCCTCGGTCATCTGAGCGGCACTCAGGTTCGAGCAACCGATCTCGAGGACCTTGCCTTCGTCGACGAGCTCGGACATCGCTCCGAGTGTCTCCTCGATCGGTGTATCCGGATCCGGAAAGTGAAGCTGGAACAGATCGATTCGATCGGTTTGCAGCTGGGTGAGACTCCGCTCGATTGCTGCACGGACGTATTCCGGGCGAGCGCCACCGGACTGGTCGAAGCCAGGAATCGCAAGACCGAACTTCGTACCGATCACCACCTCGTCGCGATGTGAACCGAGGGCGTTGGCCAAGAAGCCTTCCGATTTCGCCTCGCCGTAGTTGCTGGCGGTATCGAAGAAGTTGATGCCAACGTCGAGGCACGTTGCGACGACCTCGTTCGTGCCGTCCTGGTCGAGCGCTCGGCCGAAGTTGTTGCAACCCAAGCCGATCACCGAGACGTCGAGCGATCCGAGCTTTGCTGTTCTCATGACTTGACGTCCCTTGTTTGTGAAACGGCTCCTTTGAGCCGATCGAAGTTCTCCGGTCCCATAGCGATCTCGCCTCGATCGATCTGCCAGGCCAGATCGGTCACTGCGCTGTTGTACGGCGTGGGCACACCGGTTTCTTTCCCCATCTTCACCACATGTCCACTTATGTACTCGAACTCGCTGCGTCGACCCTTCTTGTGGTCGACCACGACGGCGGTCTGAGAGTCCTTGCCCACGTGGTGCATGAGCGTCTCCATGGCTTTGATGAGAAGCTCGTCGGTTCCTCCAACGAAATCATCTTCCGTCAGACCAAAGATCGGCTCGAGTTGATAACCCAGCGCCTCGCCAACCGCCACGGACTCGCGGCCGAGGGCGACGGATATCTCGTGCATGCCGGGCAGCCGCATGGCCTCCCAGTTACGTAGTCCGAAGAGACCGAAGGGACCCATCGTCATCGAGTTCGCCACCAGCTTGGTCCACTTCTTGCTGGAAATGTTCGTGCTTGCCTCGACGACCGACACCGAACGAAGGATGTCGGCAACCGTCTCGAGTCGAGGTGTGATCGAACCATCGAGCTCCCCCACTGCCATCCATGTTCCCGCCCGCGACGTGTTGCGCGCGATCACACCAGGATCGAAGAGATCCGCGCTGAGCTCGATCGCACAACCGATCGTTCGACCACGTCCGACGATGGCAGCGTGAGCATCGTCGTTCATCGAGTTCTGAACGCCGACCAACACACCGTCATCAGCAATGAACGGTTCGATGAGCTGGGCCATCCACTTGGTGTCTTGCGATTTGGCACAAAGCAAGACCACATCAAACGTCGGCTTCAGCGTGGAGAGGTCGCAGACGTGGTGGGCGTCGACATCGACCGTGAACTCGAGATCGGGCATCGTAACGTGAAGTCCCTGCTCCCGCATCGCCTCGACGTGGGCCGGCCATTGGTCGATGACGGTGACGTCCATACCAGCTTGTGTCAGGTCGGCCGCAATACTCCCGCCGATTGCTCCAGCAGCCACGACTGCGATCTTGGTCATGGCCTCGACACCTCGACTGACTGACCCGTCGAGAGCGACTCCTCGATGGCGAGAGTCACGGCCAAAACCGTGCGAGCATCTTGAACAGTGGTCAGGTAGCTCTCCGTGCCGGTCACGAGATTGTCGATCCACGCACGGGTCTCGTTCGCCAGCCGACCAAACATCGTGTCGCCGACCCACTCGCCAGTCGTGCGGCTACCGAGAAACGCGAAGTTCAGTTCCTGCTTCGTGTACGCGTTGCTGTAGCCGTGCTCGGTGTAGAGCATCTGATCACGATGATCATCGTCGATCATGAGCGCCCCATCGGTGCCGAAGACTTCGAACCGGATGCTCTGGCCGGAAGTCGGGAAGTTCTCCGGGAGCATGTAACAGACCCCGGCATCGACCACGGTGCCATTGCTGAATCGAATCATCGAGAACGCAATGTCGTCGACGTCGAAACCGTGCTCTCGAAACACGGTCCCATGCCCGCGAGACACAACTTCGATCGGTACGTGTGGCGCCATGTACCAGCACGCCACGTCGACAAGGTACGTGACGATGTCGATCACTGGGGTGGCGTCGGCTGAGCGTCGAAGAATCGTGAGCCCCGTCTTGCGCGAGTTGTACACCCGGCCTGTTATTCCCACGATCTCGCCGAGCTTGCCCTGGCGGATGTTGTCCCATCCAACGCTGTACTTCTGCAAGTAGCGCATCGAGTATCCAACCCTGGCATCGACACCCGCAGCTTCGGCGGCAGAGATGATCTTGTCCGCATCAACCAAGTCAAGTGCGATGGGTTTCTCGATAAGAAGCGGCTTCTCGGCCTCTAGGGCAGCGAGTGCGGGGTCCAGATGAAACGGTTCTGACGTCGACACGATCACCGCGTCGACTCGGTCGTCGGAGACCAGCTCGTCGATGCTGTCGGCAATGTGATCGACCTCGAGATCACTACCCACCTCAGCGGCACGAGCCGGATCTTGATCCATGATCGCGAGATAGTCGACCGCGGGGTGCTGGGCAGCGAGACGGGCTCGCTGCACCCCGATCTTTCCTATTCCGATAACCCCAAGTCCGATATTCTTACGATCCCTGGCCACGTCGGCCTCCCTCTCGATCAATTTCTCCAGCACGATAATATATGATGCATTCTCCCAGAAGATAGGCCCCTGCCCTCACCGTGGCGATCCGTTCAAAACTCATAGTGGATTCGACGCCACTCAAGGAGTCCATCGAATTTCGGTGGCTATTCTCCGGCTTGGGCTTTGCGGGTTTTGGTCGACAACTCACCGTTGTCGCCGTTCCGTATCAGGTCTACGACATAACGGGCAGCACGCTCCTTGTCGGGTTGCTTGGTCTCATCCAGCTCTTCCCGGTCTTGGCCGTCTCGGCCGTTGGCGGGTCGTTGGTGGACGCGATGGATCGCCGCACGCTCCTCATGGCGGCACAGCTCGCCACTGGAGCGACTGCGGTTGGCCTGGCAGCCAACGCGATGCTCGACTCGCCGCTCGTGTGGATGATCTTCGTCCTGAGTGCGCTCAATGCAGCGATCTCCACCATCGATCACCCGACCAGAGCAACGCTTGTTTCCGCGATCGTCACCCGCCGGCAGCTCCCGGCCGCAACGGCTCTGACCCAGTCGCTCGAGAACGTGAGCCGAATGGTGGGGCCCGCAATCGGCGGTGTGATCATCGTTGCATCGGGTGTGACGGCAACGTTCTTCATCGAGGCGGTGTGTTTCGCCATCGGCGCTGCGTTCACCATGCGATTGATCCGACGCCCTGCTGAGGGTCAGGTAGCAAAATTCGGGCTGCGCTCGATGATGGAAGGGTGGGAGTTTCTCAAGGAACGTCGTCTCCTACGGGCCAACTTCGCAATCGACTTCAACGCCATGGTTTTCGGGATGCCGCTCGCCCTGTTCCCGGCCTTCGGTGAAGAGATTCTCGGTGGCGACGCCCGAACGGTTGGCCTTCTCTATGCGGCACCAGGTGCTGGGGCAATGGTCGGCGCCCTTACGTCAGGCTGGGTTGGCACGATCGAGCGTCAGGGTCGAGCGGTGATCATCTCCGTAGTCATCTGGGGGTTCGCCATCGCCGGATTCGGCTTCAGCCGAACAACCTGGCTAGCGGTGATACTCCTCGCAATTGCTGGCGCTGCTGACGTTGTGTCGGCCGTTTTCCGCAACACGATTCTGCAACTCGCGGTTCCCGACAATCTGCGCGGTCGTTTGAGTTCGTTTCATGTCGGAATCTCGAGCGGCGGACCACGACTCGGCGACTTCGAAGCGGGTGCGGTTGCTTCAGCGACCAGCGTGCCGTTCTCGGTCGTATCTGGCGGGCTCGCGTGCGTCGTGGGCGCATTTATCATCGCAAGAAAAATGCCCGAGCTCGATGCCTACGTCGACGAACACGCGGCGCTGACCTAAACACAATCCGGAGGATTCCCATGCCCATTATCGACATGCACGCTCACGTCACTCCTGAGCGCTACAAGAAGGCGATAGCCGAGACGGGCTCGTGGTATGGGCTCGACAGAACCATCGGCCAGATCGATATCGGCACGTTCGCCGACCCCGTCGAGAAGCGTCTTGCTGGTATGGATGCAGACGGCGTCGACATGCAACTCCTCTCCCCAAACGTGGGCTTCTACCAGTATTTCAACGACCTCGAGACGACAAAAGTGATCGCTCGTGAATGTAACGACGAGATCGCCGAGATGATCGTCGAACGACCCGACCGGTTTGCCGGCATCGGAACCGTTCCGATGCAAGACGTGCCGTCGGCGATAGCCGAGATGGACCGCGGCATCACCGAACTCGGTCTGAGTGGTGTCATCATCAACGATTCCGCCGCCGGCGAGACCTACGACGATCTCAAGTTCCTGCCCTTCTTCAAAGCTGCCGAGGAACTTGGGGCGATCATTCTCTTCCACCAGGGCGGAGGCACGATCGTCGACCAACGAATAGACCGCTACAAACTCGGCAACTCTGTCGGCAACCTCACCGAACGAGCACTCGTGTTCGGCGCACTCGTCTACGGCGGAGTCATGGACAAATGCCCAGACCTCAAACCGCTCCTGGCCCACGGAGGTGGCGTCACCCCGTACTGCGCGATCCGGATGGACAAGGCCAGCGGAGCGCTGGACCGCGCCAATCCGAACGACCCACTGACCCCGCGATTCAACCGGCTTCCAGGCGAACACTTCGAGCTCACGAATGCACCGAGCGATTACCTCAACCGGTTCCACTACGACTGCTGCACCTACAGCGCCGCAACCTTGCGATTCTTGGTGGACGCAGTCGGAATCGATCAGGTTGTTCTTGGAACCGACACGCCGGCGCCCATGGTCCTGCCTGACCCGGTCAACTGGATCAGAAACATGGCTGAACTCACCGAAGCCGAAAAGGAAGCGATCCTCATCACCAACCCCATGGGTTTGCTTGGGCTGGACTAGCCGAGCCGAAGGCGAGGGAAGGCCCTGAGCGGGCCCGTGAGCGAAGCGAACAACAGCGGGAAGAACTGCTTACCGCGCGTCGAGGATCACTTTCAGGCGGTCGGGTGCTGGCTTCGCCGCGAGCTCGTAGGCCGTCTGAATCTCTGACAGCCCGAAAACGTGTGTGATGTAACTCTCGAACAGGTCTGGATACCGAAGCGCGTACTCCTGCGCCCGCATCATGGCCGCGCGACGCACGTTCTGAGGCGTGCGACCGGTCTGGAGGATGAGGTGTTTGTCCATCATCTGCCCGAAATCGATTGGATAGAACCGATCATCTGGATTTCCGAAATAGATGATCGTTCCTTCAGGCGCTGCGACCGTGATCGCGTCCTGAAGCGTTCCGACCTGATGCCCCACGACTTCGACGACAATGTCGAACCTGTCGTGGTTCTCTTCTCTCTTTGACCACGCTCGACTGATGACCGCCTCTGTCGAGTCGAGACCGAACGTCTCGGCAACCGCGGTTCGGTCGACCAGATCGATCCCGACGACCGAGGCCGCGCCGCGATCGCGCAGCGCGTGCGCATATAAAAGTCCCACAGGGCCGAGTCCGATCACGGCGCAGTTCAATCCAGTCAGGTCATCGGGCAGCCGCGTGAGTCCGTGCAGGACGCAGGCCAACGGCTGCAGCGGAATCGCGACAACCTCTTCCATATCCGGATGCACCGGCGCGAGCGCCTCCGCCTCGGTCTCGCTGAATTGTTTGAGGCCAACGCTCTGTCCCACCCAGCCAACAACTCGTTCACCAACGTCGAGGTCAGAGTTCGATGCCACGACCCGTCCCACGATCTCGTGCAGCGAAAGGCCGATTGGACCCGGGTGCGCCTCTGTTCCGCCGTCGAGACAGCGAGCGATGTCGCTTCCACAAATCCCCCCGGTGAGAAATTCGATCACGACGTTTCCCTCGGCAACCGCATCGAAGTCAGGCCGAGCGGTCTCGAACTGTTCGTAGTGCAAGGGTCCGTCCAGGCGATAGGACCACATCGTCTCGGTCACCAGAGATCTCCATATTGTTCGCGAACCGATTTGAGGCCGGCGGCAACCAGCTTTACATCGCTGGTCGGAGTGATCATTGTGCAACCCTTCTCGACAACCATCTCGGCATAGGCAACGCTCGGTGTGACCGCTCCCCAATGTTTGCCATTTGACTTGCACGCGTCGGCGATTCGATCCACCGCCTCGATACAGCGTTCATGCATGAAGTCGCCGATGACGCCAAGCGCCTGGCTGAGATCGGACGGCCCGACGAACAAGAGGTCAATCCCATCGATCGCAGCAATTTCATGCGCTTCTTCTGCAGCTCGGGCTGTCTCGATCTGTATGGCGACAAACGAGTCACGGTTTGCCTTCTCGGTGAATTCGGCCATTGGAATCGCCCCAAATCCTCCATCGAAGCCAAGTGGATTGAGGCCTCTGCGTCCATGTGGAGCGAATTTGCACCAACGTACAAATTCTTCGGCGTGCTCTGCAGATTGAATCTGTGCAGCCATCACCCCGCCAGCACCACTTTCGAAACAGCGGGTGACGGACGCGTAGTCCGTCGGTGGGATTCGCACGAAGCTGTCCAAGCCATGGGCGCGGCCTGCCATTGCCGCGATCTCGATGTCTTGGGCGCTCAGCTCTGCGTGCTCGCCATCGATCCAAAAACCATCCCAGCCACCCTGCATACCCATGTATTGCACGAGGTTGTGGTGAAACATTCTGCCGACCGAGAACACCGTCAGACGTTCGCCGTTCTTCAGTCGATGTTTCATCAGATCTGGCATCGCGAGATCATATATGATGCAAGATCTCGACACGAACGTCGGTACGGAATCACAGGGGGGCCGATGCCAGTCATCGACATGCACGCACACGTCACGCCCGAGCGGTACAAGAAAGCGATCGCGGAGACGGGCTCTTGGTATGGGCTCGATTCGACCGTCGGAGAACTCGGCCTCGGTGGGTTCAGCGACTCGGTCGAAACACGCCTCGCCGGAATGGACGCCAACGGCGTCGACATGCAGCTCCTGTCTGCGAATGCGGGGTTCTATCAGTATTTCAACGACCTCGACACGACGAAGGCCATCGCGCGTGAGTGCAACGAAGAGATCGCCGAGATGGTCGTCGAGCGACCAGATCGATTCATGGGCCTCGCAAACGTGCCAATGCAAGACGTGCCGACCGCTATAGCGGAAATGGAGTACGGCATCACCGAACTCGGGCTGAAGGGAGTGATGATCAATGACTCTGCTGCAGGCGACACGTACGACGAGCTCAAGTTCGTGCCCTTCTTCAAGGCCGCTGAGGAACTTGGCGCAATCGTCTTCTTCCACCAGGGCGGCGGCACACTCGTTAGCCATCGAATCGAGCGATACAAACTCGGCAACTCGGTCGGAAACCTCACCGAGCGAGCCCTCGTCTTCGGAGCCCTCGTATTTGGCGGAGTCATGGACAAATGTCCGGACCTCAAGCCACTTCTCGCGCACGGTGGTGGATACACGCCATATGGCGCCGTCCGGATGGACAAGGTTTGCGGTGCGCTGGATCGCGTCAATCCGACCGACCCGCTGACACCTCGCTTCGGTCGACGGCCCGACGAACACTTCGATCTACAGAACGCGCCCAGCGACTATCTCGACCAGTTCCACTATGACTGCTGCACCTATGACGGCGGAATCCTGCGCTTTCTGATCGACCGCGTCGGCATCGGTCAAGTGGTTCTTGGCACGGACACACCAGCTCCCATGGCCCTGCCAGATCCCGTCAACTGGATCCGAGGTCTTGCCGAACTCTCCGACGCCGAAAGAGAAGCGATTCTCGTCACCAACCCAATGGCACTCTGCGGGTTGTGAGCGGTCCGCTTCGCTTTGGGGTGATCGGGATCGGCGACATCCTCACCGGCACGATCGCTCCCGCAATGGTTGCCGACCCGCAGTGTGAGCTCGTCGCCGCAGTCAGTCGAGACCATGGTCGGGCAGAGGCGTTTGGTTCACGATTTGGACTCGACTTCGTCACCACTGACTACGAGGCAATGCTCGAGCGCGCCGACGTGGATGCGGTCTTCATCGCGACGCCAAATGCACTCCATGCGGAGGAAGCGATCGCCGCTGCCCGAGCTGACAAGCACGTCTTTTGTGACAAGCCGCTGGCCACCTCTGTCGCCAATGCATATTCGGTGGTTCAGGCGTGCGAAGACGAAGGCGTGACACTCGGCCTCAACTTCCACTATCGACATCTCCCCTGGGTCGAAGAGGCTCGCAGCATCATCGACCAGGGAGTCCTCGGCGAGATACAAACGATCGAGGTCGACGTCGGGTCAGGAACCCGCAACTACACGAACTGGAGAGCCGATCCGGCAATGGCCGGAATCGGGTCGGTCTACAACGTAGGCGTGCACATGCTCGACGTGTTGACCATCATTCTCGATGCCGAACCGATCGAGGTGAGCGCGATGTTCGATCACGCTCCATCGTCGGGCAACGTCGAGATGCAGGCGTTGATTCTCATCAAATTCGAGAACGGCACACTCGTCTACGCCAACTGCAATGAACGCACGGCGTACCCTCGAAATACCATCACCGTGCAGGGCTCAAAGGGCCGCCTCATCGGTGAGAACATGACCCGCTCACGCGAAGAAGGAACCCTCCATCTACTGACGAGCGAGACCCAGACCAGCTCGACCTTCCCCCCTCCCGGGGCTCACCAGTTGTGCCTCTCGCAGTTCACACACGCCGTGCTCAACGGCGAAGAACCTCGCGCGACCGGACGAGACGGCCTCCGATCGATGCACCTTTGTGATGCGATTGCTCGTTCCGTCGTCGAGCGCAGACATGTCAGAGTGGAGCAGCCATGAACGAAGATCTCGCACGTCTCGTCTCGATCGATCAGGTCGTCGCCCTCGCCCGAGAACGGATCGATCCGGGGCCATACGTTTGGGCCGACGCTGCGGCCGGGCAGGAAGTCACGGCCTCTCGGAATATTCGTGGCCTGGAGAGCTTGGCGCTCGTCCCTCAGATGCTGATGGACGTCGGAACCGTCGATACGACGAGTTCATTCGTGGGCGTCCCGCTCTCGATGCCAGTGATGCTTGCACCGGTCGGAGCGATGTCGCTGTATCACGAGGACGGCGCGATGGGGTCGGCACGGGCCGCAGCCGCTGAGGAGACCTCGGCGATGTGCGGAATGCTCGTCTCCGAACCGTGGGAGGACCTGGCGGCTACTTTTCCGGGACGGCACTTCTTTCAGCTCTACGTCTGCGGCGACCGGAGCTGGCTGGCAGAGATCATCGCGAGGGTCGAAGCTGCTGGCTTCGCCGGCATTGTCATCACCGCGGACACGCCGGTCATCGGTCGACGAGACCGCGCCCTCACGAGCGGCTTTCGCTGGAGCCGCGACAGCGAGGATCCATACAACCTCGCCCAACACGGTTTCGACATGAACTTTCGCAAGCGCGTCACCTGGTCCGACTTCGAATGGATTTGCGAGACCGCATCGATTCCCGTAGTGCTCAAGGGCGTTCTCTCCGCGAGCGATGCCACCAAGTCGGTCGAGTCCGGAGCAGCTGGGGTCTACGTATCGAACCACGGAGGTCGCGCACTCGACCATGCTGTCTCCTCCATCGAGGTGTTGGCCGAGGTCGTCGATGCTGTCGGCCCCGAGATTGACGTGGTGATCGACAGCGGGTTCACGCGCGGACCAGACGTGTGCAAAGCCCTGGCTCTCGGTGCGAAGGCTGTTGGTATTGGACGCCTGCAGTGTTGGGCTCTTGGCGTAGGAGGCCAGGCTGGCATAAACCGCGTGCTCGAGATCCTGCGCGAAGAGATCGAGACCTCCATGGCCAACCTGGGCGTCGGCCGAGTCGCAGACTTCCGCTCAGACCACGTGCGCTGGTCTATCCCCGTCTCCAACTAGCCGAGCATTAGAACCATTCATGTTGATCCCCGAAGGTTTCCAGTCCGGATTCACACAAGCAAACGGTGTGCGATTGCACCATGTCTCTGGCGGCGATGGCCCACCCCTTCTGCTCGTGCCGGGCTGGCCACAAACCTGGGCTGCATGGCGTTACGTCATGCCGGTTCTGGCCAAGAAATATCACGTTTTCGCAGTGGAATTTCGCGGCATGGGGCAATCGGAAAAACCAGCTGATGGTTATGACGTTGGCACTTTGGCAGCCGACTTGGTGGCCATGATGAGCGAACTGGGCCATGAGCGATTTTTGTATGTCGGGCATGATATCGGCACCTGGATTGGCTTCGCGCTGGGTATTGACCACCCCAATGCTGTGCAACGTATGGTGGTCATTGATGCATCGGTTCCAGGACTGCTTGACTCACCTCCCCTCATGCTGCCATCTGAGACCAATGTGAAATTGTGGCACTTCCCGTTCAATCAGTTGGAAGGCCTGCCGGAAATTCTGGTGACGGGACGCGAGCGCGAATACCTACGTTGGATGTTTGACAACAAGGCCCACAAAACAGAAGCGCTAGCAGACGCGTTCGAGCACTATGTCGACGCCTATTCTGCGCCCGATGCCTTGCGCGCTTCCTATGGTTGGTACCGAGCCATTGCAGAAGATGTGCGCCAGAATCAGCAACGCAAGCAGCAAAAACTGTCCATGCCCTTGCTGGCCATTGGTGGTGAATTTGGACTGGGTGCAGCCATGCATGTCGCCTTCGCTGATGTCACAACCAATCTGCGATCCGCGGTCATTGCCGATTGCGGACACTACGTTCCCGAAGAGGCATCAACCGAACTCCTCGCGCTGGTGGAACCGTTCTTGGCGGAATAACGACACCAGACAGGGTCGATCGCGACGGTCTAGCCGAGCGCTATCTCCCCTGCCTCGTGAAGCCCCGCAATCTGTTCTGCGGATGCTCCGAGGGATCGCAGCACCTCGCTTGTGTGAGCGCCGAGCTTGGGTGGGCTGACGAGCGATATCGCCGGGTCACCATCGAAGTGCAGCGGCGATCCCGTCACAGGAACCGGTCCGTTCTCGGTCGGAAGTTCGACCCTCATCTGGTTATGTCGCACCTGCGGGTCGTCGAATACCTCTTTCATGGTCATCAACCGGCCCGCTGGTAGACCCAATTCGTGCAGTCGCTCGATCCAAGCGTCGGTGGTGCCAGACGCGAACAACGGCTTCACCAGATCGGCGAGAGCGCCACGGT
>CAXMRH010000073.1:0-35613 GCA_964196045.1 uncultured Chthoniobacterales bacterium | reverse complement strand
CTGTTGTTTGGTCGCGCGGACTTGCTCCCTCGACGGTACCGCCCTCGTCACGGATGCCATCCGTGTCGGCGCCGATGCGTTGTACGAACGCGGCGATGTCGCCGTCGTCAAGCGGCTTGGTGTAATCGAAGTCGTCCCGTGTCAAGTCGAACATCGCGCGATCGATCGCCACGGTGCCGTCGTACGCATCGTTCATACGCAGGGACCGACCGTCGGGCAGGATCCGTGCCTGCATGACCTCGGTTGCTTCTTGCCCGGGCATCATGCGCAGGTGGGTTGGCACCATGTCCAGATCGGAATCGGCCGTCGCTATCACCACTCGATCGAGGTCCGAACGAGCGCACATCGTGATCGCATCAAGGGCGAGCCACACGTCGACGCCCTTCTCCTGCCCTCGATTTCGAGATTTCACCCTGGCCTTCGTCGTCTCGCCCTTGTGATCTCTCGGATCGCCGAGATCACGATCGCGGATGTCCCACTCCCATCGATACCGAAGGGTCTTCTCGAGGACGACGACGTCGGTTGCCTGCATCAGGTCGTGACGGCGACGCTCGATCACGTGATGATCCGGGTCGATGTCGTGGTCGGGTATCCCGGTCGCGTAGCGAATTTCCACGAGGTCACAATCGCCGGCGATCGCCCTGCCAAGTAGCAGCGGGTGCATGTTGCCGGAGCCGAACGCGTACCTGGCCCCGATCGTGATGTTCTGTCCATCGATGAACACCCCTACGCGCATCTCCCAACTCTACGATCTGAGGATGCAGTCCGATGGCTACCTCACCACCGACCTCCGAACCGCCGGCGCCCAAGCCGCCCAACTCGAATCGGAGGGATACCTCGGTGCCTTCACCGCCGAGACCGCTCACGATCCGTTCCTCCCACTGGTCGTCGCAGCCCAGACCACGGATCGCCTCGAGCTCGGAACGTCGATCGCGGTCGCTTTTGCCCGCAACCCCATGACGCTGGCGCACACGGCGCGAGACCTCAACGAGTTCTCGGAGGGCCGAATGATCCTGGGGCTGGGAAGCCAAATCAAACCCCACATCACCAAACGGTTCTCGATGCCGTGGTCGGCACCTGCGGCCCGAATGCGAGAGTTCATCGGCGCTATGCACGCCATCTGGGACTGCTGGGACACCGGTGAGCCACTGCGTTTCAAAGGCGACCACTACACCCACATCCTCATGACCGACTTCTTCAACCCTGGGCCGGCGCAACACCGCAAGCCAGACGTGTATCTAGCCGCCGTGGGACCATTGATGGTGCGGCTGACGGCCGAGATTTGTGACGGCTGGATGGTGCACCCGTTCACCACACCACAACATTTCTCGAGCGTTGCACTTCCCCGCATGCGGGGATTCATGGATGAGGCAGGCAGAACGCACGACTCCGTCAAGGTCGCGCTACCTGCTTTCGTTGTGACCGGCGACGACGAAGACGAGATGTCACGCGCTGCACGCGGAATCAAGCAGCAGATCGGCTTCTATGGATCGACGCCCGCCTATCGAGACGTGCTCGACTTCCATGGCTGGGGCGATGCGCAGACCGAGCTGAACACACTCACCAAATCCGGTCGGTGGAACGAACTCGCCGACGTGATCGATGACGAGATGCTGGCGACGTTCGCGGTTGTGGCCGAGCCGGAGCACGTCGAACGGGAGCTCGAAGCGCGTTACGGCGGACTTGTGGACAGGATCAGTCGGTACGGCGCGCCGCTCTAGCTGGGGGGTGAAGCTGGCAATCGTCGCAGCACGTGTTCTACCAATTCGGTTGCTCGCCTCTCGCCGATGATGCAACGATCCTCGGGCAGGAAATGTACGCCCTCGATCGACACCACCTCGAGGCCAAGATCGTCTTGGACATCAGTCCAGGGGTCAACTGTGACGGCGTTGTCGGATTCGCTCGCCGAGAAATAGACGAGCGGGATGTCGAGTCGTTTCGGCGTGTATCCCAGGGCGGCTCGCCGAATCACCGGACCGAGTTGACGCTCAGCGTCCTCCATGGATGGGGTCTCGCCCGCCTCTCTGGCGGCCCGATATCGGCGTCGTGCAAGGGCGAAGGTCACGCGCTCACGAACCCGTGACAGGCCCTCACCAACGGCGGCTCGTGCACCCTCGTTCTGGAGCATGTCCGCGTACTTGTTCGCGATCGATCCGGTGTCGTCGACTCGCAGCCCCGCCATGACCGTGTCGACCAGCGCGACAAGCTCGACTTCGTCGCCTCGATCCTGGAGCAGACGTCCGATCTCCCAGGCGAGGAGTCCACCCGTCGACCAACCGAGCAGGCGGTACGGTCCGGACGGGACGGCCTCGTCGAGAGCCTCGAGCATCCGTTCGGCCTGAGCCGCGATCGACGTGACGATCTCACTTCTTGCATCGGCGCCTGGCAACCGGATACCAATGACGGGGATGTCGGTGTCGAGCGCGCGCACCAGTGGCGCGTACCTGAGCAGATTTCCTCCCCCAGGTGGCAACACGATCAACGGCGCCTGTGAACCGCTCGATCGAAGCCATTCCACCAACCCGCCTTCGGCTAGCGCGACGCGTTCGGCTGACGAAATTGAGGGCTCAGTCGTTCCTGCGTCGACGACGACACGTAGCCGCTCAGCAAGTTGTCTCGGAGTCGGCGCGTCGATCAATTCACCGATGGCAACCCGACGTCCGAACTCGTTCTCGAGCAACGTCACGAGCGCTACAGCCCGGAGTGAGTCTCCGCCCACCTCGAAGAAGTCCGAGTCCGGGCTGATCTCGCGACCATCGAACGCTGCCCGGAAGAGCGCGGTCACGGAGCTGACGACCGGGTCGGCGGCATCGCTGGTCACGACAATTTCTGCGCCGGACGAGCGAGACGGAAGCGAGTCGATCGCATTGCGGTCAACCTTTCCGTTCGAATTCCGAGGCAACGATTCAACGATCACAACACGGTTCGGCACATGGGTGGGTGGGAGGAGCTCGCCAACTTCGTGACGTACAGCCGCTTCAGCCAGGCTTGACGACACCTCGATCCAGGCGAACAACTCTCGTCCTCGGAGGCCGACGAGCGCGCCGGAGACCCCGGTAACGATGGTCAGCGCTTGTTCGATCTCACTCGGCTCGATTCGAACGCCTCCGACCGACAGTTGTGCGTCCACGCGGCCCAGGAAATCCACGGTGTCGTCGTCTCGGCGCACGACCAGGTCACCAGTCTTGTAGGTCCGTCCGAACCCGCGATCGTGCAGAAAACTCGGGGACTCAGCATCGCCGAGGTAGCCGTCGGCGACGCCAGGCCCAGAGACCCAGAGCTCGCCGGCCGCGTCGATGGGCAGAGGCAACCCCGCGCTGTCGACCACTTCCAGCGACATACCCGGGATAGGTCCACCAATCGGTACAGCCATGACATCGGCTGGCGTACATCGATGTGCTGTCGACCACACCGTTGCTTCCGTTGGGCCGTACTCGTTGACGAGTTCTACATCAGCGGACTGGGCCATGTGATCGACGACCACAGCCGAGGGACAGGCCTCACCGGCGACGATCACCGTCGTCAGGCTCGGCACGGGTCCAGCACTGCGAGCCAAGAGTGTCCCGTAGAGCGATGGAACCATCAGGGTGTGCGAGGGCTTGGCTCGCTCGATCAGCGAGAGTAGAGCGTCAACATCGTGCACCTCGTCCTCGGTGGGAAAGATCAGCTCACCTCCGTCTGCCAGAGTCCAGAACAGGCCTGCGACCGATGAATCGAACCCGGCACTCGAGACGAGCAGGTAGCGCTTGACAGGATCTGCGTACCACTGCAGCCGAGCAGCCAACGATGACGCGAGATTCCAGTGGGAGACCGGAACACCCTTGGGGCGACCCGTTGATCCGGAAGTGAAGATCACGTACGCCTCGTCCTTAGGCGTCACAGCGTGGACTCGACTAATCGGCAGGACCGCAGCGTCGTTCTCGTCGAGCTGGACGGTCGTGACCTCGGTGAGGCCAGCGTGGCCACCTCTGGAGGACACTGCGGCACGGACTCCGGCAGCAGAGATCAACTCGGTGACGCGAGCCGCTGGCTGAGCGACGTCGATCGGCACGTAGCTGGCGCCCAGAATCCAGGTGGCCCAGATCGCGATCGGCAGGTCGACGGACCTGGGGAGCACAACTGCGACCCTGTCGCCAGGTCCGACACCAACCGCGCGCAGTCGTGCAGCCAACGATCGCGCATTTGCATCGAGTTCTTCGTAGGTCACCTTCTCGCGGCCAGCTCGAGCGGCAAATCGCGCTCCATGTTCGGCGATCGCGGACGCGAGCAGGTCTGGAACGAGTTGTGCCGGGTGAGTGAGCTCGCCGCCTGTGAGTGGTGCAGGGCGCAGAGCGACGGACTCGACGATGTCCCCGGAACGCCCGACCAACGTGTGCAACGCTCTACTGAACGCGTCGAGCAGCCGTTCTGCCGCGGCTCGCCCAATAGTGGAGCCCCGATACTCACACCCCAACTCGATCAGCTCGTCGCGAATCTGCACGAAAAACGTGAGATCGTTCACCGCGGTCCCCGAGGACAAGATGGAGTGCGGCACAGAGGCGCCGTCGAGCGTTGCGGGCGCCAAATCCTCGACGGCCAACATGACTCGACCTGTTGGCGGTGCGATTTCACGCTCGCGCGCCGAGCGCACGACCGACCCAAAAGGAACAGCACGATGTTCGAGGCCTTCGGCCAAGGTGTCGCTCACCGACATCGAGAGTGCACGCAGCGTCTTCGAAGGATCCACGTCGATGAGCAGCGGCAACGGGTTCAAGAAGTACCCGACGACATCCGCGATCGCAGGATGATCCCGGACGGACGAGGTGATGGTGAGTTCCATGTTCTGCCCGTCGTGATACGGCGCTAGCGCCGCAGCGAGAGCTGTCAGGGCGTTTGCAAACGGCGTGGTGCCCGGGGCCTTGCGGAGCTGGGTCATCGAGATCGATGAAGCCGTATGCACATAGCCGTCAGGCTCAGCACCCACACCACGCACCAGAAGTTCGGCTGGAGCAGTCCTAGGGCTCCAGACCGCTGCCGGATCGGCCGATCGTCGACGTTGCCATGTGCCGTGCTCCGCGTAGGAGACGTCGAGTTCAGGAAGATCCTCACCTCGATAAGCGAGGTCGATCTGGTTCCATAAGACATCGAGCGACCCAGCGTCGCTGACGATGTGGTGGGTCCGAATCAGTGCTCCTCGCTGACCGACATCATCGGGGTGGCCACTCCGGAGATGGTGGAGAGTGATCAAGCGGCCGTTGACCAGATCGAACTGCGTATCGTTCAGCTTCTCGGCAAGGTGAACGAGCGACGCTTCCTCCGAGGAGACGTCGCCAATCCAGAGCGCAGCGTCCACATCGAGCGTCTGCCGCCTCGGGCCATAGGACGTGTGAAGCGTCTCGTGATGAGCGACTACAGAACGAACGGCACCGTTGAACCGTTCGACATCGGCGTTGTCCGGGAGGCGGTACAGGCGCGCCACGTTATAACGGTGATCGGTCGGGTCCCGGCGCCATTCATAGAGCATCGATTCCTCGCCCGCGGAGAGTGGCAGGAGTTCGTCGTCGAGCTTGGGTATGTCGTAGGACGAACGTGCGTCGATGGTCGACGGTGAGGTGTCGCTGAGCAATTCGTCCACGTGCTCTGCAAGTTCCTCGACCGTCCGTTTCGTGAACGCGATCGATTCAGGAACGACGATGTCGAAGTGATCGCTCACACGAACGATCATTTCGAGGGCATGTAGTGATGTCCCCCCGAGGGCGAAGAAGTCATCGTTTGCGCGTACCTCCGAAAGACCGAGCACCGTGTTCCAGGTGGACGCGATGAGCAACTCAGTTGGGGTCTCTGCGACTCGTCCTTCGCCGGTTACGGCCTCGTTTCGTCGACGAGCGGGCGCTGGCAGCGCGGCGGTGTCGACTTTCCCGTTCGCCGTGAGCGGAACCGAGTCGACGACCTCGATGGCATGCGGAACGGCATGGGCGGGCAACCGCTCCGCAAGAAGGCTCTGAAGTGCTTCCACGTCGAGTCCATCATCGGCTTCCACCCACAATGTCAGCATCTCGGGACTACGCGGTTCGTACCCAACCTCGGCGAGCATCGTCGTGATCGCGGCCATCTCCTCATCGTCCATTGGATCGTCGAGCTCGAACATTGCTTCGTCGCGGGTCTTGTGTCCGAGGCGGACATCCCAGCTGTACGGGGCGGCGTAGTTGTGATGGCCCTGCTCGATCTTGTGGACAAAAATTCCGGCCGCGTTGATCAGACAATTCGTCGATCGACCGGAGTCAGGTGGGCGCTGCCAGGTGCCGCTGCCTTCGAGCGCCTCATACATCTCGCTGAGTGGCACATCGACGTAACGGTAGAAGTCGATGAATGTGATGCGGTCGAAGATCGTGTCGTCGGCCAAGAACTCGACGTCCATGTGTTCCGACACCGCATCAGGCGTCGTGTGATACACGTGGCGAGCTTCCCGCACCATGTCGTCGATGGACTCGGGGTCGAACCGGTCCGAGTCGAACATGCCTGGAACCAGGCGAGTTTCGAAGAACTGACCTCGAGACAAGCCGGTCACGATCGCACCGATTCCGAGCTCCTCGGCCTTCGCAAGCGCGATGGTATAGATCGCCTTGTAGCAACCGTTACACACGTTCGAGAAACGGGCGAGGCTGTCCTTGAAAATCTCGTCCATGCCGTCGACCGTGACGAACTCGTGGTCGACGCCGAGAGCGGCGGTCGCACGACGAACGTTCGCCTTCGCCACTTCAGCGATGTATCCGTTGTCGAGAGTGATCGCGAATACCTTCGCTCCAAGCTCGACCAGCTTGTACAACGCGTAGGTCGAGTCCTTGCCGCCACTGATCAGGTGGATGACGTCGTAGTCCCCTGTTGACCTCGCTCGCGCGTGGGCGATCGCCTCGCGAAGATTGTCCTCGGTTCGAAACCATGCGGCAGCCTGGGGTTCGACGAGGTCGTATTGATGGCAGCTCGAACAGACCCCGTCCCCATCGATGGTGGTCCCCGGGACGTCGGAGCCGAGCCCACAACGCACACAGTTCTCGATTCTTTGTGCCAAGTCTGGAGTCCACAGGCCGGCAACGGCGCGCTCGACTCCAGTCATCTGCTGAGCGACGTGTTCGATCTCACCTGGCTCGAGGCGGATTCCACCGACCTTGATCTGTTCGTCGATTCGCCCGAGGTAGACCATGCGATCGGCATCGAGCATTCGCACGAGGTCGCCGGTGCGATACAACAGGGCATCACTTCCCGACGGTGGAACGACGACGAGCTTCTCTGCGCTGAGATCAGGGCGTCCCAGATATCCAGACGTCATACCGGGCCTCGAGATGAAGAGTTCTCCAGCGACACCCAACGGGACGGGCAGCCCGAATCGATCCAGAATGTGGAGAGCGACGCCTGGCGCGGCTCGGCCAATCGGAACCTCGGGGCCATGATCGCTCGAGGGGTCGAAGTGGTGTTCCATACACCCAACGACCGCTTCGGTTGGTCCGTACTCGTTGAAGATCGAGAGTTCCGGCCCGAGAACGTTCTGCAGCCGCTCGGCAAGATCGACCATGAACGCTTCGCCACCGACGATGAGGCCGCGGAGTGGGTGATCCACATCGAGCATTCGCACCAAGAGTTCGAGGTGTGAAGGTGTCGCCTTGAGAAGGGTCGCCTCGCGCTGCTCAACAATCTCTCGAAGCGCGGAGAGTCCTCCACCCGGGTGCACGGTCATACGCCCACCGGAAAGGAACGGAAGGAACAGCGTGGTGATCGTCAGGTCGAAGGACAACGAGGTGAAGAGCGGCATTACTGGAGGAGTCGCACCGACGTAGGTCGAGTAAGCAAACCCGAGATACTCGGACAACCCGCGGTGGGTGATCGGCACACCCTTTGGTAAGCCGGTCGAGCCCGAGGTGTAGATCACATACGCGGTGTCATCCAAAGAGATTGGGTCCTCTAGAGAAATCGGGTCGCTGGGATAAATCTGGTGATCGGCCGTGACCCCGACGCGCAACTCCGCAAGGGAGGTGACGGTGAACGCACATCCAGAATCATCGCGAATGTGTTCACGGCGAGCAGCCGGATACGCGGGGTCGATCGGCACGAACGCCGCGCCCGACCGCAGGACTCCGTGAATCGCAACGACGGCGTCGATGCCGATCGGCATCTCGATTCCCACGCGGTCGCCGCGACCGATGCCACTCGCCTTCAGTGCTCGGCTGACCTCGTCGATTCGGGCGTCGAGCTCTGCTGCGGTGAGCACCTCGTCGCTCGACTGAATCGTGATGTGGTCGGCATGAGCTAACAACCGTTGTGAAACGATCTCGGGCGCGACTCCGTCGATTGGAACACCATGGCTGCTGCTCGTGAAGGACTCCAGCAGGAGCGACTCGTCAGGCGTGAGCAGTCCGACAGAATGAACCGTCTGCATTGGATCGCTCGTCATCGCGTCGATCACGGTCGAGAAGTGCACCCCGGCGCGCCGACGATGGTCACCGTCCGCGATCCGGTGGTTGACGTCGAGACCAAGTTCAAGGGTTCCGCTGCCGTCGTAGTCGAGGGCCTGGACTCGTAGACGGTGATGCGGATCGATGTGGCCGGGGTGGATCCATCGAGTCGAGGCGGGGATTGGCCCGAACGACCCCAGTGTTGCGCCGTGGACGTTGAGAACAACGTCGAACGACTGCCGAGGACTGGTTCCCGGAATGGCGAACCGAAGCAACTCGAACAACGACTTGCCGATTCGTTCATGCAGAGACACGTAGGTGTCGTCGTCGAGCACATCGATCCGGAGTGGGAACAACTCTACGAGTGGACCGATGACCCGCTTCGCGTTCTTTGTCGAACGGTGATGGATCGGAATCCCGATCGTGACGTCGTCGTTTCCGAGCTTCGCCAGGTAGGCGGACAGCGCGGTTGCGAGCGCCACCGTTAACGAGAGACCTGGGCTAAGGAGCCGAAACCGGTCCTCGAGAAGAGCATCCAGCGCGTGCTGGCGCCCCGCGGACATGTCGATGTTGACACGGTCAGCGAGGCTCGTGGGACCAGAATCCGGCCGGTACATGCTCGTCGGAGCAGCATCGCCCTCGGTCAGCGCCCAGTGATCGCGTGCGTTGTCTAGTCGTGCCGCATTCTGCATCTCGGACAGCTCCGCCCACACGTCCGCGTACTTAGGCAGTTCGTAGTCTTGGCCGTGATACTGATTTGCAACAGCGTTGAAGAAGTTCGCGGAGCTCGCGGCATCGATGACGATGTGGTGGACGTTGACAAACCACGACCACTCATCGTTGCCATGGTCGATCAGCGCGGACTCGTATGCGGCCTTGTCGAGGTCGATCGGTCGGCTGATTCGGGTGTGCATCCACTCATCGAGGTCTTCACGGTCGAGCCGCAGCACCTTCGTCGTCGACGGTGGAACCGCTGACAAGATTGGGTGCGGGACACCGTCGATCTCGCGAACCGTTGTGCGCAGCGCATCGCTCGTTCGCACCACCGCATCGACCGCCTCGAGAAACCGATCGGCATCGATTGGCGCACCGAACGTCGTCAGAAGTGCCATATTCTGATGCGGCGAATCTGGCTGGAGACGTTGCGACGTCCAGATCAGCTCTTGGGCGGGCGTCAGCGGCCTCCGTGGCTGCAAATGCACCGTGTTGGACACGCTCAGACCTTCGCTCGCGAATCGAGGTAGGCGGCCATTTTGTCAACCGTCTGGAAGTTCTCGAGAGTGACGTCACCCGGGTCCACGACCACGCCAGTCGTCTCTTCCATCCAATGTGTGATCCGAATGACGCCAAGACTGTCGACCAACCCGGTCAACAACAGGTCGATGTCGCCATCGACGACGACATCGTCGAACACGATCTCTTCCTGAATGAAACGTGTCAGCGCCTGAGAGAGTGCATTAGTCATCAGCTTTCAACTTTCAGGGTTTCGATTCTCAGGGCATCGAGAATGTGCTCTCGCAACAGTCGACGATCGAGCTTCCCGCTGCCTGTGAAGGTCGCCGCATCGATTGTCACTGTGCGTGTAGGTACGGCATAGGTGGGTAGTACGGATGCAGCTGCGTGGAGAAAACTCGACTCGTCGAAGTCGGACGTCGTACCAAGAAGCCCAGCGACCAGCTCATCCTCACCGGTCGCCAGACGGGAGACGGCTACGACAACGTGGTCAACGTCAGGGAGCTGCTCGAGTTCCATTTCGACACCTTCGAGTTCGATGCGGTAGCCGCGCACTTTGACCTGGTGATCGAGGCGACCGTGGAATGTCATGTTCCCATCGTCCGCGACTGAAACAAGGTCGCCGCTCCGGTACCAATACTTTCCATCCAACTCGACGATGACTCGAGCATTCAGCTCGGGTTGTTGCCAGTACCCCTCCATGAGCTGTGGCGTCGAGGCCCACATCTCGCCGCTCTGGACGACATTCCTGAGATCTGGTGTGTCGGCATCTGGATCGATGATTCGGATGGCCGTGTGGTCGAGGGGCCGCCCGACCGACAACATCTGTTTCGGATCGGGAGGGCCGTCGAAGATAGCCACCGAGCATTGGTTCGTCTCGGCCGGGCCGAAGATGTTCGCGAATCGAGCGTTCGGTGCGGCCGCCATGAAGTCCGCGATGACCAGCGGCGAGATGACCTCGCCGCCGAAATGTACCCAGCGAAGGGCGGAGAGGTCACGGTTCTCGAGGTCACCTCTGAGGACGAGTTGGTGCAGCAAGAACGGCACGGAGTACCAATACGTCACGCGTTCGTCCTGCAAACGTTGCGAGTGACTGGCAGGGAGCCGCTGATAGGGCTCGGAGATGATGACGTTGGTAGCGCCGGCAAGTGGTACCGACCACAACGAGTGTGTCGAGATGTCGAAATGGTGCGGAGCAATATCAGAGACTCGGTCGTCAGATCGAAGCCCATACGTACGAAGGGTCATGTCGGCATACGCCAAGGCACTTCGGTGCGTGTGCACCATTCCCTTCGGCTCGCCAGTGGAGCCTGACGTCGTGATGATGTACGACGGTGCATCGACATCGACCAGACGGGGTGCCGCCGGCTCGAAGTTCGCGAGTTCGTCCACGTCGATCGATCGAAGCTCGGCCGCGAGGTCGACTCCGATCACCGCGGCGAGCGGACGGATTTCGTGCATGGCGAGGAGCGTTCGCTTGCGAGGCGCATGTGACACGACGACGGCGATCTGCATGCGATCGCAGATCCGGGCCACCCGCGCTGCCGGAGAACCAGGGTCGAGTGGCACAGCGATTGCACCGACCGAAACAACAGCGTGCATCGCGGCGAAACCCTCGGCTGACTTGTTCAGGTGCACGCCGACCCGTCCACCGGGTTGGACACCACAGTCGATCAGCGCGGCCATCATTTGGCCTGACGCCACAGCGATCTCGGACCACGTCCACGTGCGAGCAACGTCGACGACGGCGCCAGCATCCGGCCGAATGCTGGCCTGATCGGCGAGAAGCCCGCTGAGCGTGCGTATGCGCGACGATCCGACTCGCTCCCCGAACTCGCTAGATCCCAACGAACTTCCCACTTCTATTGCTCGTCCCTGCTCCGGCATAACGCAACGCATCCAACAGGGTGCCTCGGAACGTAGCCCGAGCAAATAGTCCTTTTGGAGTTCGGAGTTCTCATGTCGAATTGCATATGTGTGACGTTGTGGTACTCGTGTCGTAGATGCGGCGAATCGGCGAGTCACCGCTTGGGAGAGGTACGAAGCCAATGAAAGCGGTAGATGCAGGGTCGGAGGAGCTTTCCATCGTCGCGTCCGTATCGGATATCGAGATGCTCGAGGCCCTCCTCAACGAAGCCCATCCTCGCAAACTGGCCATTGCCGACTGGGCCCGAGCGAACCTTGCCGATGACACACTGTTGGATCGTGACCTGAACTGCACCTTTTGGCGTGAAGGCTGGGACAGGATCGGCGAACGCGGGCTCTTCAGCCTCCTCGCATCACCAGAGTTTGGAGGCCAGGGACGAAGCCTGACCTCGGCCCTTCTCGAGCTGGAAGGGCTCGGCCTCGGGTGCCGAGATGACGGCTTGGTCTTCGCCACCACCGCACAAGTTCTGACCGTTGGAATGACGCTTGAGCGTTTCGGCACTCCCGAACAGGCAAAGGAGTGGATGCCAAAGCTGATCTCAGGAGAGGCAATCGGCTCGTTCTCGATGTCTGAGCCCGAATCGGGGTCCGACGCCTTCTCGCTGACGACCACAGCGACACGAGTTCCAGACGGCTACGTCCTGAACGGAGAGAAGGCCTGGGTCACTATGGCACCCGTCGCGGATGTGTTCATCGTGTTCGCGACGACAAACCCGGAAGTTGGCCGCTGGGGAATCAGCGCGTTCTGCATCCCCGCAGGCACCCCGGGGCTCGACGTGGGCGCCAATCGACCCAAGATGGGGCTGCGTACGACACCATTCTCGAACGTCAACTTCACCGACTGCCACATTCCAGAATCGGCTCGGATGGGAGCAGAAGGTGCAGGCGCCAGCATCTTCAGTTCTTCGATGGAGGCGGAGCGAGGGTTCCTCCTCGTCGGCAGCATCGGCGCCCTGGAACGGGTTCTCCTCGACGCTGTCGAGTACGGACGAAGCCGCGAGCAGTTCGGCCAGCCAATCGGATCGTTCCAGGGCGTTTCTCATGCGCTGAGCGACGTGAAGTTGGCCCACGAGTCCGCCAGGCTGCTGATGTACAAGGCCGCTGCCCTGCAACAACGCGGCCAGAGCTCGATGATGGCCGCAGCACTCAGCAAGCTCGCCGGAAGTCAAGGAGCGCTCGCAGGTGCCCTTGCCTCGGTCGAGATTCATGGCGCACGAGGATATGTGTCGGAATACGGGGTCGAGCGCGACCTCAGAAACCTGAGTGGCGGGGTGATCTACGGCGGCGCCTCCGGGATACAGAAGAACATCATCGCCCGACTATTGGGCCTTCCGGCCTGAATCCGCACATCAAGATAAGTGCGTAGATACTCCGAGAACTTGGTAGTGAAAGAACGTGAAGTGATGAAAGTCCAACTGTCTCCCCGCAAGATCATGGCGCTTCTCGGTGTTCTGCTCATTCCCTTGTTCGGTCTGCTGCTAACGAGCGCCGCATCAGCCCATGATGGTCAGAGTTCGGTCGTGTACCTGGACCTGTTCCCCGATGGAACTGCGCAAGGTCAGGTGGAACACCCCGTCGTTCTTCTGAACGAGTTTTTCGGCTTCGACCTCGATCCAGATCTGGCAACCCCCGAGGACATCGAGACCGTCCAAGATCAGATGATCCCGTTCAATACCGACAGTCTCTCGATCGTCGGGCCAGACGGTGTTCGGTGGCCGATCACATTCGATGGCACCGAAATCGTCAAGACAGAGAACCGTCTGTACGCCGCGTTCGAGTTCACCGTCGACCGGACGTTCGACGAAGCACCTCGGGAGTTCGACGTCACCTATTCGGGCATCTTCGACGAGCGCGCAGGTCACTCGGGCTTCGTCGTGATCCGGACGGACCCGGTCACTGGGGTGTTTCTCAACGAAGGAAACTTTCAACCCGATCTCCTCACCTCTTCAGACCCGACCTCGACGGTGAACCTCGACGACCCGGATGTGTGGAAGGCCTTCACGGGAACGGTCTCGCTCGGCATGGAACACATCTTCATCGGCACCGATCACATCTTGTTCGTGCTCGTTCTGCTTCTTCCAGCGGTGATGCTCTACTCGGCGACGCAATCATGGCAGCCAGTACCCACTTTCCGAGCCGGCCTGTGGCGCGTTCTGAAGATCGCGACCATGTTCACCTTGGCGCACTCGATCACATTGACACTCGGCGGTCTCGAAATCATCGAGCTGCCGTCGAGGCTGGTCGAAACGGTGATCGCTGTGTCGATCATTGCGACTGCGCTTCACAACATGAAACCGATCTTTGCGAACCGAGAGCACCTGATCGCCTTTGCGTTCGGCATCTTCCACGGATTCGGTTTCGCGGGGCTCTTGTCCGAGCTCGGAGTCGGCCGGGGACAACGGTTGATCTCGCTACTCGGGTTCAACGTCGGTGTCGAGATCGGACAGGCGTTCATCATCTCGTTGCTCTTCCCGGCCCTCTACATGCTTCGACGAACCGTTCTCTACCCCCGGTTCCTCCGGCTCGGATCGATGGTTCTCGGGGTAGTCGCAGGGATCTGGGCGGTCGAGCGAATCTTCGAGACCACGCTCGGGATCGATGACCTACTCGAGAAGTTCACCCGGGCACCCCGCGTCTTCGTGTTGATCGCGATCGTGACAGCGATCGCCGCTGGAGTTCGTCAGGCAGAGGCCGGACGGGATCGGCTCGTGCCGCTCGACTCAGGCGACGCTGAGCGCGAGCCGGGTGACGCACCCGAGGCGCACGAACCGGCGCCCGTTTGAGCTTGACGGTGCGGCGTCAGCGCGCCGTTCTGCGCCGGATGCCTTCGAGTGTCTTGATCATGTTCTGCTGCAAAGTGGACAGACGCGCGTCGATGAACTTGGCTTCATCGTGCGGCTGAGCCTCGATTCGCAAACGTAGTCCTGAGGGCCCCGGGCCGTGAACGAAGGAATACCGGACTTCGCATCCATCGGGCACCGACCGAAGGTTCACCGTCCATGTCGCGGTCGAATCGTCGAGATCGCCTACCGTCCAGCTGAACTCCCGCCCGGGCTCGGCGGACATGACGGTTGATGTCGTCTCCCACTCGCGGTCGCCCAGGCGCTGACGCCCAACGAACGTCGAGCCAACCGTCCCGGGACGCCCGCTTACCCATTCACCACCCTGGAATTCGGTCCCGAAACTTCCCATTGCGTCGAGGTCCGACACGAGCTCGTACACACGCTGCGGCTCGACCTTGATCGTGGTTTCGACAGCCACGGAGGGTTCGTCGGACAATTTCATCTGTGGTGACTCCTCGACGGGTAAAAGAACAGCTTGCCAAGAATCTATCCGGGCAAGCGCGAACCACTCCAGCTACGCGTCCCCTGACCGAAGCTCTCGTCCCTCGAGGAATTCGAGCCGCTCCGCCTCACACGCACCATGCGCAAAACACGCTTCGTCGTGGTCGTTGGTCAACCCTTCGGACTGCATGAACGCGTAGGCCGTCGTCGGCCCGAAGAACCTCCAACCCCGACGTTTGAGTTCCTTCGCGAATGCGGCCGAACGATCGGTTTGGGTAGGGATACCTCCATCGTGGCGCTCGGGGATGGCTACCGCCCACTGCCAAACCCAGTCCACGATCGAACCATCGGCCTCGACCATCTCACAGGCACGCTGCGCATTGTTGATCGTCGCTTCGATCTTGCCTCGATGCCGAATGATCCCTGCGTCGTCGAGTAGGCGTTCGATGTCCGCCTCCCCAAACGAAGCAACAAGAGCGAAGTCGAATTGTTCGAAGACTTCGCGGAATCGATCACGCTTCCGCAAGATCGTCAACCAGGACAGACCCGACTGAAACCCCTCCAGACAGATCTTCTCGAACAGTCGGTGATCATTCGTGGTGGGACGCCCCCACTCGTGATCGTGATAGTTGACGTAATTTTCGTCGCTCGTGGGCCACGCACATCGAACAAGGTCAGCCATCGCGCCAAGTGTACGAAGTCGAACGCTTCAGGAATGGACCTCCCCCGCCGATAGTGAGGGCATGGCTCGACATCTGCACCTTGTTCCCGCGGGCGAAGATCTCCTCCCAGCCGAAGAGGCCTCAGAGATCTCCGAAGAGACGAACGTGGTCGATCTGGAGAGCGAACGTATTCGGCGCAGGTACCGCTATCACCCTGCTGCAGGGCGGGCGTGGCTCGATGATCTCTTCGATGACGACGATCTCGACCCAGTCTGCTGATTCAGCCTTGCGCGAGCTCGCTCAGTAGCTCGATGTCGGCCGAATCAGGTTGATCACCGATCGTCGAACGCGTCGACACTTCGGTCTCCCAGACCGCGAACGCCTCGGCAAAGTCGCCAGCACCCGTCGCGAAGTCCGGTGACTCAGCAGTCGGCCACCATGGCGTCGACCGCGGAATAGCTCGCTGATCCAACCATCGATCGCGATCGCTGTCGGAGTTGAGTTCCACGTCCACGACGTGACCCAGCTCATGAGCAAAGACCCGGTGAAGTGTGACCGCCGTATCCGTAGGCCTAATGAAGATCTCTATCCGACGTTCTGCCGGATACGTGAGCGCTCGTATGCCGTCACGGGCACCCCGGAACTCGACCTGCCAGGTCGGGAAGGGTGTGCGCCAGTCAAACGTGACACGCTCGAACGCCTGCTCTCCGAGCGATAGCCGCGCAATGGTCGTCAGGGTCGTGGAAACATCGACCGGGTCGGGCTCGGGCTCCGACGAAGTCGTCGAGATGACCACTTCCGTCGTTACTGAAGGTGCCGAAATTGTACTGCTGGAGGCAGACCTCGGCGTCGCATCGGCCAACGGTTCGAAGATCGACGAAGCGGATTCGAGGCCCACGTCCGCTGCGACGCTCGTAGTGGCGATCTCCGGCGCGATCTCCGTCGCGCCGGCCACCTCAACCTCGGGCTGGTTACTGGGGAAGGCCCACACGGCGAGCGCCACGACGGGCACCACGAGAGCCTTTCCACGAACCTTCACCATCCCATGGATAGAACAGCATCGCAGACGCCGCAAACGTGGGCTTTCAGGGGTCAGCCGATGAACTCGCGGATCCTGTCCTTTGGGCGACCGATGATGGCCTTCTTGCCTTTGACCACGATCGGCCGTTGCAGCAACGCTTTACGCTCGCTCAAAAGAGCAATGACCGCGTCCGGGTTCCCGACGTAATCGTCTGGATCGAGGCCGAGCTTCTTGAACTGTGAGTCCTTACGAACGAGGTCTTCTACTGGATCCTCGAGGCCAGCCACAATCGCTTCGAGCGTCTTTTGGTCAGGCGGCTCTTTCATGTACAAGACGACATCGTGGTCGACACCCAAATCCTCGGCGACCGCCAAGGCATTCTTCGACGAACCTCAATGTGGGTTGTGGTAGATCGTGACCTTCGCCATGTGATGTCCTCTCTTCGTGAGCGAACCTTCGCTCATCTGTCGCTTGCTGCTTTGCAATAACGGGTTCTCTAGACGGCGTCGGAACCGAGTTCACCGGTCCGGATACGGGCTACGGACTCGATTGACGTGACCCAGACCTTTCCATCGCCGATCTTCTCGGTTCGAGCGCCCTCGACGATCGCATCGACGGCCAGATCGACCTGTTCATCGACCACGATGACCTCGATGCGAGTCTTCGGCGTGAACAACACGCGGTACTCGGTACCTCGGTACGTCTCGGAATGGCCACCCTGCCGACCGAAACCTTGCACTTCGGAAACAGTCATTCCTTGTATGCCTGCTGCCGCGAGCGCGTCCTTGACATCGTCGAGCTTGAAGGGCTTGATTACGGCAGTTACGAGCTTCATCCGTCTCCTCGTGCGCCAGAAAGCGCTGACACGAATCTTAGGTGTTACCCCAGTCGATTCCTGCAATCGAAGACCTGATCAGCGACCGAAATCAGCGATGTTCGCCAGGCAGCACCAGAGACGTGTCGAAGGACGCAGCACCGGACACTGCCTCTGCTGGCCAGTCGATCCTGATCTCGATCGGGCCCGGGCTCGGCTGTGGCCACACCCACCAATCACCGGTGATCACGTGCTGATCGTGTTGGCGGCGATCGTTGAGGTTGATGTGTTGGTCGCGTTGGCCGAGACGAAGCAGACGCGCAGCGGAGGGCTGATCGCTTGTGAACCGGTCGGAAACGGACCTGTTGTCGAGGACGGTTCCGTCGGGCAGCACGATTTGCAGGAGCAAGAAGTCGGGACCGTCGTTGTACCGAGCACCGTGACCTGGAATCAGCGCTTCTTCTGGAGCGAACACCGGTGGGAGAACCCACGTACGGAGCGATCGGACGCTGAGCGTGAACCCGAACCCGCACCCATCGGTGCCGAGAGCGGTCAGATCGATTCGAGCGCTCTCACTCGATCCCACGTGCAGTGGAGCTAGGCCTGGAGTGCGGATGGACGACATTCGCGAGGTCGGATCAGGACCCCACCATGGGGAATGAACCTCTCCGCGGCGGTCGAGCCTGGCCAATAAGTCATCGATCTCTTCGCGACTCAGATGACGAATCCCATACGAAACCAACCGCCTCGCCTCCGCAGGTGACACGCCGAGATCGCGTAGGACGACACATGCGCCCGAATCGTCGTCTAGCAAAAGACCATGCAAGAGCTCGAAGGATCCCGTTGGGCCACCGCCGTCAATACGAGGTATGCGGAGCGCAGCGATGGCACGCTCTGTCAGCTCAGGTTCTCGTGGCGCCCCCGGATCTTCCGCCGCGCGAGTCTCGAGTATCCGCTCGATGGCTCGATCCACGCGCAACGTGTTGAGGGCGAAGAGCTCGATCAGTTCGACGATCTCGCCGCGAGCTGTCGCGACGAGCCCGTAGAGCAGATATTCGGTGCCGCACCGCGAGTCGCCGTTCGCGAGAGCGGCATGTTGGGCGACTTCCAACGCAAGTCGGGCATGGTCGTCTAAGGAAAAGTTCTGCTGCATCGACCATGAAGGTAGATCCTTCCGCGTGGCGGAAGAAGGGCTAAGAGCACATTCGATTCCGATAGCCCAGCGAGATGATTCTGACGGCCCAGACCAAGCGTCCACCAACTGGCAACTCGGCCGTCGTAGCGTGTTTTCATGTCAGTCCTGCCGCCTGATGACATCGATGTTCTCGATCTCGATGACCTCGACCGTGGCGGCCCCGGCCCCGTACGTCGACCGAGGCGCCCTTCTCCGCCCCCTGACCCGCGTACGTCTGGTGCCTCCTGGACCGACCCTCGCTTCATTATTCCCCTGCTTTTGTTCCTTTCCGCAGTCTTCGTGATCGGAATGGCCGTCCGCTCGGGCAACCAGACCGACGATGGCGCGAACGGCCAGGAGATCCAGGTCCAGTCGGAGCTCGCACTCGCCGTACGAGACGCCGAACTTCGGGCGGGCTTCGACGATCTGACGATCACCGAGGATGACGGGTCGGTGATCGTCGAAGGGCAGGCCCGGGATCCGCTCGCAGCCGCCTCGATCGGTGCTGTGGCTCGGTCCGTAGAAGGAACACAACGGGTGGACAACCGCGTCGTGGTCGTGGGTGGTGCAGTGGAGAGCGCCACGCAAGCATCGGTGGCGCCAGTCTCGACAGGATCGCTCGACCAACAGCTGGCTAACGTGGGCCAGGTCACATTCGAAACCGGAAGCGCAGATCTCACGCCAGAAGGGTCTGCGATCATCGATTCCGTCGCGTCGCTCCTGAACCAGTCTCCGGGGACCCCTGTTGAAGTCCACGGACACACCGACTCCGATGGAGACGCCACCCGGAACGAGGTCCTCAGCCAGGACCGAGCTGAGGCCGTTGTCGTCGCGTTGGCCCAACGAGGAATCGAAGCTGCGCGACTGATCGCAGTCGGCTTCGGTGAATCGAAACCACTCCAGCCAAACATCACTAAAGAGGGCCGAGCCGTGAATCGCCGCATCGAGTTTCTCATCGTCGGCTAACGGTTTCGCCCGCCGTACTTGCGAACGAGTCGCCAACTGCAACAAACTTTCTGTATTCGTAGCGCAGAGCAGACCCATCACAGCTTGGCTGCTCGGAAAGAGGTGAGGTGATGGCGAACGATCGCCAAGTTGACCATGGCGCTACACATGACACAGCCTCAGGTCAGCCAGCGACAGTCGATTGGCGTCGAACGGCACTTCTCGAAGGAACATCTCGAGGGGCCATGCCCTGGAGTCGTCGACGTTTACTGTGGCTCACCCCGCTGATGGCCATCCCCTTCTTGGCGCTCGCACTGTGGTGGGGCGTGGATCACGTCGAGGGGGACGTCGAAACGGCAAGCAGACAGGTGCTCGAAGACAGTGGCGTCGACACGTCGCTGCTCACCTTCTACGCCAACTATCGGGATGTCGAGGTTCGCGGAACCATGCCGGCCGGGGTCTCGGCGGCGGAGCTCGAACAACTCCTCGAGCAAGCCGAGGGCCGAGAGGAGAACGAAGACATTCGCCGCGCGACAGTCACGGCGGAAGCTGCTGCACCCGCAGCACTCGGCGCGATTGCGCTCGACGCGAGGTCCGATGGCGAGACGCTCACGCTCACGGGCTCCGTCCCGTCGCAGGAATGGAAGGACGAGGTCTTGGCCGCAGCGGCCGCCACAGGCCTCAGAGTGGCCGACGACCTCACGGTCTCCGGACTCGAGCCAGTGTCGTCCGACGGCGCGGCACAGATTCAGAAATTCAGCTCGATCGTCGGAGGCCTCCTGATCGGGTCGTTCGACAGCGCGGAGCTGATCGTTTCCGACGAGGGCCCGGTTTCGGGCTCGATCAGTGCAACCGATGCAGACAGCGCCGCAGTTCTCGACGCCGCGGCCGGCGATGCGGTCGAGGTCCTCGCCCCACCAGTCCTTGGCAGCCTCGACACCGCAGCAACATACGACGGAACACGAATCGTCCTCAACGGGACCGTCCTGTCGACAGAACATGTCTCGACCCTCACGGATGCAGCAACGGCGGTAGTTGGAGGCGACAACGTAATTGCCAATCTCACGGTTGTGGATTTGGACGAAGCGGTGCCGGGGTCCGAGAAACGAATCGACGCCCTGGCGTCCGTCATTTCGACGTTCGGAGGTCTCGCATCGGCCGATGCAACGATGAACGACACCGATCTGACCGTCAACGGTGTCGCGCTCGACTCGGTCGGCCAACTAGCGACGACGAGCGCTGTGGCCGCGACCGGCGTGGCAAATCTGCGGCCAGGTGGCGAGATCGCGATCGCCGATCCGCCAGAGCCCGAACTCACGATTCAACAGGAGATCGACTTGCTCCAGGCTGAGCTCGATTAGTTGCAAGACGAGATTCGAGAAACAGTCGTGTTCGGCAGCGACTCCAACACGCTCAGCGACCCGGCAGCGGCCACTCTCGACAAGGTCATCGAAGCGATGAACCGCTACCCAGGTCCGGTCGTAGAAACTGGGGGTCACACCGACTCGGCCGGCGCTGATGAGTACAACCTCGATCTCTCCCAGCGTCGAGCAGATGCAGTGGTCGCGTACATCGAGTCGGGTGGAATTGAAGCTGGTCGCCTTCGATCGGTCGGCTTCGGCGAGACCCAACCACTGGCGGACAACGCGACCGACGAGGGTCGCCTACAGAACCGCCGCGTCGAGTTCACCGCAAAGGAGGGGTTCTAAATGAAGCCCCGCTCGTTTTCCCCAAAGGATGCTGTCTGATGATCTGGGCATTTCTCGAAATTCTCGTTCCGCTGATCTTGGCGATCTTGCTGGGTCTCATGATCGGATGGCTCTTGTTCAGGTGGCGGCGCCGCCCGCTACACGCCAATGAGTGGAACCAACTGGCCAATAATGCGAGCGACGCGGAGCATGAGCTCGGTTCGGTTCGGGCTGCCTACGAGGAAGCAAAGAACGAGCGTGGCGTCTTGTCCGGCCGGGTTGCCTCACTCACCACCGATCTCGACGCCGCACAAATCGCAGTTCGCGCCACTACCCAATCGAACGAAGCACTCGTTGGTGAGACCGAAACGCTGCGAGCAGAACTTAAGGCGATACGTGGCGAGGTCGAGGTCGCGAAGGATGCGAGCACGTCCCTCGAGCAAGACTTCCAAGCAGCGCAAACCATCATCTCGGGGTATGTGTCGTTGGAAGGCGATAATCGGGACTTGCGCTCCGAGGTCGCCTCGTCAGCGTCTCGGATCGAGTCCCTCGAGCACGAGCTTGCGTCAGTGGGCACTGAGCTGAGCGAGAAGTCGATTGAACTGTCGAACGCCACGGAACGGATCGGCGAGGTCGAACGCGACGCGGCCGCAACCGCCCTTGTCTCGACACAGATAGATGTCGCAGACACAAAGACCACAGAGCTCGAATCGGCGCTTGCTGCGGCTCGCACCGAACTCGACGTGTCTCAAGGTCGCATCGCCGATCTCGACACCCGCCTGTCCACGACCAGCGCCGACCTCGATGCCGCGCATGCTCGCGTCAGTGAGCTGGAAGGCGAGATCGGGGGAGCGCACTCCCAGATAGCCGGGCTCGCATCACTCGAGGCCGAGCTTGCCCAAGCGAGGGAGGAGCTAGCGGCGTCTCAACAACACGACGGCGAGGCGGAAAGCCCTGGCGAGGATTGGCGCTCCGGCGAGACGACAACATTGGGCACCGCGGGTGCGCGCCACATCGACGATCTCAAGGTGATCAGGGGAATTGGCCCTCGGATGGAAGAGCTACTCAATAGCTTCGGAATCACCTCGTGGGAACAATTGGCAGAACTCGACAAGTCTGACGTTGCCGCCGTCGACGATGCGCTTCAAGAATTTCCTGGGCGGATCGAACGCGACGAGTGGGTCGCGCAAGCAGATGTGCTCGTCCTCGAGTTTCCCGATCGAACGAATCGGCCGACCCGAAAGACGTACCTCAAGCGGACGAAGGACCAAGACGCCTCCAGCTGAGGGCGCCTGAAGCCACAAGGGTGCCTGAGCTGTCGATCACTCGTGTGTCGACCCCGCTCGGTAACGTCGACCATGGGCAACATTTGGTCATTGGCTCGGGGCGCGCTGCTTGGCGCCGTCTTGTGCGTCGTGATTGCAGCATGTTCGTCGTCCGGACCAGACGCTGGCCCCGCGGCCCAGCCAACACCGACCACTGCTGCGACAACCACGACGTCACCAACAGGTGCCCAAGGGGAGAGACCCGACGCAACCACGGCGCCGCCGATCCGAACCAACGAACCGGCTCTTCTAGAAGACGTCGCAGGTCTCGCAGGGAAGCTCGTCATTCGATCGGACGAGGGCAACATCGTTGTGGCCGGGGCCGATGGTGGGGGCGCTGTTGTCCTGGGGGACGGCGGTGCACGGCGAAACAGCCAGCCGACGTGGTCTCATGCGGCAGACCGGATCGCGTGGTCGTCGTTCAGCCCAGCCGGCGCGAACCTCGAGATCGCCCCGTCCAATGGCACTCCGGGGATCGAAACGAGGATCGAAAGTCCGCCATTCTTCCTGTCATGGTCGAAAGACGACACGTGGCTGGGCGGGCTTCGACCGACCAGCACAGGCATCGAATTCCTGATTGTCGAATCAGCAGAAGGGTCGGTGCGCCCTATTGGGGCTGGCCAGCCCTTTTATTTCGACTGGAGCGACGACTCCTCTCTCGTCGCAGCCGTGAACGGGACGACCTTGGTCAATATCCCCGCTTCACCCGACCTAGCTCCCTCGGAGATCAACACGGACAACCCACTTGGTGTCTTCCAGACACCCGCCGCTCTCGGCGGCGACAAGATCGTTCTCGCGATGAACAGCGACGGTTCGAACGACGTCGCTGTTCTCGGACCGGACGGTCTCGAGACGATGATCGCCACTACGGACGGACCGCTCTCCACATCGATCAACCCGGTCGATGACCGACTCGCCGTTCTTGTGGCCGAGACCGCTCCACAGTCGCAGGTAATCAGCTTCCAAGTTGATCCGCTGCCGCAACTTCCGAGCGGGCGAGTCTCGATCGTCAACCTCACGACTGGTGAGGTCTCCATCCTCGATGAACCCAGAATCATCGCCACCCAGTGGAGCCCCGATGGGGGGACGCTGGCGATGCTTCAGGCGAGCGAAAAAGACCTCCGGTGGGTACTCGTCACGGGTGATGAGACGACAGAGACCACACCTTTCCTTCCGAGTGACGAGTTCGCGTCCTCGTACATGCCCTTCGCCGACCAGTACAACCATTCCTCGTCCTGGTGGTCTCCCGACTCGCGCGCACTGGTCATCTCGGGGGCGATCGGGGGTGAAGCGGGGATCTGGGTGGATCTCGTAGACGACGAGAAGGATGCGGTTCGGGTTGCCGGCGGGGATATCGCGCTGTGGTCGCCCCGATGACGCTCGACTCCGATTCGTCGAACGTCGGGCGCCCTTAGCCCAGCATCACGTTATATCGAGGGGTCGACGCAGCCGTCGAAGCCGCCAGTTCCGCTCGAGGAATCGTCTACGAAGTCTGTCAGGAAGCCCGAGCCAGCGTCGGCGCTTCGGTCCCAACGCATCAGACCCTCGGCGATGGCACGACCGTGGGACCACTGGACCTCGTTGTCCACGAAGAGTGCGGCCTCGGATTCATTCGACAGATAGCCGGCTTCCGTGATGACAGAGACGACACCTGGGGTGAAGCGGTGGATTCCGTACAGGTCGGCCCCCTCGCTGGTCAGGCGAGCCGACACACCGTTACGCCACGACCCCACCCAATTCGCATCGTACGCCGACAGGCGTTCCGTGATCTCCTCGAAGAGGATGCCGCCCAATCGCTTCGCCTCTGGGTTGCCGCCGTCGACGAATAGTTCGGTGCCAGGGGTCGATTGCGCCCGGGTCGCACCGCCGTTGTGATGGATCGAGACCAACGCGAGCGGTGACAGTGCGTTGGCGATCTCGGCTCGAGAACGAAGAGGCAGGCGCAAGTCGCTGCGGCGCGTGAGAAGTACTGAGTACCCCGCCTCTTCCAGGTACCACTCCACGATCTCGGCGATCCGCAAGTTGAGCTTCTTCTCCACGGCACCGTTTGGTCCAGGGGCGCCACTCTCATCGCCGCCGTGCCCTGGGTCGAGGACGAAGTCGACCGACAGGACCCGCTGCCCTGACTTCAGCGTGACCTCGTTCCCACAGGGAGTCGTGGCCCGCCATCCGCCAGCAGAAGCAGGCCCGATGACCGGTAGGACAATCCCGCGATCGCTGATGATGACGCCGCCGTCTGCGGATTGGTCTACGACCTCGATCGGGGCTTCCGTCGTCACCGGGGCTTCGGTCGTGGTGGTAGTCGAGGTTGTCGTCGTCGTGGTCGAGGTAGTGCTGGTGCTTGGGGCCACCGTCGTCGACGTCTCGGCGATGATCGAAGCGGCAGGACCGTCGGTGGCGTCCACCGAGAGGCTCCGCGAGACTTCTACGACCTCACCTTCGGGGGCGCGCTCGGAAAGCGGTAGCTCGACAACGCCCAACACCTGCACGTCCATGGCCGGCGACGAGATCGGTGACCTCAGCATGCGAGAAGCCGTGTTCGCCACGGCTGGTGCGGCGATCGACAGCCGATCGCCGGCAGGCTGCGCAACGAGAAGCGCGTGCGGCTCGCCGATCGGCGGCAATGAAAGCAGGGCAGTTATCGCAAACAGCGTGCAAACTGCGGCGAAAAAGATGTGACGCACGGGACCTCCGCGCCCAAAAAGGCGCACTAAACATTCAGGGGTAGCCCCGCTCCGCACTTGAAAGTGTAGATGAGGTCACGCTATGTGCAGTGGACACCCCCTACGGCTGTCAATCGTCGAAACGATCGACTCCCCCACCGCGCGTCGAATCCCAAGCGGATCCGCCCGTATCGCGTCGAAATGGCTCGGGCGGCGGCGCTCGACCGTCGAGCTCAGCGTCGATCACGTCGAGTTTCCAGCGTGCTTGTGCAATCTCGAGGCGAAGATCCGCGACCTCATGACCGGTCTCGACCAAGTCTGCGTGCTCGAGCACCTCACTGTAGGTCTTGCTTGCGTCCACGTACCGAGCCTTCAGCGCAGAATCGTTGGCGATCGTCACGCGAGGTTCGAGGTCCAGGATCAGGTTGCTCATCTCCTGAATCTCGTACTTCGTGTCTCCTCGCGCATGGGCGGTGTGGGTCTGACGAGCCCGCTTCTTGCGCGCTGATCGCACGGACGCCAGAGCGAGAAACCCGGTCGCCCCGCCAAGCGCCACGAAGAGCGCGGCGCTGTCGAAGAATCCCCCCTGAGCCAACGAGTCTTGCGCCACCGTGTCCCCAAGATCAAGCAACGACGACGCAGCTTGGTCGAAAGAGTCCTCCACGTGGTCTCGATCGAAGTCCTGTAATGCGAGCACCACGTTCGGGTACGGGAACCTCGTACTTGCACCGCCCGCGTCATCTCCGGCGATCAGGAGAAGTGTGGTTGGACCGCCAGCCAGCTCGAGTTGTTTGAGCGCCGATTGAGCAAGGAGGGGTGCAGCACTGAGTGCCGAATCCTCGACTACGTCAAAACTCCGGTCGGTATAGGCAAAGGCGACGTCGTCTCCCCAGCGTTCGACCAAGGAGCCCATCTCCGCTTCGGAGAGTGCGCCGGATTCATCCCACCAACCTCGTTGAAGCACTTGCTCGACAACGTCGTCCTGCAAACTCGTCGTCTGCGCAGCCGTACTTGTCGCCGTCTGCGCAGCAACATGCGCTGGCCACAAACCCACCGTGAAGGTGGCTAGCGCGAGACAGCCCAACGCGCTCACGCGCAGGTGGCTCACGACGTTTGCTCTTCTTTCGGAAGGTCGTCTTCGGGAAGTTTCGCCGCTTCGACGTCGTGCCCGGTCAGCGTCATCAGTTGCTCGTTGGTTGGATCCGCCACCTCAACCATCCGGATTGCGTGTCGAGACACACTGGCTTCGAAGAGGTTCCGCGCCGCGCGGCCATTGCCGAATCCATGGCCCCGGTCTTGCCGCGCAAAGAACGCAAGAACCGCTGCTTCGCCCGCCTCGTTGAGGTGATACTCCTGGCCTCCCGCGATCAAGCCGAAGATCTCGAGCAGTTCCTGGTCGTCGTAGTCGTCGAACGTAATTGTGCGCGGGAACCGAGAGTGCATCCCCGGGTTCGCCTGCACGAGCGCAGCCATCTCGTCGGGGTAACCGGCCAGGATGACGACGATGCTGTCGCGTCGATCCTCGACGAGCTTGACCAGCGTGTCGATTGCCTCGCGACCGAAGTCTTTCTCACCGCCTCTGGTCAACGAATACGCCTCGTCGACCAGCAGCACACCCTCGTCGGCTCGGTCGAACACTTCGTTGACCTTTGTTGCGGTCTGACCAACAAATCCGGCGACCAGGCCCGACCTGTCGGTCTCGACAAGATGGCCGCGATCGACAACCCCGAGGCTTCGGTAGATCTGCGAAAGGAGCCTCGCAACCGTCGTCTTTCCGGTGCCGGGGTTGCCGACGAAGATCAGGTGGCGGCTCGAGTCGGGAACGGACAACCCACGCTCGGCGCGTAACTGCTGCACCTTCAAGAGGGCCGCGACGAGCTTCACCTCTTCCTTGACCGCGTCGAGCCCGATCAGTTGGTCGAGTTCGGCGAGAAGTTCATCGAGTGGACGTTCCGGTGCCAGTTCTTCGTCGGCTAGCGGTCCTTGCGGCGCGGGACCACCGCTGGTCGCCACCGACGCGCCAGAGTTGACCTTGCCCGACTTCATAGTTCTGAGCAGCATCGACCGGTATTGTTCGACGCCGCTCAGTTCGAAGCGGGAGGTGTAGTCATCGAGCCCGATCGCAGTGTGAGCAACTCGGAGTGCATGTTCGTAATACACGCTCGAGTACGCGGTGCCAGATTGTTGATCGACCGCAACAAGCGAGTTGAACAGGCCGGAGGGTTCGCGCAGCCACGATCGCTTTCCGGTGAGGAGACCTGCAGTTCGAACATCGACTGGTTTCGTCTCGGGAGGCAGCAAGTCAGGAAAGTGCTGTTCCAGAGCAACGATGAAGGCCTCGAGCTCGATGTCCGAATGACTGTCGTCGCAATCGATGAACGCTGCCGAGCAGTTGAACGCGTCCAGAGCGAGGTCTTCGCGGAGCTGGCCGGTAGAACGTCGTAGCAAGGAGTCGGCGACCGGTTCGAGGGTCGCCATCAACTGGTCGATGAAGGCTTCGACGGCGGTTGCGAGGCCCAGGTCGGTTTCAGGCATGACGTGCAGCCTAGAAGCGAGACCCGGTTTCGACCGAAGATGAGACCACGATTCGCGTGCTTCTTCGAAAAGTTCGAGCAGAATCAGTCCATGACATCAGATGTGATCGACCTTCGAAGTGACACCGTCACCCGACCGGGCCCGGAAATGCGCGAAGCAATGTCGAGTGCCGTCGTGGGTGACGATGTTTTGGGAGACGACCCGACGGTCATAGAGCTCCAGGAGAAGGCTGCTGCGCTACTCCGAAAGGAGGCGGCGCTTTACGTCCCGTCAGGGACCCAGTCAAACCTGTGCGCTCTGCTCTCACACTGTGAACGCGGCGAAGAGGTGATCGTCGGCCAGAACGCACACATGTACAAGCAGGAGGCGGGTGGCGGGGCGGTGCTCGGCAGCATCCAGCCACAACCGATCGAGATGGAAGCGGACGGCACGCTCGACCTCGACATGGTCCGTTCGAAGATCAAGCCGGACGAGCCACATTTCCCGCGCACCAAACTCCTTGCCCTCGAGAACACTCACGACGGCAAGGTCCTGCCCATGGCCTACCTCGACGAGGCGCGTGAACTCGTCGATGAAGCGGGCTTGTCGATGCACTTGGACGGCGCTCGGATCTGGAATGCAGCGGCAGCCCTCGATGTCGACGTTTCGGACATCGCTGCCCCATTCGACAGCATCTCCGTTTGCCTGTCGAAGGGGTTGGGGGCGCCGATGGGCAGCCTGCTCGTTGGCAGCCGAGCGCTCGTTGATCGTGCCATCCGTTGGCGAAAGATGTTGGGCGGGGGGCTGCGACAGGTCGGAATCGTCGCCGCGGCTGGCGTCTATGCGCTCGACAACCACCGCGAGCGCGTGGTGGACGATCATCACATGGCCTCCGCGATCTCGGCCGCACTCGCCGACGTCGACGGTGTCGATGTACTCGGCGTGCAGACCAACATGGTGTTCTTGAGCTTCGCCAATTACGAAGGCGATGCCGCAGCGGCGCTCCAGGCGGCGGGAATCCTGGCCGTGGTGCAGGCCGACTCGAGCCGAATGGTGACCCACCTGGACCTCCCCGCCGACACTCCAGCGCGCCTCGTAGCCGCGCTGAGCATCTGACCCCAAAGATAGGGGCCTGACCCCTAGAGATAGGTCGCCTAGAGATAGGTCGTTCGGACTACCAAACGGACTCAGTCGTGACCGATGAGCACGTATGGGTCTTCTTCGCCGCCGCGCAACCGTACTTGGCCTCGTTGCCTCCATGTTCCTCGTGTTCGTGGGGGTCGTCGCCACGGTTGCGATCTCGTCCGCACAGGAAGAACCAGCGGAGGCAGCCGTCGACCCACTTCCCCCGCAAGCTCCACGCCGACACCTGCCGAAGGTTCTCAACGGCACCGTGTTCGACGGTGCCCGCGTCGGAAACTACATCGTGGTCGCGGGAGACTTCACCAGCGTGCGGCGGTCGAATGGCACCGTGGCCTCCGTGACGGGCGCCTTCGCCTATCACATCGACTCGGGCGAGATGTTGGAGTCGTTCACCCCTACCCTCGTGCGCGCGAGCGGCGCCGCCACCACCGTGCTCGCCGTCGAACCGGCCGGCCCCGACTCGGTTCTGCTCGGCGGAAAGTTCGGCTCGGCAAACGGACACAATCATCGTCGCCTGACCAAAGTGACGCTCAGCACGGGCGAAGTCGACACAAACTTCGCGGCTGACGTCGATGGGCCGGTACGAGACATCGTCTTGTCGAACGATCGTCTCTTCGTCGGCGGCGAATTTCAGACCGTGAACGGCGTCGCCCGAGGTCGACTCGCCGAAATGGATCCCGTGACCGGCGACGTCAATCCATCGTTCGACCACCCCATCACCGGATCGACGAGGTCCGCGGGAGAACCGTTCGGACCGAAACATCTCGGCATTACTCCTGCGAACGTTCTGGTCGTTGCACATCGTGGACGCTTCATCGGCACGGAGGAACGACGCGGACTTGCTCTCATCGACCTCACCGACAACAGCTTGCTCCCGTGGAAGACCAACTTCTGGGGAACTGGCGAGCAATCAATCCACACAGTCGATGCTGAAGTCTCCCCGGACGGAACGTACGTCGTGTTGGCCGCCAACGGCGGCGACTTCCCGTTCCTCGGGCGAGACGCAGCTGTGGCCTTCTCACTCACGAACATCAACGACAACGACGCAGACCCGCTGTGGATCGCACGAAACTTCGATAGCACCTATTCAGTCGGCATCTCCGACGATGCGGTATTCATCGGTGGCCACTTCTGTTGGGTCGAGAGCGAACTGGCGGCCGACCCCTGGCCGGGCCACGGTGAATTCACGAACAACAACAGCTGCTTTGGCAACACACCCGCCAGCCGATTTGCTCCCGAGGTCGTGAACCGCGACCAGATGGCGGCCCTCGACCCGGCGACTGGTCATGCCCTCCTCTGGGATCCTGGAAGTGACGGTCTCGAAGGTGTGCAATCGATCGAGGTCATCGACCGTGGCCTCCTCGTCGGTCATGACGGAACCTTTTTTGGACGTGATGGAGAGTCGCGCCGCGCGTGGAACGTTGGTCGTCACGGATTCTTCGATGTGACACGACCAGATCGGCAGGACAACTCCATCTTTATCGACCAGCCAGTCGTCGGGCTCTGCAACGGACTTGAACCCACCATCACGGGCACTACTCGTGACGACACGCTGATGGGGACCAACGGTGACGATGTCATCCTCGCCGGGCCTGGCGCAGACCAGATCGACGGGCTGGACGGAAACGACACGATCTGTGGCGGTCGAGACAACGATGTGATCCGCGGTGGAATCGGAAACGATCTGCTGTTCGGCAACGAGGGGGCAGACACCCTCATTGGCGGATTCGGCGATGACGATCTGCGCGGCGGCTATTGGAAAGACCGCTTGATCGGCGGCCCCGGGGACGATGAGCTGCGCGGCGGGCGTGGTGCGGACTGGCTTCAGGGCGATGATGGCAACGACCTTGGCTACGGAGGTGGCGGCATGGACCGGGTTCAGGGAGGTTCCGGAACCGATCGCGTGTACGGCCAATTCGGACGCGACAAGGTCGAAGGCGGAAGCGGACGAGACACCATCGACGGCGGTGTCGGCCGAGATCGGTGCGCGGGCAGCACCTTCGGCAACCCAAACAACACCGGCGACACGAAACGAGCCTGCGAACGCACCTGATGCTGACAGACCCTGCCGCTAGGGTCGACACATCGACGTGCTCACCGACCCCGCTGCCGTCTACGGACTCGACATCGAGACGGACACCGCCCTCGACGGGCTGAACCCGAACCTCGCGGCCATCGTCGCGGTGGCCCTTGCCGGCGACGGTTGGACCCAAGTTTTCGACGGCGATGAGCTCGAGCTTCTGAGCGACCTCGATGCAGCGATCGCCGACTTGCCTCCCGGGGTGCTCGTCACCTGGAACGGCGCACGTTTCGACCTCCCGTTCCTGACCGATCGAGCCAGCAGAGGTGGCGTTTCCCTCGGGTTGCAGCTCGTGGCCGACGAACGCTCACGTACACGTCGAGACCCTCTACCTGGTCACCTTGGCGGCTACCTGGCTCGCTGGCACGATCACCGCCACCTCGACGCCTATGCCGTCTATCGCGCGGACGTCGGAGCATCGCTTGGCGTGCCATGTGGACTGAAACCATTGTCTCGCCTGCTGCGCCTCGAACCCGTGGAGGTGGATCGCACTGCGATTCACGAACTCACCGCATCAGAGCTCGAGGCGTATGTCGCAAGCGACGCGATCTTGGCCCGCGAACTCGCCCTTCGCCGATGGCCGACGGCAGCTTTGGCAATCGACGCTCTCTGAAAGATGCTGTCAGCTGATCTCGTGGTAGTTCGCGACCTGGTGATGAGGAGTGTCGAGATACACCTTTGCCTCGGGAACACCGCCGAAGCGTCCTCGGCTCCAGCGGACCTCGATGTGGCCTTCGATCGGACGACGCGCTCCAACGAGTTCGGCTCGCCACCGGACCATTGGCTGACCCATCGCATCCGCCCACACATCGAATGACCTAATCGAGAACTGCCGACGGAAATCGCTCGGTGTCCCAACCCGAAAGCGGAGCGGCGTCCCGTCTGACGATGCACCGAGCACGAAGTAGGGAGCTGGCTGGAATCGCAACAGTCGCCAAAGCATCTCCTCTTCCTTGGTCTTGTCGGAGAGGTTGTCCTTCCAGCGGTGCGCTGTCGCGACAGATACGGCGTTGACGAAGTCGCGGTAGGGGCTCGTGAGCTCGTCGGGCCAGGCCCCCCGTGTGGGCAGCGCATCCTTGAGGCGCAGGCGCGACTCGCCGTCGAGGTCAGACACAGCTACGGGCATCTCGGTAACGTCGGCGTACGCCACACTGCGTTCGTAGAGGTCCTGGTACGCCTCTGGTGCCACTTCGAGGAACCAATCGGTCCGGTCGCCGCGCCTCTCGGCCAGAAGCCGGTCGAACACGTGAGCTGGCGACACGTTGAACAAGATGTCCGACCCGTATTTACAGCTGATCAGATAGACGTGATCGACCCGAAGGTCGGCAGGGATCTGGTCATATCCCGGCGGCCGTCCAGGGCCTTGCCATTCCACGCGATCGGGAACTCGACCCCGAAGGCCATCGGCGGAGGCGAGGAACCGTTGCCCGTGCTCCCACGCCGTTGCAAACTCTTCGTCCGAGTCACCAGCAGCGAGCTCATCGGCGAGGAGGTCATATTCGTCATCGGACACGTTGTGGAACCAGCCTGGCCGGACAGACAGCGCCCGGTCGACGTTGGGAAACCCGAGCATCGCAAGGCCAGTGACGATCTCGGTGATCTTGGTCCGTGATGATGCCATCTACCCGACCGACATCAGTCTCGGTAGAGCGGTGCGAATTGCAGTTGTGCACCGATCAGGTCGTTCGGAAGGTCGTCGTCGGAATAGACGTGAAGGTGGGTGTACACGTCTATGGCCACGCCCGTGGCGTCGATCCACTCGACGACGGCATCAGCCCAACGCTCGTCAAGGAGCGCTTTTCGCATTCGTTCGCGAGCCTTGACGTCGAGGTCGACCGGCAACGATCGGGCCACGACCTCGAGCGCCAGCAGGCGCTGGAGCACGTCGATCGTGTCTGCGGCGTACACCGTTGGCGGCTCGTCCCGCACGACGGCATAGGCGACTGCGCTCATGCTCCCCGGGTGCTGAACCGGTCGCTGATGTCGGCCTCGGACCAGAATCCCGCGAGTGGTTCAGTGGCACCTCGTATGGCATAGCTGCGCAGTCGTTGCACCCCCGCAGCTGTTCCCGAATCGCCGAAATCGAGGCCATCACCCGGATCGTCGAAGATCTCGATGGCATCGAACAGTGCCCACGGACCAACGGCCCGCATCGCACGGTCGCCTTCGCTGTTCGGCCGGGGGAGATGCGAAGTGAGCACGAGTAGCCGCGTATCTGGATGCGTGGTCTTCAAGACGTTGGCGCGTCCGAGCATCTTCCACAACGTGTCGGTCCGCATGAGGCCCGGCCGACTGCTCGTGAATGCGCCGGACATATCGACGTAGTAGCGGTTTTCACCCTCGAGATCGGTGATCTCGAAGTTGAGCTGCAACCCCGTGCCCTTGACCTTCACCTTCTCGGCGATGATCTCGAAGCCTGCGTCGGTGAGAACCTCCTTGGCGAGGTCTTGCGCCTTCTTGCCTTCCTTGGTGGCGCGAGCCTGGAAGTGTTCGACGCGTTCGTCGATGTTTTCGGGAACCTGAAGTGTTGGCAATGGTTCATCTCCTTGTGATTCGACGGGCCGGTGGCGATGCCGGGCCTGTTCTGCGGCGACCCGTTCGCGGGCCAATTCGATGTAGTCGGCGTCCAGATCGAAGCCGACGCCGGTGCGTGCCGTGCGTTCGGCAGCAACAACGGTCGACCCGGAGCCGAGGAAGGGGTCGAGGACGACGTCGCCCTCGAAGGTGTACAGATCGATCAAACGACGTGGCAGCTCGACCGGGAACGGCGCCGGGTGGCCGACGCGTCGAGCACTCTCGGGGTCGATACGCCAGACATCGAGGGTTGCTTCCATGAACTCATCTGCGCTGACGCTGCTCTTGTGGGGAAGGCCTTCGCCTTCACGTTTCGCTGGCTTCTGGGCCCGGTCGAACCGACCCTTGCTCGCGATGATCACTCGCTCCGTGATATCTCGGAGTACGGGGTTGGTCGCAGACCGGTATGAACCCCAGGCCAGTGAACCAGTGGCGCCCTCGGCCTTGTGCCAGATGATCTCGCCGCGCAACAGCATGCCGAGGTCGTCTTGCAAGATGTTGATCACGTCCGCGGACAGACTGCGGTACGGCTTGCGACCGAGGTTGGCGACGTTGACGGCCATGCGGCCGCCGGGCTCGAGCACCCTCAGGCATTCGCTGAACACGTCACGCAACATCTGCAGGTAGTCGAGGTATGTGGTGGGAATGGCGGGTAGCCGATCTCGGTCACCGACGACCGCCTGCTCGTACTCCTTGCCGACAAAGTACGGCGGCGACGTCGCCACCAACGCAACGGAGTTATCGGGTACGACCGACATGTTGCGAGCGTCTCCATGGACGCACCAATCATCGAGGCCGACCGACTTGAGGCTCGGCAGCGGGTTGACCGTCTCATCGTCGGAGACGATAGGTGGGGTAAACCGGGCGTAGAACTCACTGGCGTCGTGGCTCTCTCGCCTACCCGCACCAAAGGCCTGGGTTGACGTGGCGCCTTTTCGAAGGCTTGACACTCCCTCTTCGGGAGCGGCCGGAGTATTTTTTATTGAAGCGATGGGGTCCACTAGTGGGCCTTTCGGAGATGGACTTTGAGATGGGGGTCCTCTGGTACGTAACCAGTCTCCGACCGCTCGGGGACATGCTACGAACTGCTGAGGATCAACTTAGGGATGGGGTGTGACAGTCATTTGTCGACACTGCCGGTCGACACTGCCGGTCGACACTCGTGGAAGAGCTCATGGTCGCTACGCGAGCTTCGCTCCCCCTAAAGCTTCGCCGATGCGGTTGGCTGGCGTCACGCCACTCTTCCGTCCCTACGGAGCTCGAATACTGCGAGAGCACTATCTGGGCCGGTCGAACGTACGCGCGACTTCTCTGAGAGTGGCCGACAAACCGCGCGGCGTCAAAAGCGCGGCGGCGAAGTCTTGGACGAATACCGAGCAGAATCGAGCAACAACGACCGGTGTCGCTCGTTATTCGACGATCTCGACAGTCACCATCATCAAGGCGACCGAAGGCGGCGACTGGGTCGACCCGCGATTCGACGAACCTTGTTAGCTGTCTCACGCTCGACACTTCCGGTCGAGATCCGCGGAACCCATGGTCGATCGCCTCCGGCTCACCCCCCTCTTCCACGCACGCCCGAAATTTGTAGGTCCGAGCGCGCTAGGCGCGCGCAAACCTACGAATTTTCCCCAGGCCTGAAAGGGGCCTGACCCCTTACGCCGTAAGTTGCCGTCGAGCATCGAGGAGCAGCAACCCGAAGGGTTGCCCGCGAGGGATTGCGACAGATGGTTACGTCAGCTCGATGCGGATGCGTTTGTTGCCTTTGCCCTTGCTTTCGGTCTTGGCGATTGCGAAGGTGCCGACTTCGCCCGTGGAGGGGACATGGGTGCCTCCGTCGGCCTGTTTGTCGAGCCCGACGATGTCAATGATGCGGATGTCCTTCACGAAATCCGGAATCAGATTGACCTTGGTCCGGATGAGATCTGCGTCTTCAAGAGCGGTGTCACGAGGAAGAACCGAAACCTCGATCGGTCGATCAGCGGCTATCTCGGCATTGACGATCTCGGTAACACGCTCCGTGAAACCTTCCGGGAGTGGATCGAACTCGAAGTCCATCCGCCCCTTCAGCGGTTCCATGTTTCCGCCCGTCACCGCCGTCCCGTATTCGTTCCAGATGACGCCGCACAGAATGTGCATGG
>CAXMRH010000072.1:0-7897 GCA_964196045.1 uncultured Chthoniobacterales bacterium | reverse complement strand
CGGCGCGTTGGGTCGATTGAGTCGATGGTCTCGGCAGCTGCATGAAGCGCCAGCTCTTCCTCGGCCTTCATCCCCTTCGCGACCTTCTCGGCGACACGCACTTCCTCGGCAGTCGTCAGAAGCGGAACGCGTCCGATCTCCTTCAGGTAGACCCTCGTCGAATCGGTTGATCGAGTCGTACGATCGCCCGAGAGTGCGTGAAGACGTTCGCGTCGTTGGCGCGCGGCTCCGACGTCATCGCTTTCCCGTGACTTTGCGATATCGCTCATGCGGCCTCGCTTGTCGTTTGCGACTTCATTGCTACCCAATCGGCAAGTGGGACCAGATCACTGAGGTCGGATCGCGGTTCACGCAGATCGATCACCCACTGCCGCAAGAACTTTACATCGGGCAGGAGGGACTCGATCTCACCGGTCGCACGAGCTTCAGCTTCGAGTTGTCGAGCGAGGCGATCCGCAGCCTTACCCAGGAGTCGTGAAGCCACCGCAGAGGCATCGAGGTCCTCATCGGAGGTCGCTGCGAGCTCGATCAGGAGATTGGCCTCATCAGCACCGAGCATGTCGACAGCTTCGCGCACCGACGGCGCCTGTAGCACGGCTGCAAACAGCTCTCGCCGCATGGTCGTTACGAACAACCCCTCGGAGAAGAGCGCTGTGACCTGGTCATCGCCGGCGATCATGAGTTGAAGCGCCTGATCCTCGACGCTGTCGCTGCCCTGTTGGGGCAGTGGAACCGATGGACTCTCGGCGACGACGCGACCGCGGCTTCGCGGGTTCCGCAGCATCTCACGAAGACGGTCGGCATCCATCCGGCAGCGATCGGCGATGTTCATGACGTACTGATCTCGCACGAGCGCATTTGGGTGTTCGGCCACGAGGTGCAACGCATCCTCAGCTGCATGTGCTCGGTGTTCAATCGAGTCCATGGTGTGACGGCCGAGCACACGGTCGAGGCGGAACTCGAGAAACGACAACGCATGGGTGATGGAGTCGCGAAGGCGTTCCGGGTCGCTTCGGGACAGGTCGTCCGGGTCGACACCACTCGGAAGGTCCGCGACCATCACCTCGATCTCGTACTTCTGCTCCCACTCATAGACCCTGTCGGCTGCGGCCTTGCCCGCATCGTCGGCGTCGAACGCCAACACGATCCGGTTCGTGAATCGCTTCAGAAGCTTCAAGTGGTCATCGGTGAGGGCGGTGCCACAGGTAGCCACCGCAGTCTTGATGCCCGCTCTACTAAAGCCCGTGACATCCGTGTAGCCCTCGCAGATGATCGCTTCGTTGCCGTTGACGATGTGTTCCTTCGCCCAGTTCAATCCGTACAGAACCCGACTCTTCGAATAGACCGCGCATTCCTGGCTGTTGATGTACTTGGCGCCTTCACCACCGGGCATGATGCGGCCACCGAAGCCAACGGCGTCGCCTCGCTCGTCGAAGACCGGGAAGACGATTCGTCCCCGTTGCCAGTCCATCTGTTTACCGATGCTGTTGATCTTGCCGAGGCCAGAGTCGACGAGGTCCTTATCGCTGATACGGATCTTCTTGGCCAGCGCATCCCACGTGTCCGGCGCATATCCGACCTTGTATTCACGCACCATTTCGCCGTCGAATCCTCGCTTGCGCAAGTAATCGCGTGCCGGCCCGGCGCTCGAATGGCTGAGGAGCCACTCGTGATAGATCTCGGCCGCCTTATTGACGTGGCCGATCAGTTCTTTGCGTTTGTTTCGAGCTGCGCCCTCGTTGGCATCGGTGTATCGGAGTGAGATACCCGCACGACGAGCAAGGTGTTCGATTGCCCCAGGGAAGTCGAGGTGTTCGAGTTCTCGAACGAACGTGATGGAATCGCCCGATTTCTTGCAGCCGAAGCAGTGGTACAGACCTTCCTCCGAATTGACCGAGAACGACGCAGTTTTTTCGTTGTGAAACGGGCAAAGGCCGCTCCATCGCCGGCCCACGCGCTTGAGTTGGGTGTGTTCAGAGACGAGCTTGACGATGTCCGTCGACTGACGGACTCGCTCCACATCCTCGTCCACGATCCCCATGGGCAGAACCTACTCCCCTCCCCTGACGTTTGTTGCTGCGAGCTACGATCGGGTATCGCACAGGATCAAACCCCGACCACCGATGTCTTCGTGGAGCCTGGTATTGGCACGCTCAATGAGGGGTCACTGCATGCAGCGCTGAAGCGGCACTACGCACGACCGGGCGATGTGTTCGAGGTTCCGAGACATGGTTTTGTGATCGACATCGTCCGCAACGAGGACATGCCGTCGGAGAAGTTGATCGAGATCCAAACCGGATCGTTCGGCGCCCTCGGCAACAAACTCGACCGCCTGCTGAGCGACCACCGAATGCTTCTGGTGCATCCGATTGCGATCTCGACGATTCTCGATCGAGCCGACCGAAGCACTCGGCGGTCACCCAAACGCGGCTCCATCTACCAATTGCTCGACGAGCTTGTCAGCTTGCCAACGATGCTCGACCACCCGAACCTCGAGCTCGATGTCGTCTTGCACAGCGAAATCAAGAAACAGGTCCATGATCCGAACCTTCGGCGACGACGCGGCGGGTATCGAACGGTGGATCGCCACCTCGAAGAGATCGTTGACGTTCGCCGTTTCAGCTCTATCGACGATGTCGCCGCTCTCGCGCCCGACGATCTACCGAGCGAGTTCACGACGGCTGACATCGCCGAACGAAGTGACATGAGTCGAGAGGCGGCACAAAAGCTCTGCTACTGCCTCACGGCTGCGGGTGTCTACGAGGTCGTGAAGCGCACCAGGGCCGGCCATGTCCATGTCGACACCCGAGGGTGATCACATCCGCACTCGGCTCCGCCGATGCGGCTCCCTATCGGTACGCCCGCTCCTTCGTCCCTCCGGAGCTCACCAGACACACGTGTGTTTGTATACACACGAAGGGACGCCAGCACCCTAGGAGTGAGGGACGAGCGACGGAGGCCGGCCACTGGCAGTCCGCAGCGCGCACCGAGCCGAAGGCGAATGTGCGATTGCCGGGAGCGAAGCGGGAAATAAGGGGCCTGACCCCTATTCGATCAAAATCGCCGCGACTTTCCCGCCAATTCAACGATTTAGGATTAAGGGGCCTGACCCCTTACGTCGTACGTGCCGCCAGGGGAACGAGGGGGAAACTTAGCTCGGGAGACGTTCGCTCAGGTACGCAACGAGCTGATCGATCGAGACTCGATCCTGGGCTCGCGTATCGCGGTCTCGAACGGTGACAGCTCGATCTTCGAGCGTGTCGAAGTCGACCGTGACGCAGAACGGTGTGCCGATCTCGTCGGCTCGGGCATACCTCTTGCCGATCGACTGGGTCTCGTCGTAGTCGGTCATCCAGTTGCCCTTGACAATGTCGAAGACCTCGTGGGCCGTCGGTGTGAGCGTGTCCTTCTTCGATAGGGGCAGAACCGCAACCTTGTACGGCGCGAGGCGAGGGTCGAGTCGCAGAACCGTGCGGGTTTCGTCGTTGACCGTCTCTTCGTCATAGGCAGCCAGCAGGAACGCAAAGGCGGTTCGGGTCGCTCCGGCGGCGGGCTCGATGACGTGAGGAACCCAACGCTCGTTGGCCTGCTGATCGAAGTACTCGATGCGTTCGCCGCTGTGTTTTGCATGCTGGGTCAGGTCGTAGTCGCCTCGATTAGCGACTCCCTCGAGCTCGTCCCAGCCCCAGGGGAACAGGTACTCCACGTCGGCCGTACCCGTGCTGTAGTGCGAGAGTTCGTCGGCATCGTGTTCGCGCATACGAATCGCGTCCTCGGGCATGCCCAGGTCCAGGTACCAGGCCATCCGTTCGGCCTTCCAGTACTCGTACCACTGTTGCGACTCTGCAGGCGGAACGAAGTACTCCATCTCCATCTGCTCGAACTCACGCGTGCGGAAGACGAAGTTTCCGGGCGTGATCTCGTTGCGGAAGGACTTACCGATCTGCGCGATTCCGAACGGCGGCTTCTTGCGACTGGTGTTCAGCACGTTCATGAAGTCGACGAACATGCCCTGTGCGGTCTCGGGGCGCAGGTACACCTCGTGCCCAGAGCCCTCAACTGGCCCCGCGTGGGTCTTGAACATGAGGTTGAACGCTCTGGGTTCGGTGAACGACTTCTTTGCGTCGCAGTTCGGGCAGACCTCTGGATCGTCCAGCTTGTCGACACGGAAGCGGTTGTTGCAGTTGGTGCAGTCCACCAGCGGGTCGCTGAAGTTGTCGAGATGGCCGGAGGCCTCCCACACCTGTGGCGGCGACAGGATCGCCGCGTCGAGGCCAACTACGTCGTGGCGCATCTGCACCATCGAGCGCCACCACTGATCCTTCACGTTGCGAAGCAGGAGAACGCCGATCGGCCCGTAGTCGTACGTCGACCGGAAGCCGCCGTAGATCTCGGCCGACTGGAACACGATCCCCCGACGCTTCGAGAGGTTGACGATCTTGTCGAACAGTTCGGAATCGGGAAGCGCTTCGCTCATCCGGGAAGGCTATCTCCAACACCTCCGCACTCCCGGCGGAGATCCGCGTCAACCCACATGGTCGCTCCGCGCCGCTCACTTCGTTCGCTACCCGAGTTTCAGCCTTGGCGGGCCGAAACTCGCAGGTTCGACTTCTACGCCTGCTCGAGGACGCTCGAGCTGCGGAGGCGCCGTTCGAGCATGTACTCGATCAAGCGTGTCGCCAGAACGTCCACCTCGCGAGTGGCTGGAGTGGCGGGCTGATTAAGTACGGCACCGAGCTGGCCTCCCAGAGCTAGCTGCAAGAGCGCCAGCGCCGCCACGCTGAGCGCGGTTCCGGCTCGGCACGTACCGCAGGTCGTGCCGCCGTCCCCCACGGAGAAATGGGTCAGGTTGGTGGTCGCTCCGCACAGAACACAGACGTCGACCGATGGAGCGAATCCCTCTTGAGCGAGCAGCTTCAGGAAGAACCCCGCAACGACGAGATGGCTCTCCGACGAAGCAACGGTGTGCATCCCCCGAGCCAGCATCGTGTACAGCGCTTCGTTCGGCTCCCGATCCTGGGACACGAGCTCGACCGCCTCGAGCATCGATGAAGCTCGGGCGAACAGCTCCAGGTCTTCTCGGAGCGTGGGAAAGCGGTCGATGCTCTGCACCTGTGTCAGCGTGTCCAGGTCGCCCTTCCCACGGTAGAGCTGCACCTCGAGATGGTTCGTGGGATCAACCGATGACCCAAACCGGCTCTTCGTCTTGCGTGCACCCTTTGCGACGCAACGGATCTTTCCGTTCTGCTGGGTCATCAAACTGACGATTCGGTCAGCCTCGCCGAGCTTCCACGAACGCAGCACGACTGCGTTGTCTCGGTATAAGCCGGTCACGCGGTCACGCCGCCGTATCTGCGCGTGCGGTTCTGGAAGTCGTAGACCGCCTTGCTGATGTCCGAGCGGTCGAAATCGGGCCACAACGTCTCGGTAAACCACATCTCGGCGTACGCCAGCTCCCAGAGCAGGAAGTTCGACGTGCGGTATTCGCCTGAGGTCCGAATCATCAGGTCGACGTCGGGCATCTGCGGGTCGTACAGGTGGCGGGCCAGCATCTTCTCGTTGATCTTGTCTGCGGCAACACCGGACTTCATCAGGCTCTTGACAGCGTCGATGATTTCGGCCCGACCGCCGTAGTTGAACGCGATCGTGAACTTGAGCTTCGTGTTGTTCTTGGTGAGTTCGGCCGCTTCGTTCATGCGCTTCGTGAGCCGCTTTGGAACACGCCAATCGTTACGCCCGATAAAGCGGATTTGCACGCCGCGCTCGTGAAGCTCTTGTTGACGGCGGAGCAGTATGTCCTCATTGAAGTTGATGAGGAACTTGACCTCGTCGGGTGGCCGACGCCAGTTCTCCGTGCTGAAGGCATAGACCGTCAACCATTCGACACCGAGCTCCAACGCTCCTTCGACAGCCTCGAACAGCGCGTGTTCGCCTTTCTTGTGACCCTCAATTCGGGGCAGATCGCGCTGTTCCGCCCACCTGCCATTGCCGTCCATCACGCATGCGACGTGGCGTGGCACCGCAGAGAGGTCGATTGGAATCATCAGAGGGCAAGTTACTCCTGTCCTTTACCCGTGCGGGTTCATTGGAACGTTCTCTTTATGCAACCGCTTCACGCGAGCGCTGCCCTAGAGTCGACGCCGATGGGTCTCAGTGAGCGAGCAACCAGCGCGCTCGCCGCGGTCGCCGAACAGCTACCTAGTGGTGGCGAGGATCGGCCGGGCCAGGTGGAGATGACCCAGGCCGTCGCGGATGCCATCGTCGCGGAGACACATCTGATCGCTGCAGCTGGAACGGGCACCGGAAAATCGCTCGCCTACCTCGTGCCTGCCGTTCTCAGCGGGAAACGAACCGTGGTGTCGACAGCGACCAAAGCCCTCCAGGATCAACTGGCGAACAAGGATCTTCCCTTTCTCCAAGAACACCTCGACACACCGTTCGATTTCGCCGTCCTAAAAGGTCGATCCAACTACGTGTGCCGTCAGCGGCTGAGCGAGCTCGAGGACGACGGCCAACAACTTGGGCTCGATGTCGCGGATGACGTTGTCGATTCTGACGACCTTGACACGATCCTCGAGTGGGTGAAGACCACCGGCACCGGTGACCGAGCGGAACTCCCGATCGAGCCTTCGGGCCGAACCTGGGGCGCAGTGAGCGTCGGACCGATGGAATGTCCTGGTGCGGCCAAGTGTCCCAAAGGCGGCGACTGTTTCGCGGAGATGGCCCGACACCGTTCCGCCGAGGCAGACGTGGTCGTGGTCAACACGTATCTCTACGCGCTTGATCTCGTGACCGACGGTGTGATCCTCGGCGAGCACGACATCGCGATCATCGACGAAGCCCACCAGATCGAAGACATCGTCGCCGGTGCTGCCGGATTCGAGCTAACGGGCGGCCGACTTCGAAACCTCGCGATCACGATCAAGTCGATCATCGCCGACGATGACTTGGTCGCCGACCTGATCGACATCGGCGAACAGCTCGAACTCGACCTCGAACCACACATGGGAAATCGTCTCGATGACGAGCTCGACGACAATCTGGCTCGGTCACTAAATCGTGCGCGAGATCGTGCAAATCGAGCGCTCGATGCGCTACGCAAGATCCCCAAGGACTCCAAAGCAGAGGTCATCGGGCGTAAGGAACGAGCGACACAAGCGGCCACACACCTAGTCATGGACATCGACATCGCACTCGACATGGTGGACGGAACGGTGGCCTGGGTTGAGGGGCCACGGTTCCCCGCCCTCAAGGTTGCGTCGATCGACGTGTCAGGTGTGTTGTCGGACAAATTGTGGTCGACGCGGGCTGCGATCCTCACGAGTGCGACGATCCCACGGAACCTGTCTGGAAGAATCGGACTTGCCGAGTTCCCACACGATGAGATCGATGTCGGCAGCCCTTTTGACTTCGAGAACGCTGGGCTCTTGTACTGCGCTGCCCACATACCCGACCCGAGGTCTGAGGAATATCGCGATGCACTGCACGCGGAAATCGAATCGCTCGTGATGGCTGCGGGTGGCCGCACGCTTGCGCTGTTTACGTCGTGGCGAGCGATGAACCTCGCAAAGGAACATCTGCTCGATCGGCTTCCGTACACGCTGCTTGCTCAGGGCGACTCGCCGAAGCAGGTTCTGATGGACACGTTCATGGACGACGAGCAATCGGTGTTGTTGGCGACGATGAGTTTCTGGCAAGGCGTCGACATTCCCGGCCGCGCGCTCAGTTGTGTCATCATCGACCGGCTCCCGTTCCCTCGACCCGACGACCCCTTACTCGGGGCACGGCGCGATCAGGTCGGTGCAGCGGCTTTTCGTGAGATCGACGTGCCGAGAGCCTCGATGTTGCTCGCTCAGGGTGCCGGACGGCTGATTCGCTCCTCGGAAGACCGAGGTGT
>CAXMRH010000071.1:0-2792 GCA_964196045.1 uncultured Chthoniobacterales bacterium | reverse complement strand
GAAGATGTCGGCGACCCCATCGCCGACGGACACAGCGACCACCGCAGTCGTACACGGTTCCACATTCGAGTTCGCCGCCTCCTGGGTGGCCTCGTTCACCCATTCCTGTTCCTCGACCTCTTCAAGGAGATCGGTCACGCGAATCTTGTGCGGACGACCGACGTCGATGCCACATTCGATCGCCGCACCGATGTCGTCGGTGTGGACGTGACAATTCCAAATGCCGTCGCCACCAACGACGACGATGGAGTCACCGATCTCGCCCCAAGCGGATTTGAACCCTTCGACCGAGTCGTCAGGCGCATCGAGGAAGAACATGACCTCGTACCGAAGGTCCGCGAGCGCAGAGTGTTCGTCATCATCGGGTCGGTCGGCCTGCATGTTCGGAATTGATGCACCCTCAGGCATCACTGGAGCCGGAATCTCGCGTCCGTCGAGCACCTGGAGTGCCGCGTCGAAGAACAGCAACAGGCCTGTTCCACCCGAATCGACCACGCCGGCCTCGGCGAGCACCGGAAGAAGCTTCGGCGTGTTCTCAAGCGCGTCAGCGGCCCCAGTTCTTGCGGCTTCCATGACTTCCAGGAAGGAGGAAAAGTCTGCTTCTGCAGCGGCTTCGGCTGCCTCACGCACGACTGTGAGGATCGTGCCTTCGACCGGGTTGCCCACTGCCCCGTAGGCAGCCGCTGCGGCGTCGGTGAGCGCCGCGGAGAAGGTCGCACCATCGACGGCAACGTGCTCCTTCATTTCTGCGGACAGACCGCGCAGGATCTGCGACATGATCACACCAGAGTTCCCGCGGGCTCCCATGAGCGACCCATGCGAGACTGCTTTGCAGACCTCACCCATTGTGGCTCCGGGTTCTGGAAGGTCGGCGACCACAGATTCCATCGTCAGGGACATGTTTGTCCCTGTATCGCCATCCGGAACGGGGTAGACGTTCAGCGCATTGATGATTGCCTTGTGTGCCACGAGGGCGTCTCGAAATGCCACAACAATGGCGCGAAAGCTGTCGGCGGATAGCTCGTTTTCCATACGGCCGTTGAGGTTACTGCCGGGTAGCCCGATCGTTCACATCGAGTGGCATGCCACTTTCACGGTCAGCCGAGCATCGAGAGCTGGCTGCGCGACGTTCATGCCCCCAAGGGCGTGAACTCGTGGTGAGCGCAGCGAACGGCGATTGCGACCGCTGGAGGGCGAAGCCCGGGAATATCAGTCCGGGAGAAGCTCGGGGGTCTCCATGTCGATCTCGGAGCCGAGGCGGACCGTCGTGGCGAACCCGTCATCGTCGAGTTCGAACAGCACACGCTGACCCTGTCGCAACATCCGAAACACCGACCCTGCCAGCGCATCCACCGCAAGGTCGTGCTCGACGAAGTTGACGTCGTCGATGAGGACGCCGTCGCCGGTGGCTGGATCGTAAGACTGGACTACTCCCTGCATGCCGCTCACACTATCGGCTCAATATCGACCACCATGGATCTCGCTCGAGGGAGAAACAGGAAAGTGAGGCGCGACCCCGCTGGCGGACCCCGCTGGCGAGAAACAGGAAAGTGAGGCGCGACCCCGCTGGCGAGAAACAGGAAAGTGAGGCGCGACCCCGCAAGATGACCCCGCAAGATCACGGCGGAGCCGCTGGCGCCACATCTACATCTTTGGCGTAATGCCCAGTTCCGCTACATCTTTGGCGTAATGCCCAGTTCCGCGTAGCCCTGCTCCTCGAACTGCGCTTGGAAGAGCCTTCGCAGCTTTGCGGCCGCGTCGTCGTAGTCGGCGGGATCGTCCCAGGTGTTTCGAGGATTCAGGATTGCGGAATCGACACCATCGACGCTGACCGGGATCCGCAGCCCCATCTGTTCTTGGACCACGGTCTCCGCTCCGTCGAGTTCGCCGTTGAGCGCGGCGTTCAGCAGAGTCCGCGTGACTTTGAGCGACATGCGCTCACCCTTGCCGTAGGAACCGCCGCTCCAGCCCGTGTTGACCAAGACGCAGCGCGTCTTGTGCTCGCTCATTTTCGCCGCAAGAAGTTCGGCATAAACCGCCGGCTTCTGACTCATGAACGGGTCGCCATAACAGGCCGAGAACGCTGCCTGCGGCTCGGTGATACCGACCTCGGTACCCGCCAGCTTCGAGGTGAAGCCCATGACGAAGTGATACATCACTTCGTCCGTATCGAGGATCGACACCGGCGGCAACACACCGAATGCATCTGCGGTGAGCAAAACGATCGTCTCGGGGTGCGGTCCCTTGGCGCCCTCTGCGACACCTGGGTTGCAGTTGAGCCCATAGGCGAAGCGTGTGTTCTCGGTAATCGACCCATCCGTGAGGTCCAATTCTTGCGGATCCGTGTCCTCGAGGGCCTTGTCGTGCAGTGGTGGCACGTTCTCGATCAGCGTGCCCTTCATCGAGATTGCAGCAGCGATGACCGGCTCTGCGCTCTTGTTCAAATCGATGAGCTTGGCGTAACAACCGTCCTCGATATTCGAGACGCCGCGTTCAGTCCACGCATGTTCATCGTCGCCAATGAGCAGGCGGTCGGGGTCGGCAGACAAGGTGGTCTTGCCGGTACCCGAAAGGCCGAACAGAATCGCCGAGTCATTGTCGTTGCCGACGTTGGCTGAGGAATGCATTGTCAGCTGACCAGCTGCAGGCAGGACATAGTTCATGACGGTGAACATCGTCTTCTTGTTCACACCGCAGTAGTCGGCACGGCCGATGACAAGCGCAACCCGATTTACGATGTCCATGATCACGCCGCGATCGGAGTTTGTTCCGTCGCGCTCTGGGTCTGCTCG
>CAXMRH010000070.1:0-16590 GCA_964196045.1 uncultured Chthoniobacterales bacterium | reverse complement strand
GTTCTCGACATGAACCGCGACGATCTTCCAATCGGCACAAAATTCGTCGCCAAGTGTTTCCAGGTGCGGGCGGAGCGACCGGCAGGGTTGACACCACGTCCCCCAAAAGTCCACAACAATTCCGCGTGATTCCGCGTCGATCAGGCTGCTGAGTTCGGCCTGGCTCGTGATCTCTTCGAGCGCCATCAGGTCGGTTGTTACGCCAGTTCTTCTTGGCGATAGGCCATGTCGTTCGCGTATTCGGACTCAGGAGCAGAATCCAATTGCATGGTGATGTTGAACTTGTTGCCCCAGTTGAAGATCCCGCATGAAAACACCATCTCGACGATCTCGTCTTCCGTGAAGTCAGATTTCAGCGATTCGAAGAATGAGTCGGTGACCGTATGCGGATCGAGCGCAATTCGTTCTGCGAGAGAAACAGCGGCTGCTTCGCGGCTGTTCATCACATCACTCGGCTTTGGCTGATGCTCGAAGAGGTGGTCTTCTTTGGGTCCTACGGCACCGCTCACGGCGGTGGTTCGTACGGTTTGTCAATAACAGCAGTCGTTGATCTGGCCAGTTTTCAGGCGCATCATCTCGTGGATGTGCGGCTCGACCGAGCCCTGTGCAAAGAACGAACCAAAGACCGGGATGATGGCCTTGAGCATCGCTGGGTTCCTTCCGATGACACCGAACATCGCGGCGTCTCCCCACCATCCGTCACGACCGTCCGCTAGCAACGCGTTGATTTCCTCATCTGCGCTCTCGCCTGGCGCGATTGGTGAAATTCGTGACCCCATGGCTTCCCCCATTGCTCGTCCTACGACTATTTTTTAGCGCATGCACAAAAATTTGTCGAGTGCTTCGCTCATTCACGTCGCCGACCCGATGTGTTCGTGGTGTTACGCATTCGAACCTGAGCTCACCAAGGTCACGACGAGCACCGGGCTCGACGTCCGCTTGGTGATGGGTGGCCTCTACGTCGGTGATCGCATGGTCGCCCTCGACGACAACATGCGGGCCTATCTCCGCGACACCTGGCAACGGGTGACCGAGCTGTCTGGCCAGCCCGTGGAGTTTGGCCTGATCGATTGGCCGGAATGGACCTACAACACCGGTCCGGCATGTCGTGCCGTCGTCGCGATGCGCATGCTCGCGCCCGACCGTGCGCTCGACTACTTCGAGCGACTTCAGAAGGGCTTCTATGTGCAGAACTTCGATCTCACCGATATTGACGTGCTCGTCGAACTTGCCAAGTCGACCAAATGTGACCTCGAACGTTTCGCGACACTTCTCGCGGACGAGAGCCTGGCTCACGCCGATTATGCAGAAGCACGGGCGCTTGGCGCCACTGGGTTTCCGCTACTACTTCTCGACACCGGCACAGACCGGATTCCCGTGTCGACAGGCTTCACGCGGGCCGACCGGATTCTTCGCACGATCGACGTCATGAGCTAGTTCGGGTCAGGCTGGAGCGGGAACCAGCTCTACCCATGCGCTATAGCCACCGATGATGTCGGAGACATCATCGAAACCGGCCTCGCGCAGAACACTGGCTCCAACCGAGGACCGGTAGCCGCCGGCGCAGAATACGACGGTCGGTGCACTCGGATCGAGCTCGTCGAGTCGGCCCGGGAGCTGCCCAACGGGGATCGGCAGAGCACCTTCAATGGTGCCGAGCGCGATCTCGCCAGGGTTGCGGATGTCAACGAGTTGAAGGCCACTGAGGTGGGCCTTGCGTTCCTCGAACTCGATTGCAGTCATACGCGATGCCCGCTGGACACGTTCTGGGTTGTCGGCCATGACTGCGAGTGGGTGAGCGAGGTAGCCGACAACTCGGTCGAAACCGATTCGGGCCAAGCGGTTCTTGGCTTCGAGTTCGAAGCCGTGGTCGACGACCAGCACGATGTCGACATCGGTCGGGACGACCGAGCCGGCAAATTCGGCATACCGACCATTCAGGCCGACATTGATCGCGCCCTGGAGGTGTCCGGATGCGAACTCCTCGGGAGTGCGGCCGTCGACGACCATGGCACCATCGACCACGAGTCGATCGAACGCATCGAGTTCCAAAGCCGGGGGTAGAGCGGTCTCGTCGAGAAGGGCCCGATCCTTGCGATTCAGGATGGCGTCATAGACAAAGTATTCGGGCGCCGGAGGCTGACCTTCGGTCACGAGATCGATGAAGGTCTTCTTGTCTGGGGCGAGAAGTGCGTAGTTGCTGAGGCGCTGCTCCCCCATCGTCGATGACGTATCGGTCGATAGGTTCTTTCCGCAGGCCGAGCCGGCTCCGTGCGCCGGATACACAAGTGTTTCGTCTGGGAGCGGTAGCAGCTTGTTGTGCAGGCTGTCGTAGAGCTGGTCGGCCAGCTCGTCACGGGTGAAACCGATCGACGCAAGAAGGTCTGGCCGCCCGACATCGCCGATGAAGAGGGTGTCTCCGGTGAGAACGCCGTACGGAATCTCGTCACCGGCCCTCTCTCGCACCACGATGCTGATCGATTCGGGCGTGTGTCCAGGAGTATGGAGAATCTCGAGTTCAACTTCTCCCAATGAGATGCGCTCACCGTCGGCGAGCTTCCGAGACGGAAACTCGGTCTCGCTGACGGACGAGAAGCCGATCTCGGCTCCTGTCGCAGCGGCGAGTTCGAGGTGCCCAGAAAGAAAGTCCGCATGAAAGTGAGTCTCGATGACCATTTCGATCGTGAGGCCGGCTGCTTCAGCGTCCTTGATGTACTCGTCGACGTCGCGGCGGGGGTCGACAACCACAGCGCGGCCGGTCGTTTCGTCGCCGATGAGGTAGGACGCCTGCGAGAGGCAGTCGAGGTAGTACTGCGTGAACTTCATAACTGGATCCTTCCAAGTCTGTATGTACGTACATTATACCCGTGGGGGTATAATGTCAACCACGCAACGGGGCGTCCCGTGGATTCGGGCATCAACCCTGATGGGCGAAGCCGAGCATGCCGCCTTTGAGGTTCACCACGTCGGTGAAGCCGAGGGTTGTGAGAAATTCGGCTGCTTTGGTGCTTCGACCGCCGCTTCGACAGAGAAGCACGACTCGACGACTCTGGTCGAGTTCCTCGATGCGACCAGGCAGCTCTCCGAGGGGGATGTTAGTCGTGCCTGGAAGTGTGCCGGCGTTGACCTCGTTCGGTTCGCGCACGTCGATGAACTGTGTGTCAGGCAATAGCGCTGCCTGATAGTTCGCTGCGGGGTGATCAGAGTGGGCCATGTCATGTTGCCGTTCGGTTGAGGTCTTCGAGAACTCCTGCGATGTCGCACTTGTCCGTGCGATTATGCGGAAGCTTGGAAAGCACCGCAGCCATCGCGCACGTGTTTGTCACCGCAGAGTAGGTCAAACCCGCTGCCACTCCCCCGGCAATCCATTTTGCGCCCGGTACGACCGTGCTGGCAGCGACGCCAGCGAGTGCCAATGATCCAGCCGCAAAGCGGACTTGGCGGTCCATGGCCCAGCGGTTCTTGTCTCCTCGGACGATTTCGCCACCTCCAGATTCCCAGGCCTCCATGCCCCCTTCGAGGATGTGGAGCGTGTCCTTTCCGGCAGAAGTCAGCTCCTCGTGAGCTTGCGTGGCCCGGCCACCCGATTGGCAGACGAGCACCACGGGGTGTTCGACCGAGGCAAGGTCACGGACGTGTTCGCCGAGCGTGTCGAGCGGGACGTTGTAGGACCCAGGAATGTGGATGGTTTCGTACTCCCCGCCGGTCCGGACATCGAGAATTCGGATGTCCGGGTCAGCCTCTCGGAGCTGCAGAAGCCTCCCTGAGTCAATGGTGTCAGCTCCTGGAATTGTTGCGGTCATGATGTCTCCAATGTGGCGAGTTGTTCGGTGGTTTCGAGGTTGACGAGTTCGAGCGTGCCGAGGAGCAGGTTGTGCACGGCTCCACGCACATCGAGTCGGCCGTTCCGAGCGGCTACGCCGACGGGGCCGTCATGATGAGTCAGCTCCTCGACGGTTCCCGCAACATTGGCGCGGACCAAATCATCGATGTCGGCGCCGGGCATCGCTCGGGCAAGCCGACAGATCGGTTCGACGATGGGTGCGAGGTGTCCATCACAGGTTCCCGCAGCAGCTGCCTGTACGGCGCCACAGCTCGTGTGGCCGAGGACAATCAGGACGTCGACGTCCAGTTTGGCAACGGCATAGTCGAGGCTTGCGAGCGCCGCTGCGCTCGCTGTGTTTCCTGCGATTCGCACGACGAACAGACTTCCCGCAGGCTGATCGAAGATCACCGATGGGGGTACCCGTGCGTCGGAACAAGCCAAGATCGCCGCCTTCGGTGCATGTTCAGGGGCAACCTCTATGGGCCCACCTTCGGCAAGGCGATGAGCCTCGATCAGCTGACCCCACGCGCTTTGATCAGACATTGACGTCAGTGCCGCTCGAACTCAACACGGCATCCGTTGACGACAGCCCAGCAGTCCGCTCATCCACCCCGTAGCGACGCTGGTCCACCGGACCGGGTCGATCGGCTTCGATCGCTATGAGCGCGTCGTTGGTTGAGCTGTGCACCCGGTTCCCGAGCTGTTCCCAAATTCCGGCAGCGCGGAGGACGTCACGGACGGGCCCCTTGACGTCGGTGAGATGTAGTGCAATGTGCTGTTCTTCGACCTCGCTGAGAATCTCGTGGAGCATCTCGGCGCCGGTCGCGTCGAGATCGTTAATCCCTGACGCATCGAGGACGAGCGCACCCGAATCCCGCCCGAGTTCGGCTACGTGGCTGAGGATGAGCCGCTTCACGTTGACCGCATTGACGAAGGACAGTGCAGCGTCGATCCGGACGATGCGTACGCCGTCGATGGTATTCGCCTCGGGGAATCGATCGATGTTCCTGTAACTCGTGGTGCCATCCACGTGACCCAGGACCGCTGCATGGGGCATAGACATACGTGCGAACACCACGAGCATGGAGGCAACGACGGCGACGAGGATGCCAAGCTCGATGCCGAGGATCAGGGTTGCGAAGAAGGCCACAGAGAGGCCGATCAAATCGCTGCGCTTGACCTTGGCGATATGGCGCATCTCCGCGATATCGATGAGTCCGATCACCGCCATGATGATGATTGCCCCGAGCGCTGCTTTGGGCAGAGAAGCGAACAACGGGGTGAGGAAGGCGATGGTTGCTAGGACGATCCCGGCTGTGATCAGCGACGCGAGCGGGGTCCGGGCTCCCGCCGTGTCGTTGACCGCGGTGCGGGAGAACCCGCCCGTCACTGGGTAGCCCCCGAAGAGCCCCGAGGCGACGTTTGCCGCGCCCAGACCGATCAGTTCGTTGTTCGGGTCGACCTCGTAACGATGGCGACGGGCGTAGACCTTGGCTACCGCGATCGACTCCATGAAACCGACGATGGTGATAACGAGAGCGGTGGTTGCCAGATTTCCGATCAGCGACCCGTCAAAGTCTGGGAGTCCAAACGCAGGGAGGGTGTCTGGGATGTCTCCCACAACTTTGACGCCTTCTTCTTCGAGGTTGAGAACCTCTACAGCCAGGATTGAGCCGATCACGACCACGAGAGCTGCGGGGACCTTCTTGGCGAAGCGCTTCAACAAATAGAGCGTGCCGAGAGCGACAGCTCCGAGCACCAGCGTGGCCATGCTGGTGTCCGAGAGGTTGCCGAGGACTTCCAGAACGGTCTCGTAGAAGTACTCCTTGCGCTCGATGGAGATACCAAAGATGTGCTTGGCCTGAGAAAACCCGATGATGATGGCGGCGGCTGCGGTGAAACCGACGAGCACCGAGTGGGAGAGTAAGTTCACAAGGAACCCGAGGCGACCAACCCCGAGCACGAGATGGACTACGCCGACCATGAGCGCCAGAAGTGCCGCCGCGCTGATATATCCGGCATTGCCCTCCTGGACCAACGGAGCGAGCGCCGACGCGGTGAGCAGTGACACGATCGCGACCGGGCCAACCGCGAGCTGGCGTGATGTCCCAAAGAAGGCGTAGATCACGACGGGAACAGTGGCGGCGTACAGCCCGACCTCTGGTGGCAGCCCGGCGAGGAGCGCGTACGCCATCGCCTGTGGGACCAACATTGCGCCCACCGTCAAACCTGCTGCCAAGTCGCTGCGGAGATTGGCGCGCTTGTAGCGAGGAGCCCATCCCACTATTGGCAGAAGCTTCGCAAGATTCATCATAAGTACGAATATACGTACATTTGTTTCAATCGTCAACGTATACCCCTATGGGTATAGTTGTGGCATGCAGTTCCCGAGCGACACATCTAGCGATGTCATTAAACGTCTCCGTCGCGTCGAAGGCCAGATTCGAGGATTGCAGCGAATGGTCGAAGAGGGTTCGGAGTGTCGAGACATCGTCACTCAGCTCACTGCGGCCAAGGGCGCTCTCGATCGAGTGGGCTCCAAGCTTATGACAGCTGCGCTGCTCAACGTCGACGAAGACACCGATATCGATGAGCTGGAACGGCTCTTCTTGAAGCTGACCTGAGCAACGCTCGCCACCAGCTAAAGCAGACCGACCAGCGGCACTACTCCAACGAGCGCCAACGCAAGTGCGGTGAAGAAGAGGTTGACAAGGCCGACCACTCGAGTCAGCCCAATCTGAGGTACCGCACTGGCCGGACGGGCGGGGTTGTGCAGGAGGTCCTCATTGCGGCTGGCCCAGACCAAGAGTGCCGCGCCGGCAGCTGTCTGCAAGATCCCGGCCGAGCCGAGAAGTGCGCCGTGTTCGCTCGCTGCGTAGCGAGCAAGCGCGAGACCGGCGATCATCATGGCAATGGCAGTTCGCTCCCAAGCCAATGCCGTGCGTTCATGCTGAAGCCCACCGTCGATGCTGTTCGCAGGACGCGGCCATCCGACTTCGTCGCTCATACTTGGTCGATCACGAAGAGCGCTGCTGCCAAAAGGGCCACGAGTGCTGTTCCAGCGGCCATGTATTGAGGCAACCGAGATCGGGGAAGCGGTTCACCGAGTCGCATCGCTGCCTCATTGTTCGCCCAGCGCCGGTAGGCCGTTGCAGCCGTTGCAAAACTGAGCGCCAACAATAGGACACCGAGTACCTCGGAACCCGCAAGGTCATCGAGGAGGCTGATGACGCCGAGGCCACCTGCCGCGAGCGCGAGGCCGGTTCGTACCCAGGCAAGGAACGTTCGCTCGTTTGCCAGGGTGAAGCGGTAGTCGGGTTCTCGACCAGAACGTCGCGGGTCAGGGGGGATGAATCGATGCATCAGGTCATGCCGCCGACGGCCGTAGTTCACTATGACCACCGGCAGACCAGTCGGTCACGAAGCGATATCTATCGCCGCGAATGACCGTCGTGCGCCACTCAACTGCGACGCCATCGCGACAGCCCAGCCGTTCGAGGAAGAACGCAGCTTCGGTCTTTCGCAGACCGAGTTGGGACCGGTCCGACGGGGTAGGCACGATGGGGGTGACCCGCTCCCATCCCTGATTCGGGACTGGAGCAGTGGCGCGTTCGAGCTCGGCATAGAGCGCTGTGTGGGCCCAGTCGACCTTGAGAAGTGGTGCAGCGACGCTGTGTGGCAACCATGCACGGTCGACGGCGAGCGGGGCACCCCCGGCCAGACGCAACCGTTCGATCAACACGAGCTTGGCGTCCTCGGGGAGTTCGAGTTGCGCTGCGGCCACAGGATCGACGACGATCTCACACCGGAGGACCTCGCTTGTTTGCTCGACACCGGCAGACTCAACGGACTCGAACAAACTGTAGAGGGTTCCCAGCGATTGCTCGAACTCCGACCGGTTGACAACGGTTCCTCTCCCCCGCTCTCGTTTGAGCAGGCCAGTCCTGTTGAGATGTTTCACCGCCTCCCGGACGGTATGACGGCTGATCTCATAACCCAAGGTGAGCTCGAGGTCGGTGGGAAAGGACTCAGCGAAGTCGCCGGCCTCGAGTCGAGCACGCAGATCGGCTTCTAGCTGTGCCCACAATGGCATCGGGCTACTGCGGTCGAGCGGAGTCATTGGCATGTGTCGGCCTTCCTCTAGGCCCATCTTTGAGCCGTCCGTACAACGGATCATATCAGACCCTTTGTATGGATAGTTGCCTAATCTCCGTATGTACGTACAATTGAAGGCATGATGAAGACACGGACTCTCCTCACCGTCCTACTTACCGCGCTATTGCTCGCCGCGAGCTGTTCCGGTGGCGACACTGCAACGTCCGACGCTGGCACCCAATCGAGCGATTCCCCATCTGATTCAGGGGCCGCCGGGATTCGTTTGGTCTCAGCAACCGAGGGAGCAGCGCTCCAGGCTGACCCGCCAGACGATCTCGTCATCTTGGACGTTCGCACACCCGAAGAGTTCACCGAGGGGCACCTCGAAGGCGCGGTCATGATCGACTTCTATGAGGCTGACTTCGCTGACCAGCTTGGTGAACTCGATCCTGACGTGCCGTACCTGCTGTACTGCCGCTCAGGGAACCGCAGCGGCCAGACCACGGCAATCATGCGCGATCTCGGATTCACCGACATTGCCGACGTCGACGGCGGCATTGTGGCGTGGAGTGGAGCCGGGCTTCAGGTCGTCAACGGATGAGGCCAGACCAGCGCTGATTTTTGAGATTCTTGTGACCGGTCGCCCGCGGGTCGCGTTATACCGGGTGACAACCCTTCCATCGAAACCAGGGAGCTCACCATGCTGTTTCGAAAAACGGCCCGAATTCTTGCAGCTTTGCTGACCACGGCTCTGCTGGTCGCAGCATGCGGATCATCGACTACCGGCGCCTCGTCGTCCGACGCTGCCGTCGGGTTTGCCGTGCAGGGAGAGCTACTGGACTTCTCGCTCGTCCAAGAAAACGAGTTCACGTTCGAGTCCGATCCGACGGACGGCAACCGTGGCATCTTCCACGTCCGTACGACCGAACCCATGATCTGCACGATCGTCTGGGGCGAAACCGAGGAGTTCGGCAACTTCAACAACAGCCTTGCAATGAACGGGACTGGCATTATTCCTCACGACGTTGTTCTGCCAGGCGCTGAGGCAGGCAAGACGTATTTCTTCCGGGTGCAAGGCAGTACTGCGAACGGTAACCAGTACCGCTCGGAACTCGGCACGTTCACCCTCCCTGAGCGTGTTGCTGACGCCATTGCAAATGAGGAAATGATCGCACATGGCGACAACCTCGCCCTCCAAGCAACGATCGTTCAAACCAGCTCGGTTTTCGGGCCTGGTTGGGAAGGCGAGAACGCGCTCGACGGAGACACGAACACGGAATGGGCCTCATCTGGTGACGGCGATGAAGGATTCATCACCATCGATCTCGGTTCCGAACAAGACGTCGTCGGTATTGAGTTCCTCACACGCAGGATGCTCGATGGCACAGCCACGACCGAGATGTACATAGTCACCGTGGACGACAGTGAGACCTACGGCCCATTCCCTGCTGGCAATCCGGCCAACCCCAACTTTCAAGCGCTCGAACTCAGCGGTCGAGAGATCCGCTTCGACGTCGACTCATCGACCGGCGGCAACGTCGGCGCCATTGAAGTTCGCGTCTTCGGTCCCGCCAACTGATCACTCGTGCAAACGGTCACGGCCGGTCGGTGGTATGTGTCGCTACGTCAGGAAGAAGGAGCGTCCGCGTAGCGAAGGTATGGCTTGACCTCAACCACGTTCTCGAATCGCTCAGTCGCATCTTCGGTCGACATACCCGGCGAGACGATCACTCGGTCGCCGGGCTGCCAGTCGGCTGGCGTCGCAATCGGGTCGCGATCGGTGGCCTGGAGGGCGTCGATGACTCGCACGATCTCGTCGAAGTTACGCCCGACCGACTTCGGATAGGTCAGCATCAGGCGCAAGATGTTCTCCGGATCGACGATGAAGACCGAGCGAACGGTCGATGTGTCGCCCTCACCGGGGTGGATCATGTCGTAGAGCTCAGCCACGGTGCGATCGGGGTCGGCAACGATTGGAAAGTTGAGCGATGTGCCCGCCACATCTCCGATGTCGGGAGCCCATCCGTGATGATCTTCGATCGGATCGACCGACAAGGCCATCGCTTTGGTGTTCCGGTTCGCGAACTCGCTTGCGAGCGCGGCGGTTCTACCGAGTTCGGTCGTGCAGACGGGTGTGAAGTCGGCGGGGTGACTGAAGAAGACCGCCCAAGAGTCGTTCTTCCAGTCGTGGAAAGAGATCTCGCCGTCGGTGGTATCGGCGGTGAAGTCGGGGGCGGTGTCGCCCAAGCGCAAGCTCATGTCGTGTTCCTTTGTTCGGCTCACCGAACCGGCGAGCAGTAAATGTCCGTACATTTAGTGTAACCGAATCCGGTCGGGAACATCTGCTGTCTAGGCTCAGGTTCGATAGGAGCTTATGGAACTGGACGAATTCGACGAGTTCTGCAGCACACTCACCGCGGCGACACATGTCATCCAATGGGGTGATGCGCACGTGTGGAAGGTCGGCGGCAAGGTGTTCGCGATCGGCGGATGGGCGGATGGAGATCGTCTGGGAATCACGTTCAAGACGTCTGCGGACGAGTACGAGTTCCTGATTGAAATGCCCGGAGTTCGGCCAGCTCCCTACCTGGCATCTCGCGGTTTCACCTGGGCACAGCACTACGCCGATCCCGGCCTCGACGATGACGACCTTCGTGAACAAATCATCGAATCGCATCGTCTCGTCGGCCTTGGACTCTCACGCAAGATGCAGCGGGAGCTGGGGATCGCCTAGTTCCCTCAAGTCAGAGGAAGACGCCCGATGCCCGCTCGTCGACGCATCAGTTCCATGGCCGACGAATTATCCGCGTCCGAAAGACCGTTCTCTTCGGCCTCTGCAAGCGCCTGACGAACGACATCTACAAGAACGTGGGATGCCCCTACCGATTCCGCGTGCCCGTTGATGAGCCGTGAATCCTTGTGGCTCTGTCGGACACGCGATGCCGGCGGATAGTGATCTCCGTCGACCATTCGCTGCCCCCAGATGTCCATCGCCTTCGAGTAGGCGGCGCTGTCCCGCAGGACCTCGAGCATGGGGTCGAGGTCGAGCCCAGCTTTCTCCGCCACGGCAAGGCCCTCGGCCACAGCTGCACGATTGATCGACAGCACATGGTTGACCACGAGCTTTGCGCGCGAGCCAGCGCCGAGTGAACCAACTGGGTAGACCTTTCTCCCAAGGGGAGCAAGCAGTTCGGTCGCTGTCTCCACATCGTCGGCTTTCCCGCCGATCATGAAGATGACGTCCTTCTCGGCAAACTGCGCGGCATTGCCAGAAATCGTCGCATCGACATACGAATGGCCGACGTCGGCCAGAACCGCACCGGCGGTAAGTGAGTCGTTGGGGTCGCCGGTCGTCGTATCGATCACCAACACGGGGTCGCTATCGGAGGCGATGATCTCATGGCATACCTCGAGCATGATCGCGCTGTTGGGAAGAGACAGGACGACAAGACTTGCTTCACGCACAGCCTCACCCACCGTCGCGAACGACGCTCCCCCGCGTAGCGCGAGCTCGGTCCCTAGCTCCGGGTCAGGGTCATACCCGACCACTCGATGTCCCCGATCGAGAAAGTGACCGGTGAGTGTTCCACCCATCAACCCGAGCCCGAGAACTGCGACGTCTGCCATCATCACTCCATCCATGGCCAAGTCGCGTCCAACACGACTCGCGGCCCACGATCATATATCATGCATGATCTGTGCGGCCACACCGACCGGCACGGTAAAGGGAGACCAACGCGGCATGCGAGCAAGACGAACCGACGGGCCCGTGATCGACATTCATTGTCATCGAGAGTGCGGCCCCGCAACCGAAATCATGGCGATCGAAGAAGAGAAAGTGGGCCGAGTTCGTCTCCAGTACGGCAGCGATCTCACACGCAAGGTCAACAAGGAACAGCTCGCCTATCTCCGACCGAAAATGGAGTTCCTGGAAGAACGCATCAAGGACATGGACCGGATGGGCGTCGACATCCAAGCCATCGCCGTCTCCGTGTATCAGTACTACTACTGGGCCGACGCTGAAGTCGGATCCCGCGTCAGCCGCGTCATCAACGAAGAACTGCTCGAGACAACGTCGAAATTTGATGGTCGATTCAGCCCGCTCGGGACCGTCCCCCTCCAAGACACAGAAGCCGCAATCGCCGAGTTGCGATACTGCGTCGAAGAGCTTGGGATGAAAGGTCTGGAGATCGGTAGCCATGTCGACAGCACCGAGGAAATCTCGAGTCCACGGTTGGACCCGTTCTGGGCGGAGGTCGAACGACTCGGTGCGCTCATCGTTGTCCACACCAACGGGCACACGCACAAGGAACGCCTGCAGGACCACAACTTCGTCAACATCATCGGCCATGCCTTCGAAGCCACACTTGCTACGGCACACCTGATCTTCAACGGTGTCATGGAACGCTATCCAAATCTCAAAATTGTTGTCGTGCATGGCGGCGGCTACCTCCCCTCCTATGCAGGTCGTATCGACCACGCATGGCGGGCCCGCGAAGATGTTCGGGAAGGTGTACCGAAGATGCCGAGCGAGTACCTCAAGCGCTTCTTCTTCGACACCATGGTCTTCGAGCCCGACCAAATTCAGTTCCTCGTCGACAAGTACGGTGCGGACCATGTCATGCTCGGCACCGACTACCCGTACGACATGGGCGACGACGACCCGCTCGAGTTCATCGGAAGTGTTCCTGGCCTCAACCAGGACCAGATTGACCTGATCAGCGGCGGTAACGCTGCACGACTAATGGGATTGAGCGAATGAGCGGCATCGGATTGGCAGTCATCGGCTGCGGCACTATTGGACGAATTCGAGCGGTGCTTGCACGCGAGCACCCTGGCGTCACGTGGCTCGGCTTGTGCGATCGGCATGCAGAGACTGCGAACAGCCTCGCCGCGGATACCGACGCTGACTTCGTGACCACAGACGTCGCCACACTGCTCGCACGCCCTGAGGTCACTGCGGTCATCGTGGCCACCGACGAGCGCGAACACGTCGATCCGATCATGCAGTCCGTGTCGCACGGCTTTCCGATGTTCATCGAAAAGCCCCTGGCAACAGATCCGCTTGATTCGGCGCGAATCCTCGCAGCGATCGAAGAGAACAATGTCGACGCAGTCGTTGGCTACACGAACCGATTCCGCCGTCGTTTCCTTGGTGTGAAGCAGAAGCTTCGCGACGAGCAGATCGGCGAGGTGACCGGTGTAGTCACACGCGCGTTCATGAATCGCATGGTGGTGTACGCAACGCTCGCCAAGGCAGACGACCGCACGAACCTGACGCCAATGGTGGTCTCGGGCACGCACAGCCTCGATATGTCGATGTGGCTCATGGAGGGGAAGAAGCCCGTCGAGGTCTACGCACGATCGAATGACAAGTTGCTCGGTGAGTGGGGCACGAAGGACTCGACTTTTGGCCTGTTCACCATGGATGACGGCACGTTGTTCAGCATGAACATCTCGTGGGCGCTCCCCGTGGTGTGGCCCGGAGCCGTATATGGCCTCGAGATCGGCATCGTTGGCACGAAGGGTGTGATCGACATCGAAGACACACACCGCGACGTCATCATCGCTTCCGAGATCCCTCAACCTGCTGGGTACACGAGCCGAGGGTTCGAGCCTCCCAACGAGCGAAACGTCGACTTCATGGGCAGCTACCCACCGGGCGACGTGTCCGATGGCATGCTGTGGGGGCCCATGCGTGAAGAAACACTCACGTGGTACAACCGGCTCGCCAAGGGCTTCAACACCCCGCATGCCACTGCCGCCGAAGGGCATAGCAACCTCATCCTTACAATGGCCATGGACTACTCAGCAAAGACTGGGAAGCCAGTGAAGCTACCGATCGAACCCGAACAACTTCTGGAGCTCAACTAATGAATCAGCTAAACGTTGCCGTTATCGGGACCGGCTGGTGCGGTGGGATCCGCGCCGTGGCCTGCGCACAACACCCGATCTGCGCGGACCTACACATCGCCGAGTCGAACCCGGAACGGTTGGCCGAGATGGTCGCCCAGACGACTCCTGTTTCCGCGACCGACGATTGGGAAGCCCTGATCGCTCGAAGCGACATCGATGTGGTGCTGATTTCGGCGACACCCGAGACACTGCACTACCCAATGGCGAAGGCGGCGCTCGAGGCTGGCAAGCATGTGCTTTTGGAGAAGCCAATGGCCCTTCGGCTCGAAGAGGCAGACGAGCTGATCGACATTGCCGAGAGCAACAACCTGAAGTTCACGATCGGGTACTCACAGCGCTTCAACGCAAAGCAGGCTCTCGCGAAGCGCTCACTGGTGTCCGGCGATCTCGGTGAGCCGAGCTCGATCCTGGTGAGCCGCCACATTGGCCGCAACCTCGGTGCAAAGATCGGAAACCGCATCAAGCTCTCCCCCGCTGCCATGGAAGCCACCCATGACATCGACTTCGCGATGTGGTGCCTCGAACCTCGCCGTCCCGTCCGCGTGTACTCACAAAACTCCTACGGTGTTCGTCGAGAAATGGGTCTGCCAGACTCCCAGCTCACGGTCATCACGATGGACGACGGCGTCGTCGTCACGATCAACGCTGGAATGTCGCTACCGAATCACTACAAGAACGCCGCTACTACGTGGATCGAAGTGATCGGGACCGAGGGGACAGTCTTCGCCGACGACAGCCATCGAGACATCGTGGTCAACACGACCAAGCGCGGCATCGAGTTCCCGTTGTCGACAATGCCCGGCGAGGCAGTCGACCAGATGTACGCAGGGCCAATGGAACGCGAGACGATCGCATTCCTCGAAGCCGTGCTGTACGACCAGCCGGTCATGGTGGAGCCTCGTCTTGCCAGACTGACCATGGAGGTCTACATGGCAGCGGATCTCTCGGCAGACTTGAACGAGCCAGTTGAGCTTCCGCTTTCTGTTGATCAAATGGGACTCGCACTGGCAGCTTCGGTCAAGTAGCGATCGCTTTTCGCAGCAAGTGAATAGCCCCTACGGAGGCGAACGCACGAGCTCGCTCATCGTTGCCCAACGCACGAACAGAGGTCACCATCTCTGTTTCGGGTGTTTTTATCGCCACTCCGATTCGGCGCGACGCGGCGCCGTCATCTGACATCTGCTCAGTGATTTCGCCTACGACGACGGAGACATCGGCGCTGTTGGTCAGTGAAGACAGCAACGCTCTGACATGTTCCTCGACATCACCAACCTGAGAGCCATCACTCGGACGAATGGCACCCCCTCCGAACCCGGTGATCGCCGCAAGCCTTGTCGCCACGAGACCACGCGTGCAGATCTCAAGTGAATCGACCGTCCATCCACGCCGAGCCAACGACTCCTCCACGAGTCCGTCGACAGTTTCGTCATCCGTGGCGAAGATCGCGTCGCCCAGCCGCTCACGGACAACCGCCTCGACTTCGGCGATCATCGCGGACGTTTGCTCGATTGAGCCGGCCTTCGCGGTGATCCGCACTCTCACCTCTGGTCCTTTGATCAAGAACGCAACTGAGGGATTGGTAGTTGCGTACAAGTCGTCCAGCTTCTCGGCGATTTGGGACTCGCCAAGTCCCCAACAGTGCAAGAGTCGGCTGGACAGCACAGCTGGTTCGCCGGACACTGCCCGTAGGCGCGGTCTGACTTGGTCATCGATCATGGGTCGCATCTCTGTCGGCACACCAGGCACCGCGAAGATCGGCGTACCTTCGTGCACCGCGGCGATGCCAAGCGCTACGCCGGCACTATTCGGCAGCGGATCAGAACCCTCGGGGTAGTCGGCCATCTTCAGGGCCGTGTCGGCGATGATCCCACGTTCCGCAAGACGTGCGCGGATTGCTTCGGCATGATCGCTGTCGGTCGTCACGTCGACGCCGAGAAGAGCACAGATCGCATCTCGTGTTTGATCATCCTGGGTCGGTCCGATTCCTCCGGTCATCACAACAGCGTCGGCTCGTTCACAGGCTGTTCGAATCGTCTCGACCAAGCGGTCCAGATTGTCGCCAACCGTGACCTGATGATGCACGTCGAAGCCATCTTCGGCGAGACGTTTCCCGATGTCGGCGACGTTTGTGTTGATGATCTCCCCGAGCAAGAGCTCTGTGCCAACTGCAATGACCTCGACGATCACGCGATGACCGGATTCGTCAGGGTTCCGATTCCGTCGATGTCGACCTCGACGACGTCGCCCGGTTGCAGGAACTTCGGAGGATCGAACCCGATACCAACGCCGGCTGGAGTGCCCGTTGCGATGACATCGCCTGGCTCGAGGCGAACCGTCCGCGAGATCGTGGCGATGATTGTCGGAATGTCAAAGATCAGAAGAGAGATCTTCGATTCCTGTCGTAGCTCTCCATTCACCCGGGTGCGCAAGGTGACGTCGGTGATGTCAGAAATCTCGTCACGGGTGACGATGGCCGGACCCATCGGTCCAAACGTCGCGGCGCTCTTGCCCAAGAAGAACTGCACATGATCTTGCTGAATCTCGCGAGCGGTGACGTCGTTGATGACCGTGTAGCCATACACATGATCGAAGGCATCATCCTTCGAAATGTTCATGCCGCCCTTCCCGATGATCACACCGAGCTCGCCCTCATAGTCTGTCGTCCCGCTCGGATCGGACGAGAGCTCGATGGCGTCGCCATCCGCGATGATCGAAGAGATCGCTTTGGTAAAGACGATCGGGTGCTCTGGGAG
>CAXMRH010000069.1:0-6957 GCA_964196045.1 uncultured Chthoniobacterales bacterium | reverse complement strand
GAGATGCGGGGTCACGACGACCTGCGGAAGAGAGAACAGCGGAGAGTCCGTCTTGGGCTCGGCATCGAAGACGTCGATCGCCGCACCTGCGATAGTCCCGGCCTCGATCGCGGTCGCAAGGTCCTGCTCGTTGATGATGCCACCGCGGGCGACGTTGATCACTCGGAGGTTCGGCTTGGCGAGTGCAAGCCGTTCGGCGTTGATCATGTCCACCGTCTCGGGGGTGCGAGCGAGATGCAGCGTGAGAAAGTCGCTCTCCCTCACGAGTTCATCGAGCGAGACGAGCTCGATGCCCAGTTCTCCGGCGCGTTCTGGGCTCACGAAGGGGTCATGCCCGATGAGTCGCATCCCGAACGCCCGTGCTCGATTGGCGACGAGCCCTCCGATGTTGCCGAGGCCGATGATCCCTAAGGTCTTATCGAGTAGCTCAACGCCACCCCAGGCCGAGCGTTCCCAGCGGCCTTGAACGAGCGCCGCGTGGGCCTGCGGAACGTTTCGAGCCACGGCGAGAAGCATGGCCATCGTGTGTTCTGCAGCCGACACAGAGTTCGAGGTCGGGGCATTCGCGACAATCACACCAAGGCGTGTGGCGGCTTCGGTGTCCACGTTGTCCAGCCCGACGCCAGCACGCCCAACAACTCGGAGCGAGGTTGCGGCGGAAAGCACGTCGGCGGTCACTTGCGTCGCTGAGCGAATGATGAGCGCTTCTGCGCCCTCTACGGCTGCACATAGCTCCTCGTGGCCGAGCCCGAGCTGCACGTCCACGTCGTGGCCAGCCTCACGAAGAAGGTCCAGCCCTCGTTCAGCGAGCTTTTCTGTAACCAATACACGTGACATCGGCTCAGGATATGAGCGCTACGCGCACTGCGGATGGAGACTCACGGAGTTGTACAAAAAGTACAAAACCGCGTTCGGTCAATCGGCGAGGGAATCTGCGACGAGTTCTTCTCGACGTACACCGAGGAGGAAGAGGACGGCATCGAGGTGGGGAGTGCTGAGTGTGGCATCCGCTGCCTCTCTGACCACCGGGTTCGCGCAGAAGGCGACGCCGAGACCTGCGGCAGCCAACATGTCGAGATCGTTGGCGCCATCACCAACAGCAACGACTTGTTCGAGGGCAATACCTTCCTCGTCGGCCAACCTGATGAGCAACGCGGCCTTTGCCTTGCGGTCCACGATGGGCCCGGACAACTCGCCCGTGAGCACGCCCCGTTTGCGCTCGAGCGTGTTTGCGTACGCGTGGTCGATGCCGAGCAGTTCCTGTAATCGGTCGGTGAACGACGTGAAGCCGCCGCTGACAATCGCCACCTTGTAGCCGAGACGCTTCAAGGTACGAACGAAGGTCCGCGCCCCTTTCGTGAGTTCCAACTGCGCGTAGGCCAGATCAATAATCTCTTCTGGTTGACCCGCGAGCAGAGCGACCCGCTGGCGTAGTGATTGCTCGAAGTCAAGAGATCCCGCCATTGCTTGAGCGGTGATCTGGGCACACTCTTCGCCGACGCCCGCCTGATCTGCGAGCAGGTCGATCATCTCGTTCTGAATGAGTGTCGAATCGACATCCAGTACGACGAGCCGTTGTGCTCGCCGGGATAAGCCCGTGCGCTGTACAGCGACATCGAACCGTGGATTCTCGGCTGCCGAGTCCAGCAAGTGTGTTCGCATCTCGTCGGCATTGCCGCCATGAACCTCAAACTCATAACACCAGACGGGTGTCTTCGCGAGTCGTTGGATCCGTTCGATGTTCCCATTCGCCTTTGCGATAGCTGCGGTCACCGTCTCTAGATCGGTCGGGCCGAGAGCAGCGCCGATCACCGATACCACGAGCGATGGAAGGGATTGTTGTGGTGGGGAGTCCACAAGCTCGAAGTCCACGTCGAGCCCGCGTTCCCAGCCGAGCAGCAAGATGTCCTTGAGGACGTCCTTGCCGGAGGGAACGTCGACGACGATCTCCAGAGTGAGGCGTCCGCGCACGACGATCTGTTCGACGTCTTGCACGGAGGCGTCGGCGGTGGCCAAGATGCCCATCGCTGCAGTGGTGATACCTGTTTGATCCGGCCCACTGATCCGGATGAGAATCGTCTCTCGCGTTCCTGGCATTGTCGAAAAGGTTAATCGACCGCTGGCGGATCGAGGTTGAGGGCCGGTCGCTTCTTGACGATCAACCGAGCGGCCGCAAGGCCTGCGGCGAATCCGAAGAGGTGGCCTTCCCATGACAGGCCAGGCCGGGGAACGAATCCAAAGAGGATCGTTCCTCCGTAGACGAAAAGAGCGAGAAGAGCCACAAGTATCGACAGTGGGCGTTTCTCGAACCACGCAGCCGCTATGAGGAATCCGAACAGACCGAACACCCAGCCGCTGGCGCCGATGTGGTTCTCGTTGGAACCAATCGCGAAGGTCCAGACCAAGAGTCCACCTATCCCGATGATCAGCACGCTGGCGCTCAGGTAGCGGCGAAGACCACCGGTGAGCGTGAGGGCGCTCAATACGACAAACGGAATCGTGTTCGAGATGAGGTGCGGAAACCCGCCGTGAAGGAAGGGTGCCCAAGCAATACCCTCGAGACCGTCGACCGAACGAGGCTGGATGCCGTTTCCTTCAAGACGGTCATCGAGCACAATCGTGTCGATGATCTCTACGACCCACATCGTCGCCAGGAGTGCTACGACAACTCCGAAGCTTCCTCGGAGCCAGCGGGGTAGTGCGAACGCTGATGAGTCGCTTGTCGGCTCCGCGGATCCGGATTGTTCCACATCGGACATATCTCAACCATACGCCAGCCGGGACGGTGTGGTCACTCAACGACCTCGAGAACAAACAGGAGCCCACTGTGGAGGAATGAGCTAGAACTGCGCTCATGACCGATCTCGATCTCGCGTATCTGCCCGCTCGCGAAATGGCTCGTGGCGTTGCTTCTGGCGACATTTCGCCAGTGGAGCTCGTTAACAACGCGCTGGCTCGAATCGACGATGTCAACGGCAAGGTCAACGCCTTCTGCTTCGTGTGGGATGACGAGGCACGCGCTGCCGCCCGTGCGGCCGCCGACCTGGTCGTGAGTGGTTCCGAGCTCGGCCCGCTTCACGGTGTACCGATCGCATTGAAAGACACCACTCCCACCGCCGGTCACACGACCACGCTTGGTTCATATGCGTTCGAACACTGGGTGCCCGAACATGACGCTGCGATTGCGCGCAAGCTTCAAGATGCGGGTGCAATCGTGGTCGGCAAGACGACGACGCCGGAGTTCGCCCACGCCCTCACGACCGAGAGCCCGCTGTGGGGGATCACTCGCAACCCCTGGGATGTTGAGCGTACGACGGGAGGATCATCGGGGGGATCGGGAGCGGCCGTGTCGACCGGGTGTGTTCCCTTGGCAGAAGGCTCCGACATGGGAGGCTCGGTTCGGATCCCATCAGCCTGGTGCGGCATCGTCGGGTTGAAACCGGGGCTTGGTCGCATACCGATGGACGTGTTGCCCGGTTTGTTCGACAGCATCTCCCATCACGGGCCGCTCGCTCGTTGCGTCGATGATGCGCGACTATTCCTCGATGTGGCACAAGGCCCCGATGAGAGCGACGTCATGTCGATGCCGAAACCGCTCGATCTCTTCTCTCCTTCGGCTCACGTTGCCGGTCTACGCGTCGCCCTCAGCATCGACCTCGGTTGCTGGGCTGTTGATTCAGAGGTCGAGGCCAGGGTTCGAGCCGCCGCCGCCGCTCTCGCCGATGCTGGAGCCATCGTGACGGAGGTGAACCCTGGGTTTCATGGTGACGAGGAGAAGATCTGGAACAAGCTGTGGGAGGTGTTCATGGCCGCGTACTACGGCGATCTCGTAGAAGAGTTCGGTGATCAGATGAGTCCCGACGTCCTCGGGCTGATCGAGCGCGGCAACGCGATGGGCGCGGTCGAATACAAACAGGTTGAATTCACCCGAACCCGCATGTGGAACCAAATTCGCCCGATTCTGGCCGAGCATGACGTGTTGATGTGTCCCACCATGGCAACAGGTCCGGTGAACGCATCGATGCCTGGCGAACGAATCCCCAATTACATGGAAGATGGTCTGTTTCACTCGCCAGACATGACGGCGATCTGGAACATGATCGCGCCGTGCCCGGTGCTCACCGTCCCCTGTGGGCTCGATGCGGATGGTATGCCCGTCGGAGCGCAGCTAGTCGGGCAACGCTGGCGATCGGACCGGCTTCTCGAGATCGGTGAAGCGCTTGAAAGAGCTGTGCCGGCGATTGGACGTCCGCCCATCTGACGGCGTCAGACCAACTTGGTTGGTCGGGCTTGGAGCCCGAGAACCTCGGCGAGGGCAGTCAGATGGTCGAGGTCCTTCACATCGAGAACCTGGTAATACATGCGAGTACAGCCCGCCTCGGCGAAGGCCCCCACACGATCGAGCGCCTCCTCGAGCACCCCCGCGATGCCGTTCTGACGCAGCTCGCTCGTTTCTCGCCCGATCGCCTCGGCACGTCGAGAGAATTCCGCTTCGGTCGACCCGATTGCCACCACTTGCGCCCCTGACCAGACCAGTGTCTCCGGGTCTCGTTCCCGTGCTTCGCATGCTTCGACGACGTTCGCGCAGACCGACTTCCAGTCCTCCGGATCGGCGAACGGAACATTGAACTCTCGTGCGTGGGAGGCAGCCAGATTGGGGGTCCGTCTCTTGCCCCGCCCGCCGATGATGATCGGTGGAGCCGGCCGTTGCCAGGGTTTTGGAAGCGCTGGGGAGTCGGTGAGTGTGAAGTGTTCTCCCGAGTAGTCGAATCTGTCGCCTTCTGGGGTTGACCATATTCCCGTGATAATCTCGAGGCCTTCGGAGAGGCGGTCGAACCGCTCAGCGATCGGAGGAAACGGAAAGCCGTACGCTGCGTGTTCGGTTTCGAACCAGCCAGCGCCGAGGCCCAGCTCGACTCGGCCGCTGCTCATCTCGTCAACTTGAGCAACCGTGATCGCGAGCTGTCCAGGGTGCCGAAATGTGATCGGGGAGACCAGCGTGCCGACCCGGAGATGATTGGTGTCTCTGGCGAGGCCAGCGAGGGTTGTCCACGCATCGAGTGGTCCGGGCAATCCGCTGTCGTGGTCACCCATCTTGACGTAGTGGTCAGAGGTGAAGAAGCCCTCGAACCCGAGCTCCTCGGCTCGCGTCGCCAGGGCAACAACTTCGGAGTAGGTGGTTCCCTGCTGGGGTTCGATGAATATTCGAGCGTCCAAGAGACACAACTTATCGAAGCGGCCCTCGTCTTGAACGACTACGTCTGCAGGAGTTGTGCTTCGATGCGATGAGCGGTTGCGACGACGCGCTCGCCGAGTTCGTCGATGTCCAGTCCGTCTGGAAAGCGATAGGCCGGCCCGTGGACGTGGAGTGCAAGGTTGGTGCGACCTGACGAGTCGACGATGGGCGCCGCGACCGAGTTGATGTCATCGGTGAACTCTTGGAAGACCCATGCATATCCAGCCGCTCGGATCTCGTCGAGCCGAGTCCGGAGCTGCCCAGGGTCTGTCATGGTCTTCTCGGTGAGTTGTTCGAATTCGCCTTCGAGGAAGTTGTTCTGGACGGCTCGGCTCGAGTTCGCCATGATCGCGAGTCCCGCTGGCACGGCATGAACGGGGGTGGGTTCGTTCGTCCAGTCGCGTACCACCACGGAACTCGCTGGGTCATCGACTTGCACGAGGGTTCGGATGACCTCGCCGTCGAACCTGTTGAGGCCGACTGCTTCTCCGGTGAGTTCCATCAACTCGACCATGTGAGGTCGTGCGATCTCGATGGCACTCTTGCCACCGCGAAGTGCGTTCCCGAGATCGTCGATCGCTGAGCCGAGTTCGTAGGCACCGTCCTCGTTTTGTTGTACTGCGCGCTCGTCGTCGAGGCTCGACAGCAGTCTCGAAACAGTGCTCTTCGGTAACCCGGTGCGGTCACTAAGGTCGGTGACGCCCGCTGGCCCCAGCGACAACGCCCTCAGAATTGCGAATGCCCGTTCGATCGATTGCACACCAGCCATCCAGCGATTGTACCACGATGCGGAACAGGCAAGTCCACGATGTGGAACAAGTCACCGCCCGTTCGACACGGCGGAGATCACCGTTTCGGCGATATCAGCGACAGCGATTTCTGTTGTCTCCATCGTCGAACGATCGGTGAACTCGACCAGGCCGTTCGCGAAGCTACGCGGGCCGATCGTAACTCGGTAGGGGATACCGATGAGCTCGCTGTCCGCGAACTTCACACCAGCTCGTGCGTCGCGATCATCGATTAGGACATCCACGCCAGCGACCTGCAACTCCTCGTACAGAACGTTCGCCGCGTTCATCGTTGTTTCGTCGTCAATCTTCATCACGGTGATGACGGCCTCGTACGGTGCCACAGAGACAGGCCAGACCAAACCCTTCTCATCGGCGTGTGTTTCCGCAATCGCGGCCATGTTTCGCCCGATCCCGATGCCATAGCTGCCCATTACGATCGTGCGCTTCTCGCCATCGGCATCGAGCACGTGTGCACCCATGGCCTCTGCGTACTTCGTTCCGAGTTTGAAGATGTGCCCGGCCTCAATGGCGCGGACGATTTCGAGATCACCGCCACATTTGGCACATTTCTCACCCGAGGTGACCTCACGAAGATCGACGAACTCACGTACGTTGACGTCACGAGCGACATCAACTCCTCGAAGATGCCAGTCGTCCTCATTTGCACCGGTGGTCAGGTTCGTGCGGCCTTCGAGTGCAAGGTCCACGAGGATCGGAATGTCCTCTCGAACGCCTACAGCTCCGAGCGAGCCAGGCGAAGCCCCGAGATGCTCGATGGTCTCCTCGGGTGTCGCCGGCCTGATATCGATCGCTCCGGTCGAGTCCTGTAGTTTTTGGAGGTTCAGCTGGTGATCACCTCGGACCACGGCGATTGTGATCGCACCATCGAGGAGCATGATCATCGACTTCATCTGGCTCGCAGCGGGTGCA
>CAXMRH010000068.1:0-5998 GCA_964196045.1 uncultured Chthoniobacterales bacterium | reverse complement strand
CGGGGCCGATCCGTTTCACAATTAATCAAGCGACTGCGACAGCCGGATTTGCCGCTATCCACAAGATTCCGCCTGCTACTGGAAACTGGGCAACTCGGACATGACTACGGAAGCACCATCGAAGCCTGGCGCGGCCCACTCGACCTGCCTGAGGGATCTTTGTCTGTCGAATTTTTGCGCATTGGCAGAGTAGCGCTTTATTATCAGAGCCTCGATGGCCTGCACAGCGGCTATTGGGAAAAATCCCGGCAGGAATGGATTCGCCTGGCGGCCGACCACAATCAAACCATCGGCAAAGCGCTGAGAGTCGCCAAAAACCAGGTGGCCCCCGAGTTGTTGCGTCTTCCGATGGTCCCACCGGGAGCGACGCCATGACGTTGTGGCGTTGCATTGTCGGCCTGTTTCTCGCAGCAGCCCCATCCACATCACGATGGCGTCGACACATCCCTGCTGCCTTGTTGTTGTTCGGCTTGGTGAGCCTGAGCGTCGGAGCTGCCCGGCCACACGCGTTGATCGACGTCCCGCGGAGTCGAACCTCGATCATCCTTGCGCTCGATGTCTCGCTCTCGATGTGCTCGACGGATGTCAACCCCAATCGGCTGGCCGTCGCCCAAGATGCGGCGCGGAGCTTCGTGGAAGACCGAGATGACGGCACGCAGATCGGCATCGTGGCATTCGGCGGAACTGCCGAACTCGTCGTACCACCCACGAATGACACCGACGACCTCGTCTCGGCGATTGACAGCTTCACGACCTCACTCGGTACTGGCATCGGCAACGCCACCTTGCGCTCCATCGATGCCATCGCCGAGATCAACCCAGACGTTCCCCGAGCGGCGATCGATCTCAGCGACACTGTGGACAGGGACGCGATCGCCGCCGAAGACTCGTTCGTCCCAGACATCGTGGTCCTGCTCACCGACGGAGCAAACAGCCAAGGTGTCGATCCATTGCTCGCTGCGCGGCAAGCGGTGGACAGACGAGTCCGCGTCTTCACCATTGGATTCGGCAGCGATGAGATCGCGGAGATGGTGTGTGAGCCCCGACAGATCGGTCCGGGGTCGTTTGCTCCGGGCTTCGGTTTTAATGGGGGCCGACCTGATCTTGGCGGAACGACCCTTGAGGAACTTCGCCCGTTTCTGATCATCGACGAGCCGACATTGCGAGAAATCGCCGACGTCACTGGCGGGCAGTACTACCGAGCCGCAGATGCAGAACAGCTCGTCGACGTCTTCGACCAGTTGCCGAGCCAGATCGTTCGCCAGGAACAGCGCACAGAGATCTCGGTGGCGTTCCTCGGGCTGGCGCTCTCGTTCCTGCTTGGCGCGGTCGCCCTCTCGCTGCGATTCAACCGCAGCTAGCCGAGCTTGTTTCGGCTTTCTTGCCAGAAGTTGGTCGCCACGTCGATTGGGTCGACGCCGGTCGCAAAGTCCGAGAGCTTCAACATCGATCCAGCGAAGTTTGGCGCATTCCAGAACGCGTCCGTCGTGTCGAGCCCAATCTTGTCTGGCCACCAGGCGCTCACGTAGAGGTACGGTTCGTCGATGGCGTGGTCGCCCGGAGACGCGCCGTAGCTCGCGCGATGGTCCTCGTCACCAACTTCGATCGCCGCGTCGAAGTGGCCCGGCCACAGTTGTGGTTCGCTCGCGTCGACAGACTCAGGATCGGCAGCGACCGCATGTAGCGCAGCGAACGCCATCTCGAACCATGCCCCGAGGTACTGCGACGACGCTGCGTCGATACCGAGCGACTCGTCGATGTCGCCGACCTCAGGCGAGTCGTGTTCGGCTGCAGTCTCTGCGTCCACGGCGCTCTCGAGGAACTCGGCTGCTGCTGCCAACGTCGAGATCTGTTGACGCCGTTCTGAGCCATCAACCAGGTCGATCAGTTCGCTGCCCTCGACTCGGACCTGTCGCCCATCGAACTCGGGTGTCCCGTGGCCACCGGGTGTCGAGCGCAGACCGAACCGGCCAGTTGCTTCATGCCTGACGGGCGCTATCACATACGTCGAAAGTCGGTGGAGGGCTTCTCGGGTTGCGCCAAGTGTTTCGGGTTGTGGGCCAAAGGGGTCCATGATTCTCCTCAGATCGAGTGTTCTTCGAGACGGATCAGACCAACAACGCGTCGGTCACGATGTCGACGAGTGCTGGCCCGGGGTGCGCAAGTGCTTCCGCGAGCGCAGCATCGAGGTCGGCAACATCGGTCACCCGAAACCCCTTTGCGCCGCACAATTCTGCGAAGGCTGCGAAGTCGGGATTGTGGAGCGACGTCTGCCAGACGTCCCACTCTGCTGCCCGCTGCTCCTTCGAGATCTTGCCAAGCTCGGAGTTGTTGAGCAGCACGTGAGTGATGTTCATGCCGTACTTCACCGCAGTGGTGACCTCCATGGCGTACTGGCCGAACCCGCCATCGCCGCTGACGCTGACGACCTGACGAGAGTCCCGAACTGCGGCCCACGCTCCCATGGCAGCAGGAAACGAGAAGCCGATCGAGCCGAGATAGCCAGACATGAGCACATCTTGGTGTCCGGTTGCCTCGAAGTACCGACCAAACGCGTACGTGTTGTTTCCCACGTCGACAGCAATTACTGCATCGTCGTCGATCGCTTTACCAAGGCTGGCCATCACTGCAGCAGCGCCGATGCCCTTGCCAGCGTCGTCTTCCACTCGGCTGGCCTTCTCGGCACACCAGATGTTCCAGCGGTCCGCAACTTCGTCGCGCAGATCGGCGCAGGCAACACTGTCGGGAAGCGCACCCAACAGCTGTGCGGCAGTGACTCCTACGTGGCCTTGCAGAGGCACATCAACCGAGTGGAACCGACCGAGCGCCATGGGGTCGAAATCGATCTGGATTAGCGGTTTGTAGTCCGCAATACCAGTGTGGTTTGCGAAGCTCGCGCCGAAGACGATCACCAGATCGCTCTCGTTCATGAACCAACTCGCGATCGGTGTGCCCGAACGCCCCAGCACGCCACATCCGAGTTCATGGTCGTCGCCGATGAGGCCCTTACCCTTGAACGTGGTGGCGATCGGCGTTCCGAGACGTTCAGCGAGCGCTATGACCGATGCCATGTCCTCTCGAGCACCGTTGCCAACGATGATCATTGGACGCTGCGCCTCCGCAATCATGGCGGCAGCGCGAGCAACCTCGTCCACCGGTGCGGCGATCTCGCGGGAGCCTGTTCTGCCGTCGGGTGAGCCTGCAGGCTCGTCGTCATTTGCGAGGGCATGCTGGATCTCGTCGGGAAAGATGAGATGGGCCACATCGCGCTCGACGATGGCCGTCTTCATGGCAAGCGAGGCAAGTTCCGCGTGGTTTGAGCCAGCGTGCACGGTCTCGCTGAATCGCGCCACATCGGCGAACGCTCCCTCGAGATCCATGTCTTGAAAGGCACCTCTGCCCTTGACGCTCGACGGGACCTGGCCACTGAGTGCAAGCACTGGCGCACGATCGACTTTTGCGTCGTAGAGCCCCGTCAGCAGGTTGGTCGAGCCAGGTCCGGCGATTCCGAAACAACCGGCGACTCCACCGGTGAGCTTTCCGTACGCGGTCGCTGCGAATGCGGCAGCTCCTTCGTGACGCACGCCGACGAAAGTTATTTCGCCCCGTTCCTCCGCCTTGCGAAGAGCATCAGCAAATCCAAGGTTCGAATGGCCGACGATTCCGAACACGTGCGTCAGGCCCCAGTTGACCATGGTCTCGACCATGACATCCGATACGGTCCGCGGCTTCGCGACCGGAACTGGCAAGGAGACGTAGACGCCGTCTTCTCGCACGTCGGTCATGAAACATGCGGGCCCGTCGTTGAAGCCCTCGGGCGGCAGCCCCGTAAGCGGTGAGTAGTCGTATCCGTGCCATGGGCATCGGAGCCAGCCGTTCTCGATGGAGCCCTCACCTAACGGCCCGCCCTGGTGTGGGCAGGCGTTGTCGAGGCATCCGAACTGGCCCTCGAAGTGGCTGATGGCAAAGGTTTGGGTGCCGACACTGACGGTTTTCACTCGACCGCTGTCGAGCTCATTCGGGTCGAGGACCTTGTGCCATTCATGTTCTGTCATTCGTCACCTTCGAGTAGTCGCGCCACGTTACGCTCCCAAACCATGACCGTCGCTCTCAACATTCCATTTCCCGACGATTGGCACGTTCACCTCCGCGACGACGCGATGTTGGAGGCAGTCGTGGGTTACACGGCAAGTAGATTCCGTTACGCAATGGTGATGCCAAATGTGGTCCCACCCATCATCTCGACGAAACACGCCGCCGAGTATCGAGACAGAATCCTGCGTCATTCGCCGAGTGATGCGCCCGACTTTCGGCCGCTCATGGCGGTGTATTGCTCCGATGCGATCGACCTCGCCGACCTTCGATCAGGGATTCAAGATGGTGTGATCGCGGCCGTGAAGTACTACCCCGCTGGAGCCACAACGAATTCCGAGGCCGGCGGAACGTCGCTCGCCGCATTCCATGGCCTGTTTGAGGTGCTCGCCGAAACCGGAACGCGTCTCCTCGTGCACGCAGAATCGACCGATCCAACCGTCGACATCTTCGATCGAGAGGCAGCCTTCCTCGAAGCCGAGCTCGCACCGTTGTGTAACACTCTGCCCGAACTAGCTGTGACTGTGGAGCACGTCTCGACACGCGCTGGCGTCGACTTCGTCAAAGCGCACTCGCAGACAGCAGCAACTATCACCCCCCATCACCTATCCCGTGAGCGATCGCACCTGCTCGCAGACGGCATGCGCCCGGACCTCTACTGCAAGCCGGTCATCAATTCGGCCCTGGATCAGGCAGCCCTCATCGCGGCCGCCACGAGCGGCGAATCACCGTTCTTCTTGGGTACGGACTCCGCACCACACCCGACCTCGGCGAAGTACGGACCAAAGGCAAAGGCCGGAGTGTTCAATGCCGCGTATGGCCTGGAAGTTGTGGCCGATGTATTCGCCCGCCAGGAGTCGCTCGACACACTCGCTCAGTTCGTCTCTTCGAACGGCTGCAAAGTGAATCGGGTCGATCCGCCCGAGTCCCAGATTCGGCTCACCTCACACGAGGTCGACCCGAATGTGGCGACGATGATGACAACGGGTGCGGGCGAGGACGTGGTCTTGTTCGGCGCCGACGAAGCAACCCGGTGGTCGGTCAGCGCCCTCTAGCGGTCACCCTGCAGCATGTGAGACTTCGAGTATGTAGGAGCCTCCAGCACGATCGGCGAGATCTCGAATCTGAATGCCGATCACCTGTGATGTCGTCACTTCGTATTCGACCTGACTGTTGAGTGAACCGTCCTGGCGATCATCGTTCTCGGCAACGATGATCCCTGCCGGATCACGTATCTGCAGGAGTGGGTCGAAGGACTCGTCGACTGCGTCCAAGGAAATCACGATGGTGACCGGCAGGCCACCCTCGCCAAGTTCCACGCCCATGCTCAGATCGTCGACGGTGCCACCAGCAAGAACAAACTCGTAGATCGTCGACTCGCCCGGTGCAGCCAAGATCTCGTTGCCTCGACGCACAAATTCGGGTCTCCACTCGAGACAATCGATCGGAGAAACACCCTCCGTTGTTCGAGAGGCGTCGATCAGCCAAAAATCGAGGCCACGAAACGAACCCTCGATCATGGTGTGGGTGATGTCCCACCTCGTGCACGTACTCACCCCGTCGAATGCGAACTCGGGCTCTTGGGTACTCGTGAACATGGACCGAACCTCGAGACCTCCTTCGACGTTGGTAATCGATCGAATTCGCCAGTCCCAGAGCAGGCTCGTCGATTGCCCGGACGCCCAGGCCTCGGCGGAGTTGTTGGTCGTGATCGTCGGACCGAGAACGCCGAAGGCAGCTTCGGCTCGACCCGAGTTGATGCTCTGTGTGTACACGGCGAAGGTTCGCTGCAGGGCCGCGATTTCTGGATGGAATATGTCTGCACCGATGAACTCGGACGCGATGTCGTCGATGTTCGACAGATCCACATTGCCCACGCAGAATGCTGCGTCGACGGGCGCAGGAA
>CAXMRH010000067.1:0-6632 GCA_964196045.1 uncultured Chthoniobacterales bacterium | reverse complement strand
GGAGTGGTCTGCTGCTCTGGCGCGGCGGGGTCATTGACTTCGAGGAACTCGAACGTCACGACCTCCGGCGACTGCGCCGTCTTTCGACTGTACTTGCAGACACACAAATGGGTCCTCGCCCAACAACCCCGTAAACTCAATGGGCTTGCACTACAGGCAGGCAACAATCGAAACGAAGACAGGACTCACATGGCGCACAAAGTAGGCATCATCGGCGGCGACGGGATCGGTCCCGAGGTCATCGCCGAGGGAATGCGCGTCATCCAGGCGGTCGGGGTCGAGTTCGACACGGTCGACTACGACCTCGGCGGCGCTCGTTACCTGAAAGATGGCGTAATACTCCCCGACGAGATTCTCGAGGAGTGGCGCGGACTCGATGCGCTCTACGTCGGCGCGGTGGGCAGCCCAGATGTGCCTCCCGGGCTCATCGAGCGCGGCCTCCTCTTGAAGATGCGTTTTGCGCTCGACCTGTACATCAATTTCCGGCCATTCAAGGCTCCCGATGGCAGCCACGAATTCGTCGTCATCCGCGAGAACACCGAAGGCACGTACGCGGGCGAGGGTGGGTTCTTGCGCAAGGGAACTCCGCACGAGATCGCAACGCAGGGGTCCGTGAACACGCGCCATGGCGTGGAGCGGGCCGTGCGATATTCGTTCGAACTGGCGACAACTCGCCGAAATCACCTCACCCTCGTGCACAAGACCAATGTGCTCACCTTCGCCGGCGATCTGTGGGAGCGCACGTTCAACGAGGTCGCTGCCGACTATCCCCAGGTTGAGACCGCATACAGCCACATCGACGCGGCGTGCATCTACTTCGTGCAAGATCCTCAGCGCTACGATGTCATCGTCACCGACAACCTGTTTGGTGACATCCTCACTGACCTCGGTGGTGCCGTGTCAGGAGGAATTGGCCTTGCTCCAACGGCGAACCTGAACCCAGGGAGTTTGTCGATGTTCGAGCCCGTCCACGGTTCGGCCCCCGACATCGCCGGGCAGGGCATTGCAAACCCCTTGGCTGCGATTCTTTCGGGGGCGATGATGCTCGACCACTTGGGCGAAACCGAAGCAGCGGCGCGCATTCGCAAGGCCGCCGAGGCCACCGCTGCCGAATCTGGCACGACGAAAGAACTCGCCGACTCGGTAATCGCGAAGCTATGAGTGTCCAAAGCGACCTGTCGGGGATCGATCGCACGTCGCGTCAACCGGCGCGAGTCGAGATCTACGACACGACCCTTCGCGATGGCAGTCAGCTCGAAGGCATTTCCCTGACCGTCGAGGACAAGCTGAAGATCGCTCGACAGCTCGATCGTCTTGGCGTCACCTACATCGAGGGAGGTTGGCCGGGAGCGAACCCGAAGGACGAGGAGTTCTTCAGTCGCGCGAAGTCTGAGCTCGATCTCGCCACGTCGAAGATGGTCGCCTTCGGGTCCACGCGACGGGCCAAGGGAAAGACCGACACCGATCCGACGCTGTCGAATCTGCTCAGTGCCGAGACGAGCACCGTTTGTATCGTCGGAAAGACCTGGGATTACCACGTCGAAGGGGCCCTGCAGACGACGCTCGACGAAGGCATTGCGATGGTGGCTGACTCGATTTCGTTCTTGAAGGGCGAAGGCCGAGACGTGTTCTTCGATGCGGAGCATTTCTTCGACGGTTATCGCCGCAACCCCGAGTTCAGCCTGGCCGTTCTCGAAGCCGCTGCGGTCGCAGGCGCCGACTGCCTCGTTCTTTGCGACACGAATGGTGGCTCACTCCCCACCGATGTCGAACGGATGGTTTCGGAGGTCTACGACCATCTCGGTGGTCCAGGCGGCACGAGCTCGATCGGCGTTCATCTTCACAACGACACGGGCTGTGGCGTGGCCAATGCACTGGCAGGCGTCCGCGGCGGGGCCTCACAGGTTCAGGGAACGATCAACGGTTATGGCGAACGGGTCGGCAACTGCGACCTTGTGCCAGTGATTGCAAACCTCAGTCTGAAGATGGGTGTGGAGACAATCGGCACCGAGAACTTGAAGAACCTCACCGCGGTGGCTCATGGCGTTGCCGACCTCGTGAATTTCGCGGCGGACCCGCAGCAGCCGTATGTCGGCGCCACGGCGTTCGCGCACAAGGCCGGCCTCCACACGTCCGCGATCGCTCGGCGCCCCGATGCCTATGAGCACATCAGTCCCGAATCGGTGGGCAACGGAACCCGGTTCCTCGTCTCGGATATGGCCGGGCGTTCGACACTTGCGCTGAAGGCCGAGTCTCTGGGCATCGAAATCGACGGAAAGGTGCTCGGCGACATCACCGAGACCCTGAAGAAGCTCGAGTACGAGGGGTATCATTTCGAGGCAGCTGACGCGTCGCTTGAGCTCTTGATGCGAGCGGCTACCGGTTGGGAACAAGATTGGTTCCGTCTCGAGTCGTTCCGCGTGAACCTGGACCACCGCTCGGGATCGGGCGGGCGTGCGTGGACGGAGAAGGCTGTCGAGGTCGAAACCGAGGCCACCGTCAAGGTCTGGGTTGGTGGCGAGCGGATCGTGGCCACCGGTGAAGGCAACGGCCCAGTTAATGCGCTCGATGCTGCACTCCGGTATGCCCTTGGACGCCACTATGCCGATCCTCTCGCGCTGATCTCGTTGACCGACTACAAGGTCCGGGTGCTCGACACTGGCCGTGGGACAGGCGCTGTCACGCGCGTATTGCTCGAGTCGAGCAACGGAGTCGAGACCTGGTCGACGATGGGCGTGTCCGAGAACATCATCGAGGCCAGCTGGCAAGCACTCGCCGACTCGATCGTCTACGGCCTCCTTCACCAGCCGCAGACCTGACCAGCGGGGTACTCTCAAGCATGGCCGCACCCGAGTACGTTCCGTCCGCCACCGGGGGGAAGAAGCACTACAGCTCCCCCCCGCAACGTTCCGGGGGCTGGAAAGCGACTCGCCCCGGGGACACGTTCGGCCAAGCGATACAAAGCGGCTCGGCACTTGGCGCCCAAGGACCCGATCAGGGGTTCGCTCTGAAGCTCGTGAAGGTCTTTGACAACAAGCTCGAACTGACCCCCGGAGAACATCGTTCCGACGTCGACGCTGGTTGTGTCGGTGTGGCCACGAAACGTGCGTCGATGTATCACCGTGCTCCGGTCGTCCATGACCTTCGCATCGCGTATTCCTTGTTCGGTTTCTTCGACGAGGATGCAGAGTCGGAGTTGATCGAATTCCGCACGCAGCTGTTTGCCGAGGTCCACTACTCGTTTCATTACTTCGAGCGTCGTGCTATCGCCGACCTCGTAGCGGAGGACGTTCTCGCGCAGACTCCCGACCAGGTCGCAACCCGCTACCGCGCCAGCTGGAAAGACCAACTGAATCAGTGAGTCGGTAGCCTGCTGGCCGTGACTACACGAGTTCGATTTGCTCCGGCCCCGACCGGTTTCCTACACGTGGGCTCGGCCCGTTCAGCCCTGTTCAACTGGCTCTACGCAGAGTCCACGGGCGGCGAGATGATTCTCCGCATCGAAGACACCGATGCGGCCCTTCGTAAGCCAGAGTTCATCGACGCGATCGTCAAGCCACTACAGGCCCTCGGCATCACGTGGGCAGAAGGCCCCTACTACCAGTCACAGCGCAAGCAGTTCCATGTCGACGCGGTGGAGCAACTGGTGGCGTCCGGTGACGCGTACTACTGCAATCTGACCCGTGAGCAGGCTGATGCGCTTGCCGAAGAAGCGGGATTGCCTGCCGGGTATCACGGATGGTCGAGAGACAAGGGCATCCCGGACGGCCCGGACTGTGTTGTTCGATTTCGCACGCCGGACGAAGGCGAGGTTGTGATTGACGACCTCATTCGCGGCGAGGTTCGCTTCAAGAACGCTGAGCTCGAGGACTTCGTCATCCGGCGCAGCGATGGCTCACCGACATTCCTTGTAGCGAATGCAGTGGACGACGCGGATATGAGTATCACGCACGTGATCCGAGGCGAGGACTTGCTCAACACCACCCCCAAGGTGATGCTGCTCTGGGACGCCCTCGATCTCGGTGAGAAGCCGCAGTACGCTCACCTTCCGCTTCTCGTCAACGCAAAGCGCAAGAAGCTGTCAAAGCGACGTGACGACGTCTCGTTGATGGAGTTTCTCGGTAAGGGCTATCTACCGGAGGCAATGGTCAATCACCTCGCCCTGCTCGGCTGGGGACCTCCTGACGACAAGGAGATTCGTCCGATCAGCGAGATCATCGAGTTGTTCAAACTGGAGAACGTGAACAAGGGATCGGCCTTCTTCGATATCACGAAGCTCGATCACATCAACGGCGAATACATCCGAGCACTACCGACCGAGACGTTCATCGAACTGGCCGAACCCTTCGTCTATGGCGTGGATACCGAGATTCCGTGGGACACTTCCGACTTCGACCCCCAGGTGTTCTCGTTGGTTGCGGGCGACGTCCAACTGCGGGTCAACACGCTAGCGGAGATCCCTCACTTCATAGAATGGCTCTTTGTCGACGACGTGGTGTACGACCTCGAGAGCAAGGCGTGGAACAAGGCGATGAGGAAGGGCAAGCAGATCCCCGAGATCCTCGACGGGATCATCACCGCCTTTGCTGATGTCGAGTGGACCGGCGAGGCGATGAATGCTGCGGTGGCCGCAGTCGGTGATCGTCTGGAAGCTCGTTCTCAGGTGCCTGCGCGCGTGGCCATCACCGGTACAAACGCTGGCATCCCTCTCTGGGATGCCGCGGCAACTCTCGACCGCGACGTGGTTCTGCGCCGCCTTCAGAATGCACGCTCGCTGCTCTAGGCATCGCCGCGAAGCTGGGCCTCAAAGGCTTAGCTCGGGCGGTCGATTTTGAACATCGAGTCGGCGGTCCGGCTATACCAACCTCCGGCGTGGCGCCCGACTGCTCGAAGTTCGTGCGGGTCGACGTGGAAGTTGTCATCGGAGACGCGCTTCGCGACGTGAATACGTTGGGCTTCGCCGATCACGAGCATCCCCGTGCCGGGCAGCTCGTCCCTCGCCTTGCCGACAGGGATCATGTCGACGACTCGGCACTCAAAGTTGGCAACCGCCTCGGCGACCATCGGAGCGTCGTTGGTGTCCGCAGTAACGGCGGTCAAGCCACACTCTGCGAACTCGTCGAGCTCGGCTGGGAACGTGGCCGATGTGGCGTTCATGGCCTGCACGGTGTCCTCATTGACGATGTTGACGGTGAACACCCGAGTTGCTTCGAGGTTGGCCAGTGTGTCTTTTCGGCCACCGAGCAGGGGAGCCACAACAAACGTCGGCGGGTACATAGCGACCATGTTGAAGAACGAATAGGGAGCGAGGTTGTGCACTCCGTCTTCGGAGATCGAACCGATCCAGCCGATAGGCCGGGGCACGGTGAGGCCTGATCCCAACTTGTAGGCATCGATCGGCTCGAGCTCGGCAACGTCATAGGTTCGTTTGTCTTCGGGGAGCATCCCCGGATGGTAGTTGGTGCTGACCGCAGGATTGTGAGCCAGAATTGTCTCATGACCGGGGCAGGAGCATGGCGAGCAGTAGTGCGCGCTCTGATCATTTGTATGGCGCTTGGCCTGGGGTGGTTCGTGCTGGCTTTCGTCCTGGTGAGCTCCGCCGCGTCGGGTGCACAAGGTCGCGTAGCCACCGCCGACGCGATCGTTGTGCTCGGTGCAGCCCAATACAACGGTGAGCCCTCACCGGTTCTGCAGCGACGCCTGACAACAGTGCTCGACCTGTGGGAGCAAGGGGCGGCACCAGAGATCGTGACGACCGGAGCGAATCAGCCCGGAGACACGTTCACCGAAGGATTTGCCAGTTTTCAGTTCCTTCGAAACGCCGGCGTTCCTGAGGAATCGATCATCGTGGTGGTGGACGGTGGCGACACGTACGAATCACTACTCGCAGCAGCAAATCAGCTCGGAGAAGACGAGCGGTCCGTGATCGTCGTGACCGACGCCTACCACGCCCGCAGATCAGCCGACATCGCCTCGGAGGTCGGTCTTGATCCAACGGTGATTGCGGCAGGAGACGACACGAGCTTCGGTCATCGATTCCGCGAGAGCATCGCTGTTGGTCTGGGGCGCATCGTCAGCTACCGCAGGTTGAGCGCCTGGCGCTAATGCGCCGAACCCGCCTCAAAACGAGCGCATCGCCAGGGCCCCGGGTCCGCCGATCCGGGTAGCCCTGGCGAGTTGCACTTCTTTTTGCGAGGCGTCGATCTCTCGCCGATCTTCGCCTCGCAAGTTTTTATAGGGATGTGTGGGCGTGTGGCCCAGATGATCTATCGGACCTATGTGGTGGGAGTTGAGCAAAACGCACGAACCCGAGCCGTTCGGCTCGGGTTCGAATCATGTTGCACCCCGTACGGGATTTGAACCCGTGTTACCTGCGTGAGAGGCAGGCGTCCTAGGCCGCTAGACGAACGGGGCGTGGTGCACCGACGATGTTGCTGCCGGTTATGTGTGTCCGGATGTGCATCCGGGTTGTTCGGGGAGGAGGACTCGAACCCCCAATGTCTGGACCAGAACCAGGCGTGTTACCAATTACACCATCCCCGAAGGACCATCGAAGCGTAGCGAAACACGGTGAATCTTCCCACTCCCTGTTTGAGACTGGTGTCAGGACTTTCGGCACACGAAGTGTGAGT
>CAXMRH010000066.1:0-4780 GCA_964196045.1 uncultured Chthoniobacterales bacterium | reverse complement strand
CGGCGTCACGGCTTGGAACACCGTCTGTGTGTCTGAGCCGACCACGGTTGGATTGCGGCCCATCTGGATCTCGACTTCGTTCAGTCGACGTCCGAACGACTCGGCGGATTGTGGTCGATCTGCGGGGTCTTTGGCGAGGACTTCGTCCAACAGATCCGACAGCGGGGCGGGGATGTCGAACTGTGCAAGGGGCGGCGCTGGGTTGTCCAGGATCCGCCGGATGACGGTTGCCTTGTTGTCCGCTGCGGCGGAGGTGAACGGGGCGCGTCCGAGCAACATCTCATAGAGCGAGATCCCGAGTTGGTAGATATCCCCACGACCGTCGAACGGCTTGTTGTGGAAGACCTCCGGGGGTGTGTAGGCGAGTGTCCCGATGATCGATTGGGCAGCGGTCACTTGGCTCTGCCCGATCAGCCGAGCGATGCCGAAGTCACTGAGCTTGGCCAGGTTGTCGTCGAGCAAGATGTTGGCGGGTTTCACGTCTCGGTGGAGAACCCCGCTCCGGTGAGCCACGTCGAGCGCGGCACAGATCTGCACACCGATCTCCACGACCGTGGCCCAATGGAGGGCCCCGCCTTCGTTGATCTTGTCTCGCACCGAACCACCGTCGACGTGCTCGAGGACGGTGTAATGCTGGCCATCCTCAGTCTCGCCCGAGTCGTAGACGCCGACGATGTTGGGATGACCACTCAGGGCACGCATCAACGTGCGCTCCCGTTCGAAACGCCGAACGTCATCGGGTTTAGACGCGTGGTCGTGGAGGACCTTGATTGCGGTTTGACGCCCGGATGCATCCTCGGTGGCCAGGTAAACGGAGGCAAATCCGCCCGCGCCAAGCAGTTCGACGATGGTGTAACCCGAGATGTTGGGTTGTGCCACCGTGTTTCCCCTCGCTGGCAATGTCCGATTCCGAGCACTGAGTCTTGCACGTTCGGTGAGCTGGTCGGCGGCGTGCGCCGGTTCGGTGTGGCCCTCCTATCGTGAACGGCAATGGGTGCGCTTGGATCTCTGCTCTTCATGGCGAAGCGCCTTTCGCCGGAGCACCGACGCCTCCTGGTCGCCTCGCAGGTCTGCATGGTGCTGTCCGTCGGTTTGGAACTGCTCATTCCCCAGCAGATTCAACGAATCATCGACGACGGGATCAGGAACGAAGACATTGGCGTCATTACATCCACCGCCGCCATAATGCTCGGTTACACCGTGTCGTCAGCGGCCTTTGCAATCGTTGCTGCTCGGCTTGGCGCTCGGATCGCGTCGCAGGCTGCGCACGACTTGCGCATGGGAATCTACGAGAAGGTAACCACGCTGTCTTTCGGTGATATTGACCGCTTCCGGACAGGGCCTCTGCTGGTCCGGTTGACGAGCGATATCTCGATCGTTCGAAACGGATTCCTCATCGGCATCGTCATGATCATTCGGTCGCCCGTGATGCTGCTCGGCGCAATAGGTCTGGTCGCGTACGAAACACCACAGCTACTGCTGCCCACGCTCCTTGTGGTCGGAGCGATGGCGGCACTCATTCTGACCATCGTGCCGCGTCTGAGCCCGATGTACGCCGAACAGCAGCGGCGACTCGACCGGCTGAACACTGTTCTGCAGGAAAACCTCGCAGGCGTGCAGGTCGTGAAGAACTTCGTCCGGCAGCCATTGGAGATAGAGCGGTACAACGAACGGAACGACGACCTCTATGACGCAGCGATTCGGCCGGCGCGACGCGTCGCGATCATGGAACCGAGCTTCATGACGCTGCTTTATCTCGCGGTGGCGGGCGCGCTGTTTCTCGCTGGCCGGTCATCAACTGCGTTTCTCACGGCCGGTGAGCTCGCGACATTCTTCAACTATCTCCTGACCGCGATGCTGCCGATTGCGTTCCTTGGTTTTGTCTTACCCGAGTTGGGTCGAATGGCCAGCTCCCTCGAACGTTTCGTGGAGATCGAGGAGGCCGAACCCGATGTTCGCGAGGCACCGAACCCAACGCGGCTTCCGGACATGCAGGGTCACATCGAATTCGACCAGGTCTCCATGTGTTATTTGAACGAGTCGGGCGAACCCTCCGGTCTCGCTGTTCTCGAGGACGTCTCGTTCACGATCGAGCCGGGCGAGACGGTGGTCATCCTCGGCTCCACCGGCTCAGGGAAGAGTTCCCTCGTCAACTGCATTCCTCGTTTCTACGACGTGACCTCAGGGGTGGTTCGACTCGACGGACACGACGTCCGCGACGTGGCTCTGCAAGACATCCGAGACCAGGTTTCCGTCACGTTGCAGGAGGCGCGGGTCTTCTCGGGGTCGATCGCACGAAACATCAGAATGGGTTCGCCGTCCGCTTCAGAGGAGCAGATGGACCGCGCTGCGGAGGCAGCAGATGCCACGCAGTTCATCACCTCACTTGCAGCAGGTTATGAGGCTGATCTGAGTGAGAAGGGAACGAACCTCTCGGGTGGTCAGCGCCAGCGCGTGGCCCTTGCCCGAGCGTTGATCGCAGAACCGAAGATACTCATCCTGGACGACACGACTTCAGCGGTCGACGTGGCCACCGAGTCGCGAATCCAGACTCAACTGGCTGAGCAATTCGACGATTCGACCGTGCTGATGGTGGCTCAGCGCGTATCTGTGGCGCTCAGTGCTGATCGGATCCTTCTTCTCGACGACGGTCGACTCGTAGCGAATGGATCACACGAGCAGCTGTTGGAGAGCAGCGAGCTGTACCGGACCATCGTCGAGTCGCAGCTTGGCCCTCTCGACGAGGTGGCCGCGCTCCTCGGCGGCAAGGAACCACGATGACCTCGTCGCGAAACCGACAGCGATCAGAGCGACCAGGGGCAGTGGTCACGTTGCGCCGCCTATCGCGGTATCTGTTCGTCCGACCCGTCATCGTCGTGTCCGCGGCTGCGCTGCTTCTGTCGGCCTTGATCGTCCAGTCGATCCAACCGCTCCTCCTCGGTCGAGCGGTCAATGATGTGGCCAACGGCCGAACCGATTCCTTGGATCAACAGGCACTCGTCATCATCATCTTGGCACTGATCACTTGGGCGTTTCGGTGGACGGCTGCGAATCTCGTGGCTGTCGCTGCACAGACTGCTATGAAGCAGCTTCGAGAAGAGCTGTTCAAGAAGATGCAGACCCTCTCCCTCGGTTTCCATGAGAGTCGCTCCACAGGCGAGCTCATGAGTCGGATCACGAGCGATACCGAGGTCATCAATACGTTCCTGTCGTCGTCCCTGTTCGGTCTCGCCTCCGCGGTCATTCAACTGATCGCTGTCACGCTGATCATGATCTTCATCGATGTGACCCTCACGATCGTGGTGGTCGCACTCGCCCCTGTTTCGCTCTTTGTCATGGCACGAATCGGACGGCATACCGCTCGGAGCTACGGACAGCTGCAGCAGTCGATTGGCCGAATCAACGGATTCTTGGAAGAACGCGTCACCGGCCAGAAGACACTCCAGGCGTACGGGCAAGCCACTGCTTCTGTCGACGAGCTCCTTGTGTTCTCCGAGGATGCGCGAGACGCGGATGAACGAGCGTCCTTTTTTGGGTTCACGGTCATGCCACTGGTAAGGCTCGTCAGTAATGCCGATGTCGTGGCGCTTGCGCTGATCGGAGGGATCCGGGTCGTTCGAGGTGCGACGAGCATAGGTTCGGTCGTCTCGTTCCTCGGCTACGCCCAGCAGTTCTCGGCGCCGATCGGACAGATCTCCCGGTCGATGAACCAGGCCATTCAAGCTTCAGCTGGTGCGACCAGAGTCTTCGATCTGCTCGACGAGATGCCGGCGATCACTGACGAACCCTCGGCGCGACACATGGATCATGCGGACGGGGACGTGGCCTTCGACGAGGTGGACTTCTCGTACATCGAAGGCCAACAGATTCTGTTCGACAATACGTTCCACGCCACGCCTGGCCAGACGATCGGACTCATTGGACCGACCGGAGCAGGCAAGTCCACGATCATCAACCTCATCGGCCGTTTCTACGAGATCGACGATGGCGAGATTCGCTTAGACGGCGAACCGATCACCGAGCTTCGCCTTGAGGATCTGCGCCTGCGCGCCGCGGTCGTGCTCCAGACTCCGTTCCTGTTCAGCGAGTCGGTGATGTACAACCTGAAATATGGACGGTCCGACGCGACTGACGAGGAGTGCATCGAGGCGGCCAAGGACGCCAACGCACACGGGTTCATCGAGAGGCTTCCGCAGGGGTACGACACGGTGCTTGCCGAGAGTGGCAACAACCTTTCGCAAGGGCAGCGACAGCTGCTGACCATCGCGCGCGCAATCGTGGCTCAACCAGATGTGCTCATCCTCGATGAGGCGACGTCGTCGGTCGACACGCGAACTGAGCAGGAGATTCAAGTCGCCATGCGACGCTTGATGGCCGGCCGGACGTCGTTCGTGATCGCGCACCGGCTCTCGACCGTGCGCGACGCAGATCGGATCATCGCGCTCGACCACGGGCGTATCCAGGAATCGGGGACCCACGACGAACTGATCGCGGCGAAGGGCTTCTATTACTCACTGTTTATGGAGCAGTTCAATCGAGTCGGCTAACTCTGCTTTTTCGGAGCTCCGCTCCTCCATGGCTCGCAATCCGTCGCTTCGCTCCTCGATGCTCGGCTGCTGCGCCTTTGGCGAGAGGGGAGTGAGCCGAAGGTGATCGACCATGTCGGTTTCCGCGGATGTCGGGCGGGAGTCCCGACGTGTTACTCCCTAATGGGGTCGTTACTCCCTAATGGGGTCGCGCCTCACTTTCATAGTTTCAAAATGCAAGTGAGAAAGTGAGG
>CAXMRH010000065.1:0-14780 GCA_964196045.1 uncultured Chthoniobacterales bacterium | reverse complement strand
GGTTGGAGCTCGAACACGTTGAGCAGGCGCGTCGCTCCGGGCGTCTTGGACGTCTTGGCAAGGTTCTTGCGATTCGCAAGGGCGTTCAGAAGGGAACTCTTTCCGACGTTCGAACGGCCCGCGACCGCTACCTCCACGAGCGAGTCAGGGAGCTGTGTGTGCTCTGAAGCAGACATCACGAATTCGAGCGGAAGCGGTCCTGACACCTCGAAAGTCTACGAGCGGATCACCGCCGGGCCGCGAAGAAGTCGGACAGGAGCGCCGAGCACTCGTCGGCACGAACGAGCATCTCGACGTTGTAGTCGTGTGGGAATCGGGGATCTGCGCCGATGTTGTAGAGCGAACCCAACGCACCAGCCTTCAAATCCATTGCGCCGAAGACAACCTTTCCGAGTCGGGCCTGTTGTGCCGCACCAGCACACATCACGCAAGGCTCGAGGGTGACGACAAGTGTGTGGTCGTCAAGCCGCCATGTTCCCGCCGCAGCAGCTGCGTCGCGAAGTGCGAGGACTTCTGCATGTGCGGTCGGGTCGCCGGTGAGCTGCCGCTCATTGTGACGAGCAGCGACTACAACACCCTGTGGGTCGAGAACCACTGCACCGACCGGGACATCATCATGAACAAGTGCCTGACGAGCCTGGTCAAGCGCGATCGACATCGGATCGCCGTCGGGGTCTTCCATGGTGGAAAGGTTATCGCTGAGCGAAGAATTGGTACGACGCAGTCTGGGTCCCGATTATCGTTTGCCCATGCGAGCTGCAGTCCTGCGTCAGGTCAATACGCCACTCACGATCGAGTCTGTCGAACTCGATGAGCCCGGACCCCACGACGTCGTCGAGTTCTGATGGCCATCGTGGATGTTTCGCAGTACCTCGAACGAATCGGTTTCGACGCACCCATCGCGGTCGATCTTCCGACCCTGGCCGCTCTCCAGCGGACACATCTCTCGTCGGTCGCGTTCGAGAATCTTGACGTCTTCGGGGAGATCGCTGTTCGAACCGATCTTGACTGGTCCCTCGACAAGATTGTCCGGCAACGACGTGGAGGATGGTGCTTCGAGCTCAACGGCGCCTTCTCCGCGCTGCTGCGATCGATTGGGTTCGATGTTCGGCTGCTGGGCGCAGCCGTGTTGTTGGAGGGCCCCAACGTGATGATCGACCACCTCACTCTCGAGGTGACGCTAGATCAGCCATATCTGGTCGACGTCGGCTTCGGCGAGAGCTTTATCTCGCCGCTCGAATTGAATCGTCCCGGTCCCCAGGACGGTGGTTCCGGAACGTTCGAGCTCATCGGCAGCGCCCAAGGCCTCACGTTGACACAACACGACGAGAAGGGCGTCCCGACGCCGCAGTATCGGTTCAAAAGAGTCGACCGCGTACTGGAAGACTTCGACGGTGCCTCGCAGCGATTGCGCTCTGACCCAAACCTCCACTGGCGTCAGAAACCCTTCGCCACGCGACTCCTCGACGGCGGGCCGGATCGGGTGACCCTTCTCTCTGATCGCATCAAGGTGACAGTCGATGGACTAACCACGGTCACGCCGGTCGCCGCGGATGGCTGGGCCGACGTTCTTCTTGCAGAATTCGAGATGGTCGTGGAGCCGGACTCGGACTAAACGCGTTTGTCGTCGAGAAGTTGACATCTCGCGCTAAACCCTGCCCGAATAGACGCCGAGGCTCTTGATATGAAGCGCGCATTGTGGGTAGCAATGGCATTGATTCTTGGGGCCTGCGCAGGCGCGTCCGATGACAATTCTCCGGAGACCCTTGCGTTGGCCGACAGCACCACCAGCAGCGCCGAACTGAACGTTATGAACTTCGACGTCCGTGGTGAACCGTTCTCGCTGAACGCAGGGATCTGCAACACCTTCGGCGATGGGACGTTTCGCTTCGCTCTCGCGGAGGGTCGTGTCGACACGAATGGACGTGCCACGGCGACCATCGAACGGTTCAACACCGGCTCAAGTTATGAGATGATCGTCGTCCTCGAGGGGACACGCGACGACGGCTCGGTCGTGAGTTGGTACGCGCGTGGCTCGGTGGCGGTCCACGACCTCACCGTCTCCGTGATCGGTGGTTTCGTCCAGGGTTCAGCGATATTTGACTCGGTCGGCGGGCCGGACACCCCGGGCGAGAAGGCCCGCGGAGACTTCTCCATTCGCTGTGACTGAAGCTGAGTGCGCACCTTTCAACGAATTCCGACGTGACCTCGCGCGAAAGTACAAGTAGCGTCTTTGGTATGGCGAGTAGGCGCCCAAACACTACGGAACGACGGCTTGCGCACGTCCGCGCGATCAAAGAGCAGTTCTATGCCGAGGAACTGACCTTGCAAGAGCAGCTCGAAGCAAAGGACGAGAGAATCGCTGAGCTCGAACGTGAGGTCGAGCTCCTTCAGGAGCGTCTTCAACTCCGTGCGGAACCAGAGTCCGTAGCCCCACCGCGCCCCGAGTTCAATTTTTATCGAGATTGACCACTCTTCGACCGAACGCGTGAATCATCGAGACAGCTGAGTCTCAATCGTCGATCCTCGAGAACCGTTCGATGCACAGCACAGTGACGGGTTCCGCGGATGTCGACCGGCAGTGTCGACAAGTAAAGTGGTCCTATGGGGGCTGATCACGACCACGGGACTGGACTGGCACGCGCCGGCGAACGCCACCGGGGCCGACTCGTCGCCGCATTCGCAATCATCCTCGCGTTCTTCGTGGTCGAGGCGATCGCCGGGTTCCTGACCAACTCGCTCGCCTTGCTCTCTGATGCGGGACACATGCTGACCGACGTGATCGGTATCGGCATGGCACTGGCGGCGATCCAACTCGCGTCCCGCTTTGCCGAGCGGGAAGAGTCGTCTCGTTCGAGTCACACATTCGGGCTCTACCGACTCGAGATTTTGGCCGCGTTCGTGAACGCACTCCTGCTGTTCGGCGTGGCGATCTGGGTCCTGATCGAGGCGATTCGACGGCTCTTCGGGGACCCCGAGGTCCTCGGCGTGCAAATGCTCATCGTCGCCGTGCTCGGTTTGATCGCAAACGTGATCGCATTCCTTCTACTGAGCGAGGGGTCGAAAGAGTCTCTCAACGTCGAAGGTGCGTACCTCGAAGTCCTGGCCGACACGGTTGGTTCGGTCGGAGTGATCGTCGCCGCGATTCTCCTGGAAACATTCGAGTGGACATGGGTCGACCCTGCGGTCGCCGCATTGATCGGCTTGTGGATTCTGCCGCGCACCTGGCGACTCGGACGCAAGGCCGTTCGCGTTTTGCTCCAAGCAGCGCCCGAACACATCGACATGGATGCGTTGTGCACAGACCTCTCGTCGATCGATGGGGTGATCGATGTCCACGACCTCCACGTATGGACACTGACGTCGGAGATGGACGCAGCCTCAGCGCATCTTGTGACGCGCGCCGGGACTGATAGTCATTCCGTACTCGATCAGGCGAGGGCCCGTCTGTCCGACAACCACGACATTGTCCATGGCACGTTTCAGGTCGAACCCGACACACATGAGGGTTGTCACGACGTGAGTTGGTAGCTCTGCTCAGGCCTCTCGCGGACGTTCCGCTGCCGCAACCGCGACCAGCAGAATTCCGAGCGCCAGTGAGAGCAACGCAGATCCAAGAGCGAACTGCTCGTTCCGACCCGTGATAGCTAGTTCCGCTACTTCCTCGACCTGACCCTGCACCTCGGTCGAGATCTCAGTTGTGGTCGCGACAGGCGCTGTAGTGGGGACCGCGGTCGTAGGAGCCACGGTCACATCAGGAGCGACGGTCGTCGGAGCAACCGTGGTCTCGACGATCACTTCGGAGAATGGCTCGAGGTGACCACATAGGGCAGAGACGACAAGTGAGTTGATCTCAGCCGGCAAACCACCTCCATGGTGGATTCGGAGCGTGTCGGCACCGTTGGGCAACTCGTAGGATCCCATGTCGATCTTGAGCCAACCGGTGCGCTGACCGTCCGGCACGTCAGGCGTCAGCGGGGTGCGCCCCTGGGAGACATCGCCGAGCAAGAATTCGAAGTACACCTGCTCCTCGACCTGCGGGTCCCAGATGGAACGCCCGTAGTGCCCGTCGTACACAATGACCTCGTCGAGCTTGAGTACGCCAGGTCCGACCGGTTCGAAATCGGGGATGTCGTGGACCTGCGTGAGGCCGGGGGACGAGCCGAAGCGAGGAATATCGATGGGGTTGCCCGCGGCGTCGAATGACACCTCCGTGATGAAGACGAGGTCACCGCAGGTCGGGCTAGGTGGCGGCACGAGGTCATCGCTGCCCCCACTGCCTAAAATTCGGACACCTTCTTGGGCACCTACTGGCGCGGCAGCGAACAAAACGATCGTTGCCACGACGCTCGCCGCGAAGAGCGACGTGAGCGCCGGCCGGAATGCACTCATCCGATCCCTTTTCCTCGTTGTAATCATGTCGTGTTAATCCCTTCCGCCAGACGGAACGACCTACGCCTCGCCTCAGCGTATTCACCCGATGTCAAATTGATTCCGAATATTCTTCAGACGCCCCAAAGGTGGCACATGAAGCGTTCAGAGAAAAGGCAAAATATCGGTCGCCGTAGGAGTAGCGCCACCACCGGTGGCGTAGTTGACATTCCCGACCGCAGTCATAGTGTCCCGCAGCCGGGGGCTTCGGGCATCCCATGTGTGCCGGTTACCGTGGTCAACGATGTCCTCTTCCCACTCCGATGACCCCCAGTTTGCGCTGCAGATGCGTCAGGCCGCCACCGATCACGAGCTCTGGAAGTCCGCTCGAGACGTCGCGCGGTCAGGCCATGCGAAGGCCCAGGAGATACTTGCGGTCTGCGAGCGGATTCACCGCACGGCGGCCGCCGAAGCCGACCGCCTAATCTCTCTCGCCGACGAGCTGCCGGTGCGCATCGAGGGGGACGCGTCAGGTCAACTGCACCTTGTCGGAGCGCACGCGACGAACCGCGAGGCCGCGCGATCTTTCATTTCCTTAGCAGTGGCGGATGACTACATGCCCTGGCAGACGCCGGAAAACGGGGCGAAGGAAATATTCCTAAGGTCGAGGAACGAGCTCACGCTTCACGTGCGCTGGCCCGAAAGTCGGTTGCGCCAGCGGATTCCGCCCCCCATTCATGCCGAGCGAGCTTGACTGGAATGTGGTTGAGTTACCGCGCTTCGCGTGGCCCGGATACTTCGCGATCCGGCCGGCCAGGCTCGTGCGGAATCGAATCACCGGGTCTGCCGACGCCCAGCTGCCGCTCGGTCCAATCCTCAGCACTCCGACCGATCTGCTCGATCAGCTGCTCGCCTTCGCCGAGCTCGGACCCGAGGATCATCTCGTCGACCTCGGCTGCGGGGATGGACGTGTGCTCGTCCATGCTGGATCGGCATTTGGGTGCCGCGTCACCGGGGTGGAGAAGGACTCGCGTCTTGTTGTTCGCGCCCGGGCGCGAATCGATTCCGCTGGGTTGTCTGGACGCGTCCACGTCCTTGAAGCGGACGCGAGGACGTTCGATCTGAGCGAAGCCACGGTCGTGTTCCTCTTCATCACGGCCGAGGCGGTGGGTTCGGTCGTTGGCGGCATTCGCTCACGAGACTTTGAGGGAACGATCGTCTCGCACGAGCAACGTTTCGTCGAAGGGCCGACGAGCCCGAAGGAGTCGACGATCCTCGTGGGAACCGACTCCCTCACCGTTGCTCACCGCTGGTAGCGAGAGCCAACGTTTCGAGTCATGCAAACATACCCATCGCCATCTCTCCATTCTTGGTAACCGTAAGGATCTCTGCGCCGTCGTCGGTGACGACCACGGTGTGTTCGAATTGTGCGGACGGCATCGCGTCCACGGTGTGTTCGGTCCATCCGTCGTCAGCCTGCTCGTACCTGTCGGTGCCGGTCGTGAGCATCGGCTCAATGGTGAACGTCATTCCGGTTTCGAACGTCGCGTTGTCCGAGCTCGTGACGCAGTGGTTGATATGAGGTGCGGCGTGGAAGGTTTGCCCAATGCCGTGGCCGCCGTAGTCCCGCACGACGCCGAACCCACGCGACCTGGCGAAGGGTTCGATGACGTCGCCGATCGCTCGAAGTTTCGCCCCTGGCTTCACCGCTTGAATGCCGAGCAGGGTTGCCTCTTTGGTTGCTTCGACCAAAGCGCGTGTCGGTTCGTCGACCTCCCCCACCAAGAAGGTTGCCGAAGTGTCACCGTGCATTCCATCGATAAACGCCGTGACGTCGATGTTGACGATGTCGCCTTCTTCCAATGGACGATCATCGGGAACGCCGTGACAGATCACGCCGTTCACCGACGTACAGATCGACTTGGGGTAGTCCCGCGAACCTCCGTAATGCAGCGTGCTCGGATATGAGCCGAGGGAGACGTACGTTTCATGTGCCACCACATCGACCTCGTCGGTGGTGACCCCAGGAGAGACGGCCTCTCCGGCGCGGAGCAACACCTCCGCTGCCACTGCGCAGGCGAACCGAAGCCGCTCGAGCGACTCAACGTCCTGGAGCTGTCGTCCTTTTGGAGTGCCCGGGTTTCCGATCTCCACATAGTCGGGGCGGGCGATCGTGTCTGGCACGAATCGTTCCGGAGACACGGTTCCGAGCTCCACCCTCGAACGTTGAAGAAGCTTTCGATCGCCGTGGCACCGCTTGAGCTTTCGAGATGACCCGCACCAGCACTGGTCGTTGGAGCGAAGAAGTTGCATGACCAGACAGTACGACGTCAGCGAGGGGATCAGGACGAGCTCGCCTTGCGCAGCGCGACCCTTCACGGGGTCTGACCCCAGAGATCGACTTCGCGGGGTCTGACCCCAGAGATCGACTTCACGGGGTCTGACCCCAGAGAGCCTGACCCCAGAGAGATCCTGAGACGAAAACTGGGGTTCGCTTACCGGCGCATTCGCCAGAGGAGCTCGGCATCGGGGCCGATGGCGGCGAGTTGTGCGTCGATGAAGGCATCCCGATCGCGTGCTCGGGGGTGGGTGATGCCCGCACCGATGACCGGCTCGCCTGGGTCGCAGACGACATACCGGCAAACGCGTTTGCCGTGCTCAGACAATCCGGCCCAGAGTTCGTACGGCATACATCGATGGACGCCTTCGCTGCGGAACCATGGGGCGTAGTACTCGATGTTCGGCATCGACCGGACGTCCGACGAGAGGTTGGGGGTGCCTCCGTGCCATGCCCGGTTGTCCCGAACGATTGCCGAACCAGCGGGCACTGGGCACAAGGTGCTGTGTTTCATCGAGGCCGGTTCGTTCAGGAGTGTGGGGATCGGTTCGGTGGAGCGCTGGGAGCGAGGAATCTGCCGGATGGGGCCGTTCTCCCAGGTCAGGTCCGTCGTCGGGAAGTTGATCGTGATGACTGGCACCGGCATGTCTCGGGTTGTGATGGCACCGACGGGATCAAAAGGTTCGACCCACACGTTGTCGGCGTGGAGACCCTGGTATTCGATGGCTCCTGGGAGCGCGAGGTCGCCGCCCCCTCCGCCGACGATGTAGGTCGTCGCTCCAAAGAGTGCCGCGAGGATCGGTGTGGTTGTGGGCAGGTCGATCAGGTCGACCCACTCGGGGTGATGTAGTCGATGCCTCGACCCCGAGGTCATGCCGAAGGAGTAGCGGTGGGGCATTCCTCCTGCACCGCCGCCGACGGAGCCGTTTGGGTCGACCGCGAGGATGTCGTCGACGACCGCCTCAGCCCCAGCGCGGAGTGCCTCGAACTTCTCGCCGACAAGGGCATCTCGGACCACCACGAACCCGTCGCGGTGAAACACGTCCACGGCACGCTCAATCTCGTGTGGCTCGAGGACTTCGAGGTTTGGGATGCCGTTGTGCTCCCGCAGCTCGTCTCGAAGCGCACGCACACCGGAATCATCGGGGCTGCGCACCCATCCTGCACAGGACGGATCGCCGGCAACGAGGTTGCGATGTTCGGGTGAGGTCTCGATCTCGATCTCCGGCGGCGGTGTGTTCAGCCCGAGGGTGTTGGTGTTGGAGTTGGTCGCGCTCGGGCGACCGTGGAAGCCATTCGGTGGAACATCGCTGAACCAACCTCGCTGTGCTGCCGTCATAACAGCGATCTTCGCAGATGGGTGGAGGTGTTGTCGCCGGCTGTCAACAAGTTGGGCGGCTGCTGCAGCCCGTACTACTCCGCGGTGTTGGTGTCGAGGATCTCGATGGGTTTGGGTGGTTCGGCGCCCTTGGGACTCTTTGCGGGGCCGAACATGCTCCAGGCGACTCCGGCGGCGATTCCGAACAGCAGAATCAGAAATGGCGGGTACGTGCCTAGGGCGACGATGCCCTGACCAACGGCAGCGAGAGCCAGACCAAGGCCGAGGAGCACGCCGTAGAGCGCGCCCCGGATCGGATGGCGCTTCACATTTTGAGAACTCATTCCGCACCTCCCCAGGTGAGCGCAGGTCGCGCGTTGAACAGGAGCCCGACGGTCGAGAGCAGAACGAGAGCAGCGCCAGGCAGCGTTGGGTCGATGCCGCCTTCGAACTCGACGAAGCCGGAGCCCACACAGAAGAAGTCGGCGGGAATCGGAGCCATCATCTGCCCGTTGATCGCCATCAGGCCGTTGATCTTGGCGGCGGCCGGTAGGTCTTCTTTGAGTGACACGCTGCCAGCGTTCCGATTCTCGCCAGCGGTGTTGGGGTCTCCGCCTGCATCAACATTGGTGCCGTCGAACCCGAGGAAGTTCATCTCGATGAACCAGTCGTGCTCCATTGGCCCGGAGCCGGGAGGAACTCCGCCTGCGATACCGGTGTAGATGACGGCGCCGTCCACATCGACGCGGAAGGGGTTGCCGGACGTGAAGGCTTGCTCGTAGTCGCCGCCAGGAGTCGAGGTGAACGGAGGCGTGGCGTCGCTGAAATCGAATGCCATATCGAGCGGATCGCCGTTCGAGTCGTACGAGAACGTGATGCCGTAACACGGGCCGCTCAGCGCCGAGCCCGAACCGGCGACCTGGCCGAGGTCGCCGCCAGCTGCCTGCACCTGTTGCAGCGCATGTTGTGCGCTCTCGGTCGTGGCGACGAACACTTCCGTGCCGTCCGCCATCGTGATCTGGATGTTGTTCAGGTCTTCGGCCTCAAGAAACTCTTGGTCGATTTGGTCGTCGGGGCCAGTGCGAAGGTCACGATCTCCGGGTTCGCCGATGAAGCTGTTGAGACCTGCGAAATCGGGCGTGCCATCGGCGTTGCGTGGGAAGTCGGGAAAACCGTCGGCGTCGAGGTCTGGCATGAGCTGATAGAGAATCGCAATCACGTCAGCTGTGGTTTCGAGCGGCAGAGGGCTTGGCAGGTTCCCACCCGACCCCGTTGCCGTCGGGTTGTCGGTCAGATCCTCGTCAGGAACTCCGTCGTCGTCACCGTCCGTCTGTGCGCCGGCGGACGCCACGAATAGTGGGCCAAATAGCAGAGCGCCCACACACATCCCGGCCATCAGCCGCTTGGACCATGGATTTGCCATACAGCACTCCGATCAGGGGAATGCGGCCAGCAATGTCGAAATGACCTAGGTAGAACTGACACCACCAACCAACTCGGTTCCGCCATGGTAACGAAACCCAGGTACCGGCGCACGGAATGTAGCGCTCCGGTCGTCACTCAGACTCGCTGCGACCGACCTCAACAAGTCCTGACTCGTACGCGAGCACTACGGCTTGGACCCGATCACGAACACCGAGCTTCGTCAGTAGTCGGCTCACGTGAGTCTTCGCCGTTGCCTCACCGATGAACATCTCCGCGGCGATCTCTCGATTGCTCAAGCCGCGAGCAAGACACCGCAGCGCCTCGAGTTCTCGCTCAGTGAGGTCAGAGGGAAGTTCCTGGTGGCTGGACCCGGGAGTCGGCTGCCGCGCGAACTCTTCGATCAACCGTTTGGTCACCGAGGGTGCGAGCAACGCGTTCCCCTCGGCGATCACTCTGATTGCCTCGACGAGCTGTCTTGCTGGCGTGTCTTTGAGCAGAAAGCCGCTCGCACCAGCTCGGACGGCGGAGTAGACGTACTCATCGAGGTCAAAGGTCGTGAGCATGAGGACCTTTGTCGTCAACGACGAATCCTCGGCGATCAATCGAGTCGCCTCGATGCCATCCATGTTGGGCATTCGGATGTCCATAAGTGCAACATCAGGATTACGTCGCCGGCACAACTCGACACCCTCGCGGCCGTCACTTGCATCGCCGACGACGACGACGTCTTCCTGCGCCTCGAGCATCATGGTGAAGGCATCGCGCATCAGCGCTTGGTCGTCGATTACGGCTACTCGGATGGTCATGACGTTCTCTTCCGCGTCTCGTCGCTTGACTCGACGCGTCGTCGGTCGGTGTCGGTTGCAAGCGGAAGTGTCGCGATGACCGCATACCCGCCCCCTGCCCGCGGGCCGGCAGAGACCTCGCCACCGTAGGCATCGACGCGCTCTCGCATGCCGATCAGTCCGTTGCCTGAACCGCCCGGCGCAGGCTTCACGACTGCACCTCGGCCGGTATCGAGCACGGAGACCTGAATATGTGTCGGCTCGTAGGCCAACTCCACTCTGGCTGAGGCATTCGGGCCCCCGTGCTTGAGCACGTTCGTGAGGGCCTCTTGCACGATGCGGAATGCTGCAAGTTCGATTCCCGGGGGCAGCCTCACCGGATCACCGCTGATCTGCAGCTCGGTGGGAGTTCCGGCCTTCACGCAACCCGACACGAGTCGGTCGAGGTCACCGAGCGAAGGCTGCGGAGCGAGTTCTGGGCCAATTCGCTCGCTGTCTCCGTCCTCTCCACTGCGCAGGACGCCGAGCATCCGACGCATTTCTGCAAGCGACTCTCGACCCGTCGTCTCGATGCTGTCGAGAAGCTCGAGTGCCCGGTCGGGACGCGTCTGGAACGTCTCTTTGGCGGCTGCGGCCTGAACGGACATCACACTCATCCCATGGGCGACCACGTCGTGCATCTCTCTCGCGATGCGTAGTCGTTCATTGGTCACAGCTCGTTCGGCTGCGACCAACTGATCCGCCTCAGCCCGATCAGCCCGCGCTTCCGTGTCTAGAAAGATCTCATGTCGATTTCGGACGATGGCTCCGGCGAGAACTGAGGCGAACAAGGAACCGATCATCCCCATCGCGTTGGCATAGCTGAAACCGTTCGATTGTTGCAGAATGGTCACGCACGCTAGGGCGAAGAGTCCAAAGGATCCGACGGTGACGAAGCTCCATGCCCGTCGCCGGGGTTCACCAATTGCGGCCACCGTGTAGAGCGCTGGAAGGCCAATGGAGGACAGGTAGGCGTCGTAGTCGCGGAGGTACATGACCGCCAGCGCCGAGAGGACCGCGACCAGCACCGTGAACGGCGCAACTCGGCGCCAGATCAATGCAACGGCTGCGCCGAGTACCAAGAGCACTGCGAGGAGGTCTTGATCGCGGGCCGGGAGCGTCTCGATGCTGTAGAGATCTGCGAAGGTGAGTATGGCAGCGAGGGTCGCTATGGCCACATCGATCAGCAGCGGCCGCTCGCGAGTCCAACGCTGCACTCGCTGCGCAACGCTGATCAGTGAGGTTGCCGGCGCGCTCATGATTCGAGAGTAACGGGAGCGCCGGGCGCGTGCGTCCTCCGTTTGTTGTTGGCCCGTCCGCCAAAGTGATGACCTTTCCCTCGATATCGAGGTCATAAATCTCCTCCGAAGTCGGGACCGTCAATCAAGACTTCGCCTGACGACCGCCGCTCGTCGAGTTCTTACGCTGAATCTATTCAACGAACGAAAGCAGTGGAAATGACCCTCATCGAAGAACGTCCAACCGCTTCACGCACTGCTCATGCAGCTGCGTATTCAAGGGGCGCAACCAAGACCTACGGCATTGGCGACACGGAAGTTGTTGCGCTCGACAACGTCGACGTCGACTTCATGGCCAAGCAGTTCACCGCCATCATGGGCCCTTCCGGGTCCGGTAAGTCGACCCTCATGCACTGCATGGCGGGCCTCGATCGCATGGACTCCGGTTCCGCGTTCATCGGCGGTATCGACATAGCCGTCGCAAGCGAGAAAGAGCTCACACTCCTACGTCGTGACCGGCTCGGCTTCATCTTCCAGGCCTTCAACCTGGTGCCCACGCTCAGTGCAATCGAGAACATCACCCTTCCCATGGATCTGGCCGGAAGGAAACCTGACAAGGCGTGGGTCGACAACGTGGTGAACACCGTTGGCCTCAGTGACCGTCTCGCCCACCGGCCCGGCGAGCTGTCGGGTGGACAGCAGCAACGAGTCGCCGTAGCGCGAGCTCTTGCAAGCCGCCCGGAGATCATCTTTGCCGACGAACCAACCGGCAACCTCGACAGCACGACCGGAGGCGAGATCCTCGCATTCATGCGTCACGCCGTCCGAGAACTCGGACAAACCATCGTCATGGTGACCCATGATCCCGTTGCTGCGAGCTACTCCGACCGAGTGGTCTTCCTGGCCGACGGACGAATCACCGACGAGCTGCATCAACCGACACCTGACACCGTGCTCGACCATATGCGTCGACTCGGCAACTGATTCCTCACCGGAACGAAAGGCAAAAGTCATGTTGCGTCTAACCCTCAAGAACCTGCGAGCCAACAAGGTTCGCTTCGCCCTCACCACACTCGGCGTCACACTCGCTGTGAGCTTCGTGGTTTCGGCCTTCGTCCTCGGAGATGGGCTGCGAAGCTCGTTCGGGGATGTTTCAGAAGAGATCACCTCAGGTGTCGATCTCGAAGTACGTCCACTCTCGGACTTCGGCGATCCGCCACCGCTACCCCGTGACCTCGTCGACGTCGTCGCTGGCGTGGATGGTGTTGTTGACGCAGTGCCCGCCGTGGAGTCCGAATGGGACGCCATTCAAGTCATCGGTGGTGACGGCGACCCGATCACGACGGCGGGGCCTCCCCAGATCGCCTATGCATGGTCTGAAAACACGCAACTCAGTAACTTTACGCTCGCCGGCGGCAGTGCTCCCGAAATTGGCGAGTTCTCCATCGACCTCGATTCCGCGCTCGAGAACGATCTCGTGATCGGTGAGGCGTACGACATCGTGACGCCGATAGGTCGAGAAACACTCACTCTGTCTGGCACGTCGTCGTTCGGATCCGAGAACGAGACACTTGGTGCCCTCCTTGTGCAGTTCAACGCGGATGAAGCAGCGACGCTCCTCGGAATCGACGGAGTGAACACCATCAGTGTTCAGATCGACGACGGCGCTGACGTGGCCACGGTGATGGCAGCGGTCGAATCTGCACTACCCGATGTCGAGGTCGTCGATGGCGAGACTGTCGCCAGCGAAACGAGCGATGAATTCCTCGGTGAGATCGGCATCGTCTCGAACATCCTCCTCGGATTCGGAGGCGTGGCGTTGTTCGTTTCGATGTTCATCATCTACAACACGTTCGCGATCGTCCTCAGCCAGCGAACACAAGAGCTTGGCCTCTTACGCACAATTGGTGCCGATGCCAAGCAGATTCGCCGCTCCGTACTTGGTGAAGCCCTCGTGATCGGTGCGCTCGCATCGGCAGCCGGTATCGCTGGCGGAATCGGTGTGGCCAAGGGACTCACAGCGTTGTTCAACGCAACCGGGGGAAGCCTTCCGGATTCGCCGACGATCGTCGCGACGAGAACCATCATCGCTTCCTTGGTGATCGGAGTCGGAGTCACCTTGCTAGCGGCGGTTGGTCCGGCTCGAAAGGCATCGACCATTCCTGCCATCGCAGCACTCCGAGGCGGATCGGAAGCCAACAAACCGGGAAGCCGGACTCGCATCGTCTCGGGATTCGGCCTCTTCGGTGGCGGCATCATCGCCGGGGTGATTGGCCTCGCTGGCTCTGGCAGCATGGCGACGACGATCACCTTGATGGCGTCGGGTGCAATCGGCGTCTTCCTTGGAGTGACCCTTCTGAGCCCGATGGCAGTCGGTCCGATCACCCGGATTCTCGGTTGGCCACTGGCCCGCATGAGCGGAGTAGCTGGCCGGATGGCACAGCAGAACGCTGCTCGTAATCCTCGCCGCACGGCCACGACGGCCGCAGCGCTGATGATCGGGCTGGCGCTCGTGTCGACAGCACTCATTGTGGGGCAGTCGATCAAGAGCAACTTCGGCACGACTCTCGAAGAGTCAGCCATCGCTGAGTACTACGTCACCGATCAACTCGTCGATGTCGACTTCCCGCTCGATTTCGCCGATGCCCTTGCGACGAGCGACGTGGTCGATGACTTCGCCGGTTTCCGATACGTCGAAACAAGGATCGATGGCGAGCTCAGCACGATGATCGCTACCGACTTCAACCAGATTGCACCTCTACTTGATACCGATATTCAAGAAGGAGACCTCGGTGCCGGAACGGTCAATCCCGTGCTGATTGCGGCGGACCATGCCGAAGAGACCGGTCTTGGCATAGGCGACGTCGTAACGTCGGAATACGCCAACGGAACCTTCGTCGAGTCGACGATCACCGGCGTGTATCACGATGAAGCACTCATCGAATCGAACTTCCTGTTCGACGAGTCCACGTTCGATGCCGCAGGCGATCGGACCGGATATGAGTGGTTTGCTCTGAACCTCGATGACGCTGCCTCAGTGGCCACGATCGAGGCGAGCATTGCTGAATGGGAGGAACTCGTCCCAGCCGCCGACATCGAAACATCGGAGCAGTTCCGAGATCGTGTCGAAGCGCTGATCGACGAGACCTTGGCGGTCGTCAACATCATGGTTGCCCTCGCCGTCGTCATCGCCCTCATCGGCATCGCCAACACGCTGGCATTGTCAGTGTTCGAGCGGACCAGAGAGCTTGGCCTTGTTCGAGCGG
>CAXMRH010000064.1:0-7492 GCA_964196045.1 uncultured Chthoniobacterales bacterium | reverse complement strand
ACCCGTTCGCCGAAGTGCACCTCATCGGAGAACGGAAAGAAGAGATCGCCGATCGACACTTCGGTCATTGCGAGCACCCGCCGAGCCGAATCGGCGCCGCGGAGCTTCACCTGGATCTGCCTGTCCACGACCGGAGGCGGAGGAGGGCCAGCCTTGACGAACTTCTCCCAACGAGTCTCAGCGGCATTGGCCTTCGTGGCGTTCTTGAAGTTTTGTGCGGCGCGAGCCTTCATGATCTTCATGTGGGCGTGGAGGCGCCGCTCCTCTTCGTGCCATCGCTTCACCGCGTCGCCCAGCAGAGCCTGTCGCTTCTCACGGGCCTCGGGAAACGTCATGTACGAATCGCCGTGTACCCAACAGCCACTCCCCTCGAGTACCACGATTTTCGTCGCCACTCGTTCGAGCAGCGAACGGTCGTGGCTCACCATGAGAATCGTGCTGGAGCACGCCAAGATCTTTTCCTCGAGCCATACCCGTGTTGGAATGTCGAGGTAGTTGTCGGGCTCGTCGAGCAGTAGAACATCGACCCCCGAGGAAAGCAGCAGATCGAGTACCAGCCGTTTCCGTTCTCCGCCAGAGAGCTCACCAACGAGCCGTGTGGAGAAGTCGTCCACGCGAGTTTTCACGCTTCGCTCGGCGGCCGCCGCCCATTGTGATTCGAGCTCGTACCCACCGAGCTCACCCCAGCGAGTGATCGCCTCGGCGTAGCCCATGCCGTCATCAGACCCGTCGGCAAGAGCGGCCTCGGCAGTGATCAGTTCAAACCCCGCTGCACGAAGCTCAGGGAGAGCGACTTCGAGGAGCATGTGGCGCAGCGTGTCGTCCGGGCTTCCCATGCCAACGTCTTGCGACATCGACAAGAACGATCCAGCGATCGCGAACTCACCAGCGTCTGCTTCGATCTCGCCAGACAGAATTCGAAGAATCGTGCTCTTGCCGACGCCGTTTGCACCAACGATCGCCGCATGGTCGCCAGGCGAGACGCCGAAGGAGATGTCGAAGAAAAGCGGTTCCGCTGCCGGTGGCGTGTATTCGAGTTCGGAGATGACGATGCCGCTCACGGTCGTCCATGTTGCCGACGTTTGTGTCGAATCCGACGTTGAGCGAGCATCTGGCATGAAGATCGTCCTGGAAGCTGCGACACACGCGCTCGAAACCGAGGGCTTCTGGATCATTCCCGGTGCGCTCGATCAGGCGACGGTGACCGCTATTCGCGAACGTGTGCTCGCTTGAGCTCACGGGTCGTCCTACTCACCGTCGTCCTGGTCGCTGCGCTCATCGGGGGAAACTTCTCTGCGCTCAAGTTCGCCCTCGACCACACCACGCCATTTCTGCTCGCATCGATGCGCACTGTTGTCGGAGGATCGTTTCTGATCGGACTCGCACTGCTCCGCGGCGAACGGCTGCCCAGGCGTCGGGACGACCTGCGCAACATCTTCGTCGTTGGCTTGAGCATCACGACCGTGTCGAGCGGTCTGCTCGTGTTTGGCGTGAACCGCGTGCCCGCTGGAGTGGCGTCTCTCATGTCGTCGACCATGCCCCTGTTCACCGCCGTACTGATGCTGCTGCTCTTGCAAGCCCCGACGAGTCGAGCAGCGCTCGCCGGTCTCACGATTGGCTTTCTCGGAACCGTGGTGTTGGCGAGTCCTTCGCTCTCGGGTTCGACCGCCGGAGTCGGCATCGTCGCGCTTGGGGTCAGCGCCCTGGCCTGGGCGTTCGGCAACGTGTACATGAAATGGAAGGACTTCAGCCGCATCTCGCCGATCATGTTGGTTGGAGTGCAGTTGGTGATGTCGGCGTGCATGCTCGTTCCGTTCGCGCTAATCGTGGAAGGGACAGGTGAAACCGACTGGTCTGTTGGGTTGCTCGTTCCGGTTCTCTACGCGGCTATCCCAGCGAACGCACTCACCTTCTCGCTCATGGCCACCGTGGTGCAGCGGGCGACACCGACCGTTGCCGCGTCGACGGCGTATCTCATTCCGCTGTTCGGTGTGTTCTTCGGGTGGCTTATTCGAGCTGAGGTGCTCGGCGTGGTCGAGGCTGCTGGTGGACTTCTGGTCGTCGTTGGTGTCTATGTGGTCGTATCGTCGAACGCTCGCACCCCTCGACCCCTGAGTAAGACGTGATGCGGTCTTTTCTGATCTACACAACGAACTTCCTGTTAACGGCAGCGCTCGGCGTCGTCTTCGTCTTCCTCGAGGATGTGCAGACCAAATTTGGTCTTTCAGATTTGGAGATCGGACTCATTGCTGGGACGGGTTTCGGCGCCTCGTTCATTGCTCAGCTCGTTCTCGCCCCGCTCGCCGATCGTGGACACAGCGCCCCGCTCGCCGTCATGGCGATCGTCAGTGGCATCGTGGGGTCTATCGGATTCGCCTATGCCTCATCGGCGGGGATCCTCGCCCTGAGTCGCGGGCTCACGGGTGTCGGACTCGGGCTGTTCAGTCTTGTCGCACGAAAGGCCCTGATCGGCCTTGACGCGAAAGGAGGCGGCGCCAAGCTGGGGATTCTGCTGTCGACTGCAATTGCTGGCTTTATCAGCGGCCCATTGATCGGCGCGCTGCTGGAACCCCTGGGATTCGAAGCACCGTTTATCTTCGTCAGTGCCGGGCTCGCGCTGGCCGGCATTCCTGCGACGCGCACCATCCTGCGTGCGGAGATCGCGATGGCACCTGTGAACTACGGCGACTTACGCAGACTTCTTCGTCGTCCACGTGTGCAAGCAGCGATGATCGTGCAGGTCATCGTTTTCGGCTTCATCGGCGTGTTCGACGCCGTCATCGATCGGTTCCTCACGGACATCGGAGCGTCGACGGGCATGGTCGCAGTGGTGATCCTGTTCGTTGGTGGACCGATGTTGATCCTGCCCCGAATTGCGGGAAATCTGGCCGAGTCTCGCGGCGGTTCTGCTGTGATGCTTCCGGCGTTGCTCGTCCTCATACCAGCGATGTTCGGGTACAGCATTGCGCAGTCGGTTCCGGTCGCGACCATCTTTGGTGTGCTCCACGGATCTGGGGAGTCGTTCGCATCAGTGAGCTCCCAGGTTCTCGTACTCGAGGTGACCGGGGCGGAGCGGGCGGCGGTCGGAGCGGCGTTGCTGGACGCAGCCGGGTTATCGTCCGCGGCCATTGCCGCGTTCGCGGCGCCACTCGTCTACGGCGCCGAGGGCCAGGCCGTCTTCGTGTACGCCGCGCTCGTTGGCGTTGGGCTCGCTGTGATTGCATACTCTCGCGTTCGGAATGCGTGGGACTAGACGCCGGCTTTGTTGCATGCCCTAATGTCGGTCGGTGAGCAAACTTGGCTACCAGATCCCGAACTTCACCTATCCCAATACAGCGAACGACGAGATTTTCGGCAAGGTAATCGCCCAGGCGAAAGCTGCCGAAGACGCTGGCTTTGATCGTGTCTTCGTGATGGACCACTTCTACCAACTGCCCGGCATCGGCGAACCACACGAGCCGATGTTCGAGTGTTATACCTTGCTGTCAGCCCTCGCTCAACACACCGAGAAGGTGCGGCTCTCCGCTCTGGTGACAGGCAACACCTATCGCCACCCCACGTTGCTCGCCAAGGCGATCACTGCGCTCGATCACGTCTCTGGCGGTCGTGCCACCCTCGGAATCGGATCCGGATGGTTCGAGCTCGAACACGACTCCCTCGGCTATGAGTTCAACACCTTCACCGAGCGATTCAAGAAGCTCGAAGAAGCACTGCAGATCATCGGACCGATGCTCCGAGGCGAGAAGGTCAGTCTCGACGGCGAGTACTACCAGGTCACGGACGCGGTGAACTCGCCGCCGCCCATCAGCAAGATTCCGATCATGATCGGCGGCTCGGGTGAGAAGAAGACGCTCCGAATGGTTGCGCAGTATGCCGACGAATCGAACCTCGCCACCGGACCGATCTCGGATATCCCGCGGAAGCTCGAAGCGCTCGCCGAGCACTGTGAGCGACTGGGTCGCGATCGCAGCGAGCTCACGGTCACCAAACTCACTATGTGCATCGTTGCTCCGACTATGGAAGAAGCCGAAGCGGACTTGGCCGAGATGGCAGGGCTCAAGGGCTGGAACGACGAAGTGCTCGAGATGTTGAAGACCTTTTTCATCTACGGAGATCTCGACACGGTCGGGGAGGCCTTCGAGGAATCGATGGCTGCGGGGCTCGATGGTCTCACGATCAATCTTCCTGTCAACGGCCACAAGCTCGAACGAATCGGCATGGTTGGGGAACTCGCCGGAGCAATCGTCAACTAGGCGATGAATCTCACCTGGGACCTTCCGTTGGACGGAGACGGAATCAAGGGCGAACTGGACGACGGAACACCCTTCGTCATTCGCCCTCTGCGTCCGACGGACGGCCCCGGGCTCGAGGCCGCGTTCGCACAGATGTCACCGCGCTCGAGGTACCTGCGCTTCTTCACGGTTCGTGAGCGTCTCGGTGAGGAACTCATCAACTCTCTGACGGACATCGACCACGATCGTCACCGAGCTTGGGTCGTCGCCGACCCCACGTTGCCGTCTGACGTTGGGACGGAGGAGGGCCGAGGGTTCGCCGTGGCGCGGTTGATCGTGGTCGAAGAAGAACCGAAGATCGCCGAAGCCTCACTCGCGGTGATGGACGACTATCAAGGTCGCGGGTTCGGCCGTCTTCTGCTCGAGTTGCTGATCGGGACGGCTCAAGATGTTGGCATCGAGTTCATCCGGTTCGAGACGCTCTATGAGAACCGGGGTATGCGAGCGCTGTTGAGCGGCCTCGACGCCGAACGAAACGATGAGCTGAGCGATCGGGAAGTATTGGTCTACGACATGCCTGTCACCGAGGATGACTCCAACAGGGTTGCCGTCGGGGCCCTGTACGAGATCCTGCGTTTCATCGCGAGCACCGAGTACGAACTCGACTGAAGTCAGCGTTCGTTACAGGAACGGCAGCTTCGTGATGGTTGCGCTGGTCCGACCGTCTGGCGTTTCGACCTCGACTGTTGTCCCAGACTCGACGACGTCACGGTCGATCTGCGCAAGCCCGATGGTCTGAGCGAGGCGGTGGCTGTGGACGATCGCGCTCAGGGTCCCGACTTGAAGGCCGTCGACGAAGACCGGGGTTCGTGAAGGCAACGGCCAGGCCGCGGAGAGGTTCGCGTCCACGTGTACTCCCACGAAAAGGCGGGCGGGCCCGCCGTTGGCGACCACACGTTGCAACGCGGCTTTGCCGATGTAGTCGACCTCCGTGTCGACGTCGACGTATCGACCCATACCGACCTCGAGGGGGTTCGAATCCGGCGTGTTGTCTCCGCCAAAGCTCAGCAGGCCGCTTTCGACGCGTTCGACATGGTTGGGAGCACCGGGGCCGATGTCGTATTTTTCGCCAGCCGTCGCCACAGCTTCCCAGAGGTCATTTCCACGCGCTCCATCCTGCAGGAAAAGCTCGAAGCCGCCTTGTTTGCTCCAGCCCGAGCGACAGAGCACGAGGGGAATGCCATCGAGGTCGGTCTCCTCGAACCAGAAATACTTGAGTGATCGGACGTGATCTCCGAACAGTTCAGCGATGAGGTCTTCGGCACGTGGCCCTTGGATGGCCATCGGGGAAACGTCTGGCTCAGAGACGACGACGTCGAATCCCTTCTCGGCAGCGATTGCCTTGCACCAGAGCAGCATGTCGTTGTCCGCTATCGAGAACCAGTAACGATTTCCCGAGAGTTTCATGAGAACCGGATCGTTGAGAATCCGACCGCCGTGGTCGCACATTGCGACGTACTTGCCTTGTCCCTCGACCATGTTCGTGATGTCGCGAGCCGTGAGGTACTGGGTGCATGCCTGAGCATCGGGGCCACTGATCTCGACCTGACGTTCGATGGAGACGTCCCACATGGCCACGCCGTTGATCAGGCGGTCGTACTCCGCCTTGAGGTCGCCATACGACGTGGGCATGAGCATCCTGTTATAGACGCTGATGTCGCTGAGGCCGGCCGCCGTAGCGGACTCATAGAAGGGCGACGTTCGAATGCGTGGGCTCAAGGTGAAGCGATGCATCCAGACAGTATGCCAACAAGAACTGGACGATCGTCCAGTTGAGCACTTCTGGGGTCAGACCCTGCGAGTGGAAGACCTTGCGAGTGCACAACTATTCGGCTTGGGCGAGTGCGTAAGGCTGGGGGGTGCCCTCTGGTCGAGCCGGGTCATTCAAGAAGAGCAGAACACCTTCGCCACCAACGATCGCATCTATCACTTCGGCGTCGGCGACCTCGGTGACACCCCATCCGATTCCGTCGGGGCTGTACAGGAGGAGCGAGTCATATGAGGGGTCGGAGAGACTCGACCAGTCCACCGCCCAGGCCACGACGCCGTACTCACCGGCCTTCACATTGACCATCGAGTAATTCGTCGTATTGATCTCCGGCGCAAGGTTCGCGAGGAGCAACCCGTCGGTCGTCCCGTCTGGGTTAGATCGCAGCAACTGAGCCTGCTGCCGATCCCAGTTCACCGAGAAGGACGTTCCGTTCGACAGACGGGCATCTTGTGACCAAAGAGAGCTGTCGTTGGTGGAGGAGGTCCAGGACGTGGAGTCTGTCGAAGTCCACGTCGTGAACCGATTCTCCGTCGGTGTGACGCCGCTGAATGGAGTGGTGTCGAACGTGACCTGCCATGAATCTGACGTCGAACGGACGTCGATCAGGTAACCGTCCTGTCCGTCGAAGACCCGACCGAGGTCGGTCACGACGTCACCGTCGACGAGAAAGGTGTGATCGATCGGCTTCCAGCTCTCGGGTGGTGTGACCCCCAGTTCGGCCCAGGTGACGTAATTGGGGATTCCCAAATCCTCGATCCCCACGCCTTCGCCTAGGACTTCATCACACCCCGATTCGGCGATCCAGGTCTCCATTGCCTCGTCGTTCTCTGCGCGGAGCTGGTCGTATGCCGCACGCTGTTCCGAGCTGAGGTCCACGTCGTCGTTGATGTCGAAGCCGAACTCCCCGTAGAGCGCCTCGAACTGGGCATCGGTCTGCTCGTAGTACGCCGTCTGCTGTGTCGAACACTTCACGAATGGCTCACAGCCAGGAATGCTTGCTACAGCTCGCAGGGCTTGGGCGTTGATCTCGAACGCTCGCTGCAGCCGCGCTTCGCTCCACGCCTGTAACTCTGCCGCCTCGGCTTCGGTAAGTTCTCGATCGAAGTCGAATTCGGGTCCCTCGGGCTCGGTGTTCCACTGCTCGGTGAGGGATGCCGTCTGCGCGGCTAGGCAGGAATTCTGGGCCCCAAGCGCGTCGGTCCAACCGATGCCGTTCGGGTCGACGCTGACGACCTGCGAGAGTCCCTCTGGTATGTCTGCCCCGTTGTTCGTGGCGAGAGCCGTGGCTTCTTCCCAGTCGATTGCACCGTTCGTGTGCACCACAACCAGACGCTGACCGCCACGGTTCGCGACCTGCACGGCATAGGGCGGCCAGGCCTCCTCGTCCGCGCCGAAGACGGCGGTGAGGTCGATCTCGGTCCAGTCCCAG